>JAJTFE010000106.1 GCA_021298375.1 Blastopirellula sp. | reverse complement strand
CGATCTTTCCCGCATCCCCTTCAAGCAGGATCAAACGGGTGGTGGCGACATTCAGCGACAGCCGAAAAATGGTCAGCAAAAGCAACAGGGAGGGGAATACACTGACATCGAGCGGCTTGCGGGCGTTCAGCGTCACCATCAGCAGCAGGATCGCTCCCGCCAAGTTGACGGCGAGCAACATGTCAAGAATGACCGTTGGCAGCGGAATCAGCAGGACTACCAGTGTGAGCAGAAAGGTCACACTGAGCAGGGTCTCACTGCGACCAGCGAAAGCGAAATTGCTGTCAGTCTGTTGTACGGGTGCGACGGTGGACATGAGTCAGGAGGCTCCTTATCCACCGAAACTGGTAACGAGTGCGCGAGAGATCAGCTGCCAGCCGTCGACCAGAATGAACAGCAGCAGCTTGCAAGGGGTCGCCACAACGACCGGCGGCATCATCATCATCCCCAAGGACATCAGGACGGTAGAGACGACCAGATCAATCAGCAGAAACGGGATGTAGATACAGAATCCCATAATGAAGGCTGTCTTCAATTCACTGACAACAAACGCGGGAATCAGGACCTGCAGCGGCGTTTGACCGAGGTCCGAGGGCAGGGGAGCGTTGGCCAGTTCAAAGAACAGCTTCAGGTCCGCCTCCCGAGTGTTGAATAACATGAAAGAGCTCAATTCCCGGGACGTGTTCTCCCAGGCTTCGGAGATCCCAAAAGGGGCAGATGCCGAAGCCGGATTGTCGGCCTGGGAACCCGCAGCCAATTGTTGTGCGGCCAGCTGCTGCGCGGCGAGGTAAGGCTGGATCGCCGTCTGATTGATTCGCTGAATCGTCGGCGACATCACGAACAAGGTGAGAAACAGCGACAACCCTAAAATGACCGGGTTCGGGGGAATCTCCTGGGTTGTCAGCGCGCGACGGACAAACGAGAGGACGATGATGATGCGGGTGAACGCCGTCACGCTGACCAGCATCGCCATGCCAAAGCTGAGCGCACCGAGAAAGATCGCCACCTGCAACGGCGGAGCGAGCTGCTCGAACGTTCCCTTGTCGATGGCTTGTGCCAGAAACAACAGGCGATCCATGCCTTGCTTTCCCGAAACGGTTTCCCACGGAAGACCTCCTCCCGCGCGGTCAGCAGCCTAACGTCCTGTACGGGCTGCCATAAAATCGCCTTCCATGTCCTTGATCATTTTGACGAACTGTTCAATGTTGACCGGCTCCTTTATGGCCGCAGGCGGTGCATTGGCAGGAACTGGCTCGACGTGCTCCCGCTCCGTCTCCAGAGCGGGCTCGAGGGCAACCACCGAGCGAATTCCTCCACCATCGATCGCCACCAGAACCTGATTCAGACCACAGCGGACCACTTTCAACTCGGCCTTTCCGCCGAGGCTCAAGGTTTGCTCGATTTGCAGTCGGCCCACCGAGCGAGGCTGATTCGCAGCCGGCTTGGGCCAGGTCTTTCTGACGACGAGGATCAAGCCGATCGAAGCAGCCAAAACGAGGAGCGTGTTCAAACCGACTTTGACCATGGTCGAATTCAGCTGCAATGACTCAACCCCCTGAAAAGCACTCAGCCGACCGCCGGCAGACTGTGAGAGACCGCTCGGGGAACGCCCCCAGCCACCGGTCGGCGAAACATTGCCTTTGGGCGTGCTCCCCGAGGTTTCGGCGCCTCTGGCTTCGGCTGCTGCCCTTGGTTCGGTGGCCGAATTGGCCGCGGCGAAGTCGGGTAAATCTGTGGTGAAGCGGTTGTCAGCCAACCGTGTTTGAGTTTGGCTCGCCGCCGACATTGCATCGCCCGCAGCCGGCGAACCACCGACCGCCAGCGTGCCCTGCACTGTTGGAGTATCCTCCGCGCCGGGGAAGCGGCGGGGCTGGGGAGCCGCGGCGGGAACCCGCATCGCATTGGCAGGGCCCGTGGCTGGAGGAACCTCATCCTGCAGTTTCTGCAAACTGGGCAAAAGCTGTTCGAGATATCCCGATTCCGTTCCGCTCTCGACTGGGGAGCCTGCGTGCGAACCGAAGGCGGCGTCGCGAAGCGGATTCTCCTGCCCCAATCCAACACCGGCGGCCAGCGTCAGGACCAGCCCCAGGAATGTCCGGCACCCGGCCCGCTGGAGATGGGCCGAACAGGCCCCGCGGTACAGGGGTTGGATGGGTGTTCGAGTTGTCCAGCGCATCGACTTAATCCTTCAAGTCACCGGTTGGTCTGGATACGGTTCTGGCCGCGAGCATCCTTGCCCAGCGGCCTTGCGATTAAAAATGTCGAAATTGATCAGCGGGCTGGTCAAAACCGCAGAGCCTTTGCTCAATGAGCCTCCGGTCTGCCGAATCAGCCACCTGATTGGCGAATTAACTTGTGGACTGCATGGCTGACATCGTCCCGGTGTAGACTTCCAGAATCCGAATGGCAAAGCAATCGTTGACAACGACCACTTCGCCATTGGCCAAAGGCACGCCTTGAGCAATCAGTTCAACGGGACTGGTGATCGGTCGATTCAGTTCCACGATGGAGCCGGGACCGATGTTCAAAAGTTTCTGAATTGGGACTTTAGTCCGCCCCAGTTCGGCCGCCAAAGCCACCTGCACATCGTGAAACCGCGAAAACTCGGGACCCTGCTTCGGGCCCGGCTCGGCGGTCAACGGCGCAAACTCCGGAGTTTGAACCTGAGCACCCGCGGTTGTGTTGTGGCTGGATTCAATCTGTTCGGACGTGCTTTTTTCCGAGGTCGCTTCTGACATGCTGAGCTTCCTGAAGTAGGGCGGGAGGGATCCCGGGAGTGAGCAAGCTCGGCTCCGGGCGGGGTACGTTTAGCGGATTCAAGGAATCTCCGCTACCTGAAATGCCTGTTTAGTTCCTTGCCTTCCCGGCCAACCACGAAAAAGCACCTGGTCATCCAGATAAGCAGTCAATGGACTGTCGATCGGCTGGTCAAACACAATGATCGAGCCCGGCCGCAGTGCCAGCAGGTCGTCCATGCTCAGTCGGGCTTCACCCAACCTGACGACCAGCTCGACTGGCATTTCCTCAATCAAGGACCGCAGATTGGCTGGCTTGCGATTTTCCGGACGAGGGGCCTCTCCGGTCAGCTGTTTGATCAGGGTAGTCGTCGCCAGGCGGGGCAAAACCCATTGATACAGCACCCGACCGGCCTTGGCCTGCACACTCAATCCCGCCACGATCACCGGGTCACTGCCGGCATAAAGCCGAGCCCGCTGAGGATGCCGATCAAGCGGACCGGCCTTGCATTGCAACTGCTCTTTTTGGAGCCAGCTCTCGGCCAGCGAGGCGGTCAGTTGCTCCAGCAGCAATTCGCACAAGTTCATTTCGATCGACGTCAACTCGCGGACTTCCGGCTTGCTCTCCAATTCCTCAGACAGCAACTCCAGAACGAGCGCAAGCTGATCGACTTGCGAGACCACGACTTGCGTATTGAGACCATTGAAATCGGGCAGCCCGGGGTCCATGAGAGCCGTGACGCCGAAGCTCGCTGGGTCACAGCCTTCCTGAAAACTGGAGAAAGCCTGGGCGTAGAGAGGCTCAGGCGTCACCGTGATCGTGGTGTTGCAAATCTCGCTCCAGCGCTGCTGCAGGCTGCCGCAGGCGCGCGCCAACCAGGTCCGAAGGTAGCGAGCCACCGGTTCTTCAATCCGGGCGGCTTTGCGGAAATAATAGAGCCGGCATTCCTTTGCCATTATTGCACGTTCAGTTCCTTGAACAGGATATCCTGGATTCTTTCGACGCCATCCTCAAACAACTGCTGATTGAAGTACTCACTGATCTCACGCCGCAGACGACTGTGGCCAAACTTGCCCTTGATGTCGTCCAGGCTCTTGTCAGCCAAGTGGCTAATCAGCCAATTTTTGAGGATCGCCTTCTTCCCCTCGATCAGGCTTTCGACGTCACCGCGATGGTTCTCGGCGACCTGCAGGGAGAAGACGACCTTCAAATATCGGTTAAAGCGGGATTCGTCAAGGTTGACAATGACCTCGTCAAACTCAATGAAGGCCGGATACTTGCTCGGCTTGGGAAATTTGACCTTCCCGAATTTGGGAACAATTTTCGCCGGGTCGCCGTGACCACCTCCATGCCCTCCGCCATGGCCACCACCGGCTGCAGCAGCCGTTCCGTGGTCAGCAGCGGCGTGCCCACCCTCTTCCCCATGTTCTTCACCATGCTCCTCGCCGTGACCGTCCCCATGTTCGGCATCCTCGCCAGCATGTCCCTCAGCCGGCTCGCTGCCACCGAGGAACTTGGCTGCTAGCACTGGCGTGGCGATCCCGCCGCCAACGGCGAGTACCGCGATGATGATCCAGACCAAGAGTCCCGGACCCGATTTGCTTTTGGCCTTGGCTTCGCCTTCTTGAGGAGCGGCGGCTTCCGAATGCGACATGATGGGAGCAAACCTTGAGGTGTATCTGAAGCGAGGGAACGAACACTCAGCCGCCCGGCGACGGAACGGCTACCTGAAAACTTAGGATCGAAAGCGGCACTCGTGCTGGCATTCCGTGGAACAATTCTCTTTTTCGCGGGCCCCCCGCCCGACGTTCGCCCGCTGGCAAGGGGAGGAAAAGTTAGCCGAAAAATCTCTCCTGACCGGCAAATCCTTCCCAATCGTCACGACTTGTGCCGATAACCAGAGATGAGGGTGGTGCCCTGCGCTGATTTTTCCGGCAAAGCCGCTGGTCGATGTCGGCGCGGGACGCTCCCCCAGAGCGCTGGCAACTTCGCCGGGATTCAAAAGACTTCCAATTTTTCCGCAAGGATTGCGGCCATGATGCGCGGCTTGTACTCCGGTGCCACAGCGATGGATGCCTTAACTCAGCAGCATGAGTTGCAGGGCACCACCCTCATCTCTGGTTATCGGCACAAGTCGTGACGATTGGGAAGGATTTGCCGGTCAGGAGAGATTTTTCGGCTAAGGGAATCGACTTCAGCGAAGGACCCAAGCAGCGGACTGGCCGCACGTTGGACGTGGCCTTAAGTGGCGACGGCTTCTTTTCGGTCCAGACGCCGGACGGAGTGCGTTACACCAGAGCCGGTTCCTTTTTCCGGGACCCCAACGGAGGGCAACTGGTCAACGGCGATGGCTATGCTCTCGTCGGCGCGGGCGGGCCGATCACGATCGATGGACAGTTCGGCGACAGTGAATTGGCGATCGATCCCAGTGGAACGGTCTCGGCCCGCGGTCAAGTGCTTGGATCCATCGCAGTAACTGCCTTTGCCGACAAACAACAACTCATCCCGCATGGCCAAGTCTATTTCGAGGCTCCACCCAATCTGGCCGAGGTTCCGGCCAGTGCGCAGGTCATGCAGGGACATCTCGAAATGTCCAATGCCCAACCGGTTAATGAACTGATCTCACTGATCTTGACCTCGCGCATGTTCGAAGCTGCCGAACGAACGATCCGTTCGATAGCTGAGACAACCCAACAGAATTACCGCAGCTAGACGGCGTCTGGAGGGTGACCTCCCGACCCGGATACGACCCCAGACTGCAAGGAAAACCGCCATGCTCAAAGCCTTTTACTCCAGTGCTACCGGAATGCGGGCCCAGGAGTTATTGATTGACAACACGGCCAATAACCTGGCCAACGTCAATACAACCGCGTTCAAGCGGAGTCACATCAACTTCGCCGACCTGATGTACGAAGTGCAACCAGCCCCTGGAGCGCTCTCGGCGACCGGGCAGGTGGCCCCCATCGGCACTCAAATCGGCAATGGAACCCGGGCGGTCGGTACGACCAAAGTGAACACGATGGGGGTCCTTACCGAGACCGGAATCGATACTCATCTCGCGATTGAGGGCGATGGATTCTTCAAAGTCACTTTTCCCAACGGTGACATCCGCTACACGAGAGACGGCAACTTTACGTTGAACGACCAGCGGCAATTGGTGACCGCCGATGGCTTGCTGGTCGAGCCCGCCATTACCATCCCGATCGAGGCAGAGAGTTTCACGATCAGTCCGGATGGCGCAGTCAGTTTTCTCCAAAATGGGGCATCGACGATTGCCGGTCAGATCCAACTGTTCCGCTTTCCCAATCCGGCAGGCTTGGAGAACAAAGGCAACAATTTGTATGCGTTGACCGGTGCCTCGGGAGCCGAGTTGGCCGGCAACCCGCGCGATTTGGGATTTGGCGCTCTGCGGCAGCGGTTTGTCGAAGGCTCAAATGTCGAGGTGGTCAGTGAACTGGTCTCGCTGATTACCGCCCAGCGGGCTTATGAAATCAACTCTCGGGCAATCCGCGCTGGTGACGAGATGCTCTCCAACACTGGCCAGCTGGTGAGGTAAGCAATGAAGCTCCGCGGTAACCTGCTGCTGATTGGACTCTTCTTCGGGCCGCTTTGGCTTTGGGGGCCGGCATTTTGCCGGGGCCAGGTCGCCGTGCGCCCATCCAACCTGGTAGCAGTTCGAGTCGAGGCGGAGGACCGGGCGGTCTTCAATGGCGTGCTGCGGATCGGCGACCTGGCAGAGGTCGAAGCAGAGAACAACTTCCTGGCCCAGCGGGTAAAGGCGCTGGATCTGGAAGTCCTCACGATGGAGCAGCCCCGGACAACCATCAGCCGGCAACAACTCGAATACCGACTGCTGCTCGCCGGAATCAAGCGGGAGCAAATCGCCCTGACCGGTTTCGAACGAGTTACCGTCGAGTTACAGGACATCCAGCAGATCATGCAGTTGCTCGCGGAAACCATCAGCGAGCAATGCAGTCGCAAGTTCGGCACACCCGCGGGCTTCTGTCAGGTCAGTTTGCAGGTCGACGCCCGCGCGTTGCTGGAACGCAGCCAGCTCAATTGGCGCGACGTGTCCGTCGTGGCGAGTCTGCCGGGTGAGTTGCAGGCCGGTGAGCAACTTCTGCCCGTGGAATTCTATTCCGGCTCGGTTGTCACGACCCTCCAACTGCCTGTTCACTTCCGCTTCAATCGGAACGCTTCCAGCCTCCTGCCTCCGGCTGCGAAGCCGCTGCCGACGCCCCGCCAGTCTTCTGTTGCCTGGGGCTCCTCCCCCCTGGAGACCTCCGATCTGATCCCCGTGGACTCGGTCTTTGCCGAAGCACGCCCCGGCGGCTCCCCGGCTGGGTCAGGGCCAATCCTGCCCCAGGTCGCCAAGCCACGGTCCGTCTTCGAGCCCCCAACAGAAGCCCGTACGGAGTCAGCACCAGCCATGCCCGTAGCGACGGTCAGTTATGAAGTAGCGGAAGACCGCGGCACTCAGGTCCTGCGGATCGCCGAGCCTGTCGTTCAGCGCTCGGAACAGCCGGCCAAGCTGGTGAGCAGGGGGGCAACGGTTCGGCTCACACAGCGAATCGGCAAGGTTTCGATTGGCCTTAAGACAGCCAAGGCTGCAGCTGATGGACGGCTGGGCGAAGTGATTGAAGTCATTGCGCCCTATAAAGGCCGAGACGGTCGCGAACTTCGGCTGTTGGGCCGGGTGGTGAGTGAGAACGAGTTGGAACTGGTGCGTTGATTTCAAGTTGCCTTTGAAACCTCAATTGAGGAAAGTCCGTCATGCTGCAAACTACCAGATTCTTTCCCCGAAACCGGAGCGGCTTGATTAGCCGTTGGGTGGTAATCACCGGTCTGCTGGTCTGCTTGACTGCCACGACGGCCACGCTGAGCGCTCAGTCAATTTATGACAATGCCCGCCCGCGATACAACAATTTGTTCCGCGATCTACGTTCCTTCACCACTGGCGACCTGCTGGTGGTGACCATCGATCAGAGTACTGACGTGCAGAATCGCGACCAGCGAAATCTCAACAAGGATGCCAGTGCTTCCAAATCGCTCGGCTTGGGATTTGGACTCGGTGGGGTTTTCGGCACTGATGAAGGGTCGGTAGAGGCCGAAGGGAGCACCGACTCCACCCGAACCTTCAATGGCAACACTCAGCACCGCAGCGAGCGGGATTTCATCGATCGGTTCACGGTCACGATTGTCGACCGCTTGCCGAACGATAATCTCCTGATCGCGGGCAAGCGAAAAGTCACGATCGACGGTGACACTCGGACGCTGATCCTCACTGGGGTTGTCCGGGCCATCGACATCACCACCAACAACACCGTCTCTTCGCGGCTCGTCTCCCAGCTTGAGCTGAGCTATGAGAATGATGGCGTCGAATCCAAGTTCCTTAATCAGGGATGGCTGGGCAAAAAATTCAACCGCTGGTGGCCATTCTGATTCATCACCGCCTGGAATGAGCTGGACTGCAAGCTAACCCGAGACCTCAGATATGCCGAAGACGAGCCTTCGATTCAACCGCCGCCCGCACCTGCTTGCCTCCGCCATCATTTCGGCGTGGTTGCTGGGAGTGGCGCTTCCCGGGGTCGAACTGCCTGGTTGGGATGCAGCGCTGCTCGCTGCCCCGCAAGTGCCGATTGTCGGCCCGTCCGCGGTTCCCGATGCAGTTCAGGCCCCAGCCCCGCCGGGCTCCAGGGATTCGTTCAGGTCGGGAGAGGATCCATCCGAGCAATCAGCTGAGGAACTCCCCTTGCCCCCCGCTGATGACACACCTCCACCGGCCCAGCCTCTGACCGTCGATTCCGGCGACCTGGTCGTCCGGATTCGGGACATCATTTCAGTCGACGGCCATCGCTCCAACAGTATTCTGGGACGCGGACTGGTGACGGGTCTCAATGGAACCGGTGGCCGCAGCCCAGACACCCAACGGATGGCGGCGAATCTGGCGGGAAACCTCGGCAACAACCCGGTCCCACCTTTCAACAATACGCGCAGTGCTTCGGTAGTGATGGTCAACGCCATGCTCCCCCCGTTCGTCAAGAAAGGCGAGGAGATCACGGTCACCGTCAGTGTGATGGATGACGCCAGCAACTTGAGAGGAGGAATCCTGCAGGATACCCCCCTGCTGGGCGCCGACGGAGAGGTTTATGCGATTGCCAGCGGTCCGATCCTGAACCATGGGTTCGGAGTGGGAGGAGATGCCGGGAGCGTCACCAAGAACCATCCCACGACTGGAACCTGCCGCGCCATTGTCGAAAAGGAGGTCTGCTTCGACGCGGTCCTGCGCTCGTCGCATGTCAAGCTGAATCTGCGGAACAAGGATTACGTCACCGCCACCCGTATCGCATCGGCGATCAACGAACTGTTTCCACGACATGCCCGGCCGCTGGACATGGGCACGGTCGAAGTCCTCGTGCCAAAAAGTTTCACCGATGCTCAAACTGAATTCATTTCGATGATCACCAGCCAATCGGTGGTGCCGAACATGCCTGCGCGGGTGGTGATCAATCAGAAGAATGGAACGATTGTGATCGGCGCGAATGTCCGGATCTCGCGGGTGATCTTCGCCAATGACAACCTGATCGTGACGACCAACGAGAACCCGGTCGTCTCCCAACCCAATCCCTTCAGCGGCGGTACGACCGAGGTTGTCCCGCGGACCCAAATTACGGCCATCGAGCAGGGAGGCGACTACAACGTTCTCAAGGAGAGTATCTCCGTGGGAGAGTTTGCAGCCGCCCTGAATGCCCTGGGTGTTCCCCCCCAGGCTCTGATTTCCATTTTCCAGACTCTGGAGAGCAGCGGAGCGCTGCATGCTGAACTGATTATCGAGTAACCGAACCCCCGAGGCACTCATGAACTCCATTTCGAACAGCGTTGCGGCGGCCTTGCCACTGGCCGCCAGTCCCCAATTACAACAAGCCGTTGCCGAACGTGTTGACGCCAAGCAACATGCTGCCGAGGTCGGGAAGGAGTTCGAAAGTCTGTTCCTCTCCCTGATGCTCAAGGAACTCCGGTCGTCCTTGCAGGATGGCATGTTTCAGGGCGACGGCGGCGACGTCTACGGCGGGCTCTTTGACCTGATGATGGGCCAATCCATGGCGGCCAGCAATCCGCTGGGGATTGGCCAGATGATTCAAAATTACTTGCCGGCCGAGTCGGAATCAGCAAGCGGCTCGAAACTCGATGCCCAACTGTGACCGGCCCGGACTCCCTCGTGAACTTCCCTACCCACCTGCATCAACCGCGTGAGGCAAAGCATGTCGAATTCCGATCAAGCAAGACACGCAGCGGCTGTCGCCCTGCTGGATCATGTCCTCGCTCACCTTGCCAACGAGTCCCGGCATCTCGACGAGATGATCGTCTGCAGTCGCGAACTTCAGCGGCGGTTGCGTCGTCAAACGGAAGACGGTGGCGACGAGTTGGCGCAGCTGTTTCAGGAAATTGAACGACAGCAAGCCGCAATCAATCAGACCCGTGGCGGGGTGATCGCAGACTTGGCCACGCTTCCGGGCGCGCCAGCCAATCTCTCGGCCTACCTCTCACTGCTCGCCGAGGATCAGGCCATGCCGATTCGCCAGCTGCGCAACGAGATTGTCGAGAAACTCGATACGGTCCGTTCCATCACGCTGGGCAACCAGATGGTCTTTCACTACTCACATGATTTCTACCAGCGCATGTTGCGCGCATTGACTGGAAACGAAGCGCAGCCAGGCGGTTATGGGCCGTCCGGTCGGCGGGAAAGTGTCGAGACAGGCAAGGTCATGTTGCGGAATTGCTGATTCCCGGCGAGTTGATTGGCAGGCAGTCACCGGGGAAAAAACTGGTGCGAACCGGCTGACCGAAAGGAGATCCCTGTATGCAGTCCTTGAACACCGCGCTGAGCGGGCTGATTTCATCCCAATATGCCATCGATCAGACGGCAAACAATATTTCGAATGCCAACACGCCCGGATTTCACCGTCGTGAAGTGCAGATGGTCAGTCGCCGGGAAACTTCCGTTAACGGCCTGCTCCGTGTTGGCGGCTCAACGGTGGACATCATTACGCGGGCGAGAAACCTCGCGGTTGAGAGCAGCTTGACCAGCGCTACCGGAGACCTCGCTTCGATCGAAAACCGCCTGGTCTACGAAAACCGATTGGAGTTCTTCTTCTCCAATCGGCCGGGCTCACTCTACGAACGTTTCAACAGCCTGTTTGGGGAGTTGGGAAAGCTTTCCACCGATCCCCAGCAATCAGCTCAGCGAAACGTCGTGCTCCAAACAGGGGAGCAGTTGGCCGGCCAATTCAAGCAGCTGGGTGATCAGTTGCTCGACCTGAAACAGCAGGCTCAGAATGAACTGAAGCAGCAGGTGGGCGACCTCAACACGATGCTCAACGACCTTGCCAACCTGCAACTGGAAATCAAGGACAGGATCAGCAAACAACCGCCGAACGACCTGCTCGAACAGCGGGATCAAATGATCAATCGGATCGCGGAAATCATCGATGTCTCGCGGAATGAGTTCGTTCAGGATGGTTTGGGATTATCGCTCGCAGGGGGCTCCCTTTCACTCGGCGCCGTTGCGCCCAAAATCGAGATTCAGTACAACCAGGACGGCTCCGTCCAGCTTCAAATTGGCTCTCAAGGCCGTCCTCTGACTCCCCGCGGCGGACGACTTGCCGCTTTGCTGGAAACGCACAACACGTTCATTCCGGAGTATGAAAACCGGATGCGTGCGCTGGCTGGAGATGTCATTCGAAACTTCAACCAGACCCATGCTCAAGGCATTGGCGCAGCCGGACCCTTTAACCTGCTGAACGGCAGCAACTTCGTCAAGGACGTCAGCGTGCCGCTGGCTGAGGCCGGTTTGCCCTTTGACTTCAGCGCTGGAGACCTCTACGTGACGGTCACGGGCCCGGGAGGAGAGAGACGGGTTTCCAAGCTCAGCCTCGACCCGGCAACCCAATCGCTGAATGACGTGGGCGCGGCGTTCTCCGGGATCCCCAACCTGCAGGGTATCGTCGATAGCCAGACGGGCCAACTGCGGATCCTGGCCGATCCGGGCTATCGCTTTGACTTTACCGGTCGGCTGGAGACAGTGCCGGATTTGACCGGCTTTACCGGAACTGCCACACCAAGAATTTCCGGTGACTACACCGGGAAGAACAACGACCAACTCCGAGTCGTTGTCAACGGCTCAGGCACGGTTGGCTTGACCGCGGGCCTGACCGCCGATGTGTTTGACGGAGGGGGCAATCTGCTGAAGACGGTCTCGATTGGCTCAGGCTATGAAGCAGGCAAGGCAATCGAGGTCTATCAGGGGGTGAAAGTCTCCTTTGCGGCGGGCGCTGTGGCCAATGGCGATGAGTTCAATACCTTCCTCGTTGCCAATTCCGATCAGGGAAAATTCCTTTCCGCTCTGGGTCTCAACGGCTTTTTTCAAGGCAGCGATCCCCTGAGCATTGCGGTCGACCCCGAACTGAAAAGCAACCCGAGCCGCATCTCCCTGGGGAAAACAGGGGAGTTCGGCGACACTTCGGTGATCAAAAAAATGCTTGCTCTCCGCGAACAGCCACTGGCCGACGGCGGCCTGACCTTTGAAGGATACCACGCGGAAACGACAGCATTGTCCGGCAGTCGCGTCCGCACCAGCGGCTTTCTCCAAAGCCAACTCAAGGACCTCAAGACCGATTACGAACAGCAGCGTGAAGGCTTTTCTGGAATCGATATCAATGAAGAGATGGTCAAGCTGAGCAAATTCCAGCGAGCTTATGAGGCTACGGTCCGAGTGCTGACTGCCATGGATCAGATGATGCAGGAACTAATGAGCAGCTTGCGATAATTGAGAACCACATTCACTTGAACCCACCAATCCCATGATTCCTCGCGCGACCACCAGCGGAATTCTCTCCCGGCTCTCGGCCTACTCGACGCTGCACGGGACCAAACTGCTTCAACTGCAGGACCAAATCTCGTCCGGAATTCGGATTCGCAAATCCTCCGACGACCCACTGGCCTTTCGCCAAATCACGTCGATTCAGTCGCAGCTGAAATATCTGGAAGACTCGAAATATGTGATTGAAGAGGCAGAGGGCAAACTGAATGCGAGCGTCTCAAACCTGACCGAGTTCCAGCAGGTGGTGGCCAGTGCGCAGCGATTGGCTCAGGAAGGTGTCCAGGCCCTGAGCCAGGAAGAGCGAAACGCCCTGGCCCTGGAGGCAGAGGGCTTGCAGACCCGGCTCAAGGACCTCGCCAATGCCAGATACAACGGACAGTACCTGTATGGCGGTTCGGCAACCGAACGAATTCCGTTCGTGTATGGAGACCGATTGCTCTCAGGTCGGACGCTGGAAGTCGGCTATGCCGGCTCGGACAAGCCCGGCGAGTCAGTCATCAGTGCCAGCCTTTCTGTGGAGACGCTCTATTCAGGCGATGCCATTTTCGGAGCAGGTGATCGTGGGCCGACCATACTGTACGGAAAGTCGGGAGCGCGGACCGGAAGCGGAACGGACACCATGCGGGGGCGGGCAACCCTCGAACTCAGACACACCGCGACCACTTACCTCGGCGGCTCGGGCCTCGCCGCCGGAACTGGCTCTGCCGGGAAAGATTCCATTCTTGGCCCCTCCGGAACGCATACCGTGACCCTGGTCGATACCAGCGGAACCGGTGCCTCAGGCACCATCTCACTCAATGGCGGACAGGCGATTGCCTGGGACAGCAGTCGGACCAATCTGGAGGTCACCGGTCCCAATGGCGAACGAGTCTATGTCAACACCAGCGCAATCACCGCTGGTTTCTCGGGGAGTGTCAACCTGACTGCGAATGGGACGTTGAGCGTCGATGGCGGAGCGACCAGTGTCAACATTGACTTTTCGACCAATCAGGTGGTGACCGATTCCTTGACGGGAAGAATGGTGACGATTGACTCCTCCGCAGTCCATCGGACAGGCGATGACTACCTTGAATTCACCGGAACCTCCAATGCCTTTCAGGCGCTCGATGAGTTGATTCTCGACCTGCGCGGCGGTCGCAACGTGGACAACTCGCAGTATGCCGACGCGGTCTCGCGGCGGCTCGGTGAACTGGGAAAAATCGCAGACCGGGTGCTGACGGCAGTCGGGTTGCAGTCCACCTCGCTGGCAGGACTGGAGCAACTAAAAAACCGCAACGAGGACCTGCAGGGGGAAACGCAAGTCCGCTTGGGTGACTTGCAGGACACGGACTTTGCCCAAGCCGTGATCGAATTGACCAGCGCGCAGATGTTGCAGCAATACAGCTTCTCAGTTGCTTCCCAGATCATGAAGCAAAGCCTGATCGACTTCCTCCGCTAAGGACTCCGGGCCAAGACCCTTGCAGCAGCCATCTCCGCCAAGACAGCAACGGTCTCTGCGGGTCGCAGATCACGGGCGAATTTGGCCAACCGAGTGCAAGGCCGCGACTCGGGGCCTCAGCCGCAGCGGCGTGGCAGACAGGCCATCCGCGATTGGCGCGTTTACTCCACTGACGCTGGGCTGACGCTTAGCGTCGCGCGTCGATGGCTCGCTTGATGGCGGAGCCCATGTCGGCAGGGCTCAAGGCAACTTCAATTCCAGCAGCCCGAAACGCAGCCTGCTTTTCGGCGGCAGTTCCCTTGCCACCGCTGATGATCGCTCCGGCATGCCCCATTCGCTTGCCCGGCGGAGCCGCGCTGCCGGCAATGAAGCCCGCGATCGGTTTGGTCACGTATTCCCGGGCAAAGGCCGCTGCCTCTTCTTCGGCTGAGCCGCCAATTTCACCGATCATCAGAATTGCCTCGGTTTGCGGATCATCCTGGAACCATTTGAGGCAATCGATAAAGGAAGTGCCTACAATCGGGTCACCACCCAGTCCCACGCAGCTCGACTGGCCCAGCCCCAGGTTTGAGGTTTGCCAGACCGCCTCGTAGGTCAACGTGCCGCTGCGGCTCATGATCCCAACTTTTCCCGGCTGGTGAATGTAGCCGGGCATGATTCCGATTTTGCACTGTCCGGGGGTGATCACTCCGGGACAGTTCGGGCCAACCAGAATCGACCGGGAGCGTTTGACCCGATCGTCAACCCGCACCATGTCCAGGGCCGGGACCCCTTCCGTGATTGCCACGACCAGTTCGATCCCGGCGTCAACCGCTTCGAGGATGGCATCGGCGGCAAAAGGGGGCGGAACAAAAATCATGGTTGCATTGCAACCGGTCGCGGCTCGGGCTTCTTCTACCGTATCGAACACGGGCAGGCCTTCGGCAGTCTGACCACCTTTGCCCGGAGTCACGCCGCCGACCATCTTGGTGCCATATTCCTTGCAGCCGCGGGTGTGGAAGGCGCCGACGCTGCCGGTGATCCCTTGGCAAATCACCTTGGTTTCGTTGTTGACAAGAATGCTCATTGAATGCTGCCTGGAAAAAGGGGATGCTCGTAAGGATGTGACTGCTGGCCGGAATGATGCCAATCAACCCCGGCTGCTCCGCGGCGGTTCGCTTAGATCGCGGCAACCGCTTTCTTGGCCGCGTCCGTCAGGTCGGTGGCGGCGATAATGTTGATTCCCGAGTTGGCGAGGATCTTTCGCCCTTCCTCGACCTGAGTTCCTTCCAGTCGCACGACCAGCGGGACCTTGAATCCGACCGTTTTGGCGGCAGTCACAATCGCCTCGGCAATCGTGGTGCACTTCATGATGCCGCCGAAGATGTTGACCAGCACCGCCTTCACATGCGGGTCCGAAAGGATGATTCGGAACGCCTCGGTCACCTGGTCCGCGTTGGCTCCCCCACCGACATCGAGGAAGTTGGCCGGTTCGCCCCCGTGCAGTTTGATGATGTCCATGGTGCTCATGGCCAATCCGGCACCGTTGACCAGACAGCCAATGTTTCCGTCCAGTTTGACATAGCTCAAACCGGCATTGGAGGCCCGAACTTCGGACTCCTCTTCTTCGGAAAGGTCGCGGAGTTCGGCCAAGTCCTTGTGCCGGAAAGAGGCGTTGTCGTCAAACGTGATTTTCGAGTCCAGGGCGACGAGTTCACCTGCCTTGGTGACAACCAGCGGGTTGATCTCGAGCAAGCTGCAATCCAACTGCACGAACAGACGACAAATCGCCCGCATGAACTTGTCGGCAACCAGGACACTCTTGCCCTCGATCCCGAGGCGCTTGCAGAGTTTGCGAACCTGATAACTTTCCAAGCCCTGAGCTGGGTCGAAATGCTCTTTGAAAATCTTTTCCGGCGTCTCGTGGGCGACCTTTTCAATATCGACGCCGCCTTCCTGGCTGCACATCAGGACAGGCCGTTTGGCTGCCCGGTCGAGAACAATCCCGAGGTACAGTTCGCGGGCAATGTCGCAGCCTGCCTCGACCAGCACCTGATTGACCAGCTTGCCTTCCGCACCGGTCTGAATCGTGACCAGGGTCTTGCCGAGCATGTTGCCCGCTGCGGTTGCGGCTTCATCGGCACTTTTGACCAACTGCACGCCGCGCTGTTGGGGATTTTCCTTGAAGGTCCCTTTGCCGCGGCCACCCGCGTGGATCTGGGATTTGACGACTGCAATGCTGCCACCCAGCGCCCGAAAAGCCTCGGCTGCCTCGGCGGCGGTGCGGGCGACCCGGCTGGAGAGCACGGTGACGCCAAAGTCGGCGAACAGTTTCTTGCCTTGATACTCGTGGATCTTCATTCGAACTCTCGTCAGGGGCGAGTCGCGGGGACGAAAAGGCACGATTATAGAACCGGGCTAATTTAGGGGTCAATTGCCCGCGATTTTGCCGCAGATTTCTTCCGCTTGCGTCTCTTTCCGCTGGTTCGGCCGGCCGTTAAACTCTCACAGACCCTGCCCGCGCGAAGCCCATTCGGGCCGCTTGTCCCTGAATTTTCCCGACTCCCGGCAGCTTTCTTTCTGAACTGTTCGGTTTTTTCCGAGGAACGCCCCATGATCGTCGGTGTGCCAAAAGAAATCAAAAAAGACGAGTACCGGGTGGCGATGCTTCCTGTCGGAGTGCATGAGTTGACCCGCTCCGGACACCAAGTCCTGATCGAAGCGGGGGCCGGCCTGGGAAGCGGCCTGACAGACCAGCAATATCAAGCGGAGGGGGCGACCATCGTCCGCAACTCCCGGGAGATTTTCGAAAAAGCGGATCTGGTCGTCAAAGTCAAAGAACCGCAGCGTTCCGAATGGAGCCAAATCCGCCCCGGTCAGATTCTGTTCAACTACTTTCACTTCGCGGCCGATCGCGAGTTGACCGAGGCGATGATCAAGTCGCAGGCCGATTGCGTCGCTTATGAAACGCTCAGCCTTCCCGACGGCTCCCTGCCCCTGCTGACTCCGATGAGCGAAGTCGCGGGGCGAATGAGCCTCCAGGAGGGAGCCCGGTTTCTCGAGCGTCCGCAAATGGGCCGCGGGATCCTTCTGGGCGGAGTACCCGGTGTGGCCCCCGCTCATGTGACCATCATCGGCGGAGGAGTCGTCGGAACCAACGCCGCCAAAATTGCCGCGGGCTTCCGCGCGGATGTTTCCATTCTCGACATCAACCTCGAACGCCTGAGGTACCTCGAGGACATCATGCCCCCCAACGTGAACGTCCTTTACAGCGACCGACATATGCTCCTCGAGGAAATCCGGAAAGCCGATTTGGTGATCGCCGCCGTCCTGATTCCTGGCGCAAAGACGCCGCGCCTGATTTCCCGCGCGGACCTGAAGACAATGAAACCCGGCAGCGTGATTGTCGACGTGGCGATC
This sequence comes from Blastopirellula sp., assembly GCA_021298375.1. Taxonomy (GTDB): domain Bacteria; phylum Planctomycetota; class Planctomycetia; order Pirellulales; family Pirellulaceae; genus BJ22. The sequence continues at coordinate 6,011 of JAJTFE010000106.1, read as the reverse complement.
GATCAGGGGGGGTGTTTTGAAACCAGCCGGCCGACAACGCATAGCGACCCGGTTTTTGTGGAAGAAGAGGTAATCCATTACTGCGTGGGAAACATGCCGGGTGCCGTCGGCCGCACCAGCACGTTTGCACTCTGCAATGCCACACTCCCCTGGGTGCTGAAGCTGGCCAAGTGGGGACTTGCCCAAGCAGCTCAAACCGACCCAGCCCTTCGTCTGGCCACCAACATCAGCCGCGGCAAAGTCTGCAATCAGGCTGTCGCCGAGACATTCAACTTGACTTACCAGCCCCTGGTTTGAAGGCACTTGCCGCCCCTGCAACTCCCGCGAGCTGAAAACGGCCACTTCAGTGCTCCGCGGGATGGCGGCGAGCGGCGAGCAACTCGCGGCCGCGGCCTGCAGCCCCCTCCGCGGCCGCCTCAGGGCAAGCGGGCTTTACTGTTTCTCCAATCGTCCAGCCACCTACCCACAGCAGACTCGATGGTCCCCTCTACTCCCACCGCAACCTCCTCCCAGACGGCCCGTGGCGCCGCTCCCCGCTCTGTTCGCTGGGAGGGCGCTGCTGACGGTCAACTCTGGCTGCTTGACCAGACCCGATTGCCGGCTGAGCTGTTCGAATTTCCCTGTCCCAACGTACAAACCGTCTGGGAAGCGATTCGGCAACTGAAAGTCCGCGGCGCACCGGCGATTGGCATCGCTGCCGCCTATGGTGTTGTGACCGGCATGCAGGAGCACTTGGAGTCGGTCAGTGAGTTGCCTTCCGCGGCAGCCCAATCCTTGCTTGATCAGGTCTGCGATTACCTTGCGACCAGTAGGCCGACGGCCGTCAATCTGTTCTGGGCGCTTGATCGGATGCGGACTGCGGGAACGACTGCCTGCGCAACCAAACTGGTCAAACGTGAAGACCTGCTGCAACGCCTGCTGCAGACCGCGGTTGAGATTCACGCCGAGGACCGGGAGATGTGCCATGCGATTGGCCGCAACGGGGTGGAATTGCTCCGCTCGGCTCAGGGCGTCCTGACGCATTGCAACGCGGGGGGCTTGGCCACGGCCGAGTATGGGACGGCTTTGGCAGCCATCTTCGCAGCCCAGGATGCGGGACACCTGCTGCATGTCTACGTCGATGAAACCCGACCCTTGTTGCAAGGCGCGCGATTGACCGCCTGGGAACTCCAGCAGCGCGGAGTCCCCGCGACGCTCATCTGCGATTCGATGGCGGCCCAAGTGATGCGCGAAGGTCGGGTTCAGGCCGTCATTACGGGCGCCGATCGAATTGCTGCCAATGGCGACTCGGCAAACAAAATTGGAACCTATGGCCTCGCGGTGCTCGCCGCCGCACACGGGATCCCCTTTTACATTGCTGCCCCCAGCAGCACCTTCGACCTCAGTCTTGAATCGGGCGAAGGGATTCCAATTGAACAGCGGGCCGCCGAAGAAATTACCGAAGGATTTGGCCGACGTACCGCGCCCCTGGGAATCGAGGTGTACAACCCCGCCTTTGATGTGACCCCGGCCAAGCTGATCCGGGCAATCATCACCGAGCAGGGGATCATCAGTCCGGTGACCACTGAAAATGTCCGGCGGCAACTGCAACCCCATGGCGAGCTGCTACCGGGCAGAAACTGAACCGGATTGCCGCGACGGTCTCTGGCTGGCCGCTCGCCGAACTCGCAACTCTATGGACCTCGAGTTTTTGGAGACCCTGCGGCGGCAACTGGACGGGTTGGCCAACGATTCCAATGTCAGTGTCGTCATCCTCACGACCGCAGGAACGACCTTTTCCGCCGGTGTCGATTTGAAACGTCTCGTAGCGGAACGATTGGAATACAACGACAGCTTCCTGCCCGCGATTCGCCAGCTGTTTCGCGCGGCGTTTCAATTCCCCAAGCCGCTGGTCGGCGCGATCCGCGGCCATGCCCTCGCCGGCGGCTGTGTGCTGGCCAGTTGCTGCGACTATCGACTGCTCAGCTCTCAGGCCAAAATCGGAATGCCCGAACTGCGGGTTGGCCTGCCGTTGCCTCCGGAGGGAGTCGAGATTCTCCGCTTTGTCGCGGCAACCCAGCACTTGCAGCGGATTGTCACCAGCGGGCGAACCTATCTCGGTCAGGACGCGGTCAATGCGGGTTTGGCCGACGAAGTGCTCGCAGTGGAACAGGTCTTGCCGCGGGCTCAAGGCGTGGCGATTGAATTGCAAGCCGTCCCGGCCAGCGTCTTTGCCCTCAGTAAACGTCAAATCCGCCGCCCGATTGTTGAGCGCATCTGCCGCCACGAAAGCAACTTCCAGGAAGAAGTCGCTCGGCTCTGGCGGGATGAAGAGGTCCGCGACAACATTCGCCGCTTCATCGCGGAAAGACTCTAGTTCGACGAGCAGCCAATTCAGTCGCGGTCATCTGCTGCCGCCAGACAACTGGCGACGACCGCCACATCGACAATGTCCTGAACGGAACAGCCCCGCGAAAGGTCCATCATCGGCCGCCGCAATCCCTGAACCAGCGGACCAATGGCGGTGGCACCGCCGATTCTCTGGGCGATCTTGTATCCAATATTCCCGCTGTCGAGATCGGGAAAGACAAACACGTTGGCTTGCCCGGCGACAGGAGAACCCGGAGCCTTCCGCGCGCCAACTCCCGGGTCAAAAGCAGCATCGAATTGCAGCTCACCATCCACAGCCAAGTGGGGAGCCAACTGGCGCACGCGCGCCGTGGCTGCCCGTACCTTGTCCACCCGCGGATGCTCCGCGCTGCCGCGAGTTGAAAACGAAAGCATTGCGACTCGGGGCGACTCGCCAGCGAGGCGTTGAAAATTCTCCGCCGTCGACAGGGCGATCTCGGCGAGTTGCTCGGAATCAGGGTCCGGGACGACGCCGCAATCGGCAAAGGCCACGCTCCGCCCCTGAGCCAATTCCATGAGGAAAAAGCTGGACACCAACTTCCGGCCAGGTGGTGTTCCGAGACCGTAGAGACCGGCTCGAATCACGGCAGCAGTGGTGGACAGCGAGCCTGCAACTGCGGCATCGACAATTCCCAACCGGACCAGAAGCGCGGCCCAGAGCAGGGGATCAGAAACGGCCTCTGCGGCTGCCTCTCGCGACAATCCCCGCAGGCGGCGGTTTTCATGAAGCTGCTCGACACAGCGCCATCGGAATTCCTCATCTCCGGCCGCCAGTACCCGAACACCCTCTGCGGAGCCGGGGGCGCACTCACTCGAAGCGACCAGCCAAACTTCGGCTAACCCCTCCGCGACCAGTTGACGCGCCGCCGCGCGGACTCGGGGGTCGGCCGATTCCGGCAAAATCACCCGCCGCCGCGCGGCTCGGGCTTGGGATCGCAATTGCTCCATCACGCTACTCATCCCCAGATTCTGACAAAGGCCCAACAGGCTGAAAACCAGCCCACCCGCCCGACTGGCCAAACAACGGGCAAATCTGCAATAATTGTTTCCCGATTTTGGATTCGTTTGAAATTTATACGGGAGAGCGACCCAACCAATGAAAAAAGTAAAAGTCAGAAATCCGGTTGTGGAAATGGATGGCGACGAGATGACCCGGATTATCTGGCAGTGGATTCGCGAACGCCTGATCCTGCCCTATCTCGACATCGACTTGAAGTATTTTGACCTCTCCGTGACCAAGCGGGACGAGACCAACGACCAAGTCACAATCGACGCGGCGAACGCGACCAAACAGTACGGCGTGGCCGTCAAATGCGCGACGATCACTCCGGACGAGGCTCGCGTCAAGGAGTTCGGTCTGAAGCAGATGTGGAAAAGCCCCAACGGGACGATCCGCAATATTCTCGATGGGACGATTTTCCGGGAACCGATCGTCTGCCGAAACGTGCCCCGGATTGTCCAGCACTGGGACAAGCCGGTAGTCGTCGCCCGCCATGGCTTTGGCGACCAGTACCGCGCTCAGGATTTCCATTTCCCGGGCCCGGGCACACTGAAGATCAGCTGGACACCGGCCGCCGGCGGCGAACCGATTGAGCGCGAAATCATCAAGGCTCCCGGCGCGGGGGTCGCGATGGGGATGTTCAATCTCGATGAGTCGATTCGGGGGTTTGCCCGAGCCTGCTTTAATTACGCCCTCGGCCGGGGGTATTCGGTGTACCTCTCATCCAAGAATACGATCCTCAAAGCGTACGACGGTCGGTTCATGAAACTCTTTCAGGAGATTTTCGACGCTGAATTCAAGCCGCAGTTTGAGGCTCAAAAACTTACTTACGAACACCGCCTGATCGATGACATGGTGGCCTGCAACCTCAAATGGAGTGGGGGCTACCTCTGGGCCTGCAAGAACTACGATGGCGATGTCCAGTCGGACACCGTTGCCCAGGGCTACGGCTCGCTCGGTCTGATGACGAGCGTGCTGATGTCTCCGGACGGAAAAACGATCGAGGCCGAAGCCGCGCACGGCACCGTCACCCGGCATTATCGCCTGCATCAACAAGGCAAGCCGACGTCGACCAATCCGATCGCATCGATCTACGCCTGGACCCGCGGACTGCAGTATCGCGGGCGGATCGACAACACCCCGGATGTTGTCCAATTCGCTGAAACCCTGGAAAAGGTCTGCGTGGACGTGGTCGAAAGCGGTCGAATGACGAAAGACCTGGCGACTCTGATTCGTGCCGATCATGCCTACCTGACCACCGAGCAGTTCATGGACGCGGTCGACGCGGAACTCCGCAGCCAACTGGCTTGACCGCTCAGGCAGGGCTCCTCGCGGACCAATCGCTGTTTTCCTTTCGAAAATTGAGAGGCAGGTCGAGACTCCCTTCGACCTGCCTTTTTTCGCGCCAGGCCCCATTCTCTAATTCAACCCTTGCATCTGTCGACCCTCTGGTTGAGAATTCGCAGCCGTTTCCTTGCCAGACGATTCCTCCGTCGGATTAATTTTCCATCATGAGCCAACCGCCTACGGTCGACCAAGACGTCTATGCCATCCCGCGGAAATTCCGGTTCGCCGAGAACATGCATTCGCTCGGAATTGTTCCACAACCTCGCAGTCACCTGCTGGATCATCGCCAATGGTTTCTGGATGATCTGCGAGTTCTTCTGGGAAGACCTCGATTATCTCCGCTATTACACGGCTTTCCCCTTCTCGCTGGGGTTGCTCTGCGTCCTCTATTACTACGTTTCCGAGCTGCGATTGAAGGTGAAAAGCGGGGACAAGCCCAACGCTCCGGCTCCCTCTTCGGAGGAAACTCTGCCCCCCGCCGAGTAAATCAGCCCGGGAGTTTGCTTCGGCTCGCTCAAGCTGCCGAGCGGGCCACTCCGGCCATCATTCCACTCAGTATTCAGGCCAGCACTCGGGCTCCGAGTTGGCGATCGCAGGCGGCGATGATTTGCTGGCTGACCTCTTCCAATTGTTGACCGGTCAACGTGCCGCTGGCGCTCCTCAGCACGACCGAGAGCAGCAACCGTTTCTTGCCCGGTCCGTCTTTGGCTTCGTCCCGAAACGTCTCGAGATACCGGACCGCTTCCAGCATCGGTCCCGCCGCCAGGCGAACGGTTGACTCCAGGGAAGCCCAGCGGACGTCATTGTCGAGCACAAAATTGAAGTCCCGCGTCACGGGCGGATATTCACTTAGTTCCTGATGCTGCGGCACAAGTACCGCCAACCCCTCCAGCAAGGCGAGATCAAACTCCGCCACGACTGCATCTTGCCGCAGACCGAAAAGCTTTCGTCCCCACGGGCTGACCTTCCCGAGCCAACCCCAGCGCTCGCCGTCCAGCGTCAACTGCGCCGATTGGCTGATGTCCAGCAGGTCGTGTTCGCAGTGCTGGGTCTCCAGACGTTTCGCCGGATGAAGGGTCTGGACCAGCGTCTCCAGCACCCCTTTGACGGCTGCGAAGTCGCGACTGCTGACGAGACCGCAGAGCAAGGGGTCGTGCGGGATCCCTGAGTTCTGGGGCAAATAGACTTTGGCAATCTCAAACAACTCGATTTCATCGTTGGAGCGATACTCGTTGATCCGCTTGGCCTCGAGCAGGTTGGGAACCAGACTGCGGCG
>JAJTFE010000105.1 GCA_021298375.1 Blastopirellula sp. | reverse complement strand
GACGCATTCCGCAACCTTATCCGCCAACTGCGCGAGGGAGGCGTTGACCTCATCCAACTCCGCGACAAGCAACTCGCACCACGCGAACTTCTCGAGCGGGCCGCGATTCTCCGCGAGGAGCTGAAATCCAGCGGCATCCGCTGGCTCTTCAACGACCGAGCCGACCTTGCTCTGGCAGCGGACGCCGACGGTGTCCATTTGGGCCAAACCGATCTCGACTTGGCGACAGCCCGTCGCATACTCGGCCCGCGCAAGCTGATCGGAATCTCGACCCATGGCCTCGAACAAGCGAAGGCTGCGGTGCTGGCCGGCGCAGACTACATCGGCGTCGGCCCAGTCTTTCCCAGCCAAACCAAAGAGTTCAGCGAGTTCGTGGGCCTGCAACTGGTGCGCGAAGTCGCTGCCGAGATCAGCTTGCCGACGTTCGCGATTGGCGGCATTGACCAAACCAACGCTGCACTGGTCCGCTCGGCCGGATTACAGCGCGTAGCGCTTTCCGGCGCCGTCACCCGCTCTACCGACCCGGCCCAGACCCTGCGAGACATCCGCTCTGCGCTGCTGGACTGAGTCGCCCGCATCTGCGGCGCGAGCGATTGCCCCGGGAGTGAGGCTTTTAGAACGTGTGGCCTTCAGTCGTCATACTCGACGACTCGTTCCTGTCGCCGCAGCCAAGTGACCGAGTCGCCGACTCGAACCACACCGGGCTGAATTACCGAAGCCGTGATTCCTCCATGCCCTCGCATGGCGTTGTACCCGCCCGGACCAAGCGCCTTCTCCATCTGACTGCAGGGCGCGCAATTCCCGGTCCCCACGAGGACAGCGGTTCCCAGCTCAAATTCCTGCGACCGCAAGGCCAACAGGTTCATTCCTTCGACCACGATGTTGCGGCGCAGCAGAGCGGGGTCGATCGTCTTCCGCCCCAACAACCTCGCCACCACCTCCAGATGCTCCGCCTGGATCAGCGTAACTTGGCGGACGGAGCCGGGTTTGCCGTGATAGCGGTCTCCCTGCAGACCATTTTCCAAACCGATCGCAACTTCCGAGAGCGGAGTCACCTCCACTCCCCGGGCCGGCCGCACGCCAATCCAACGCACCACGCCGGGGGCGGGGAAATTTTTCATCAACTCAAACAGCGACATCGTGAGCGGCCTCCCGGCGAGGGACCCCTTGGGCCCTCCGCAATGACACCTCAAGGTCAAGCCGCACTTGCGGCCCGCGTCTCCGTGGTGAACCTGACAGGATACCGCAGACGACAATCCAAGGGCAAACCTTCCCCGGGGGAGACTCACCCCGGGAATTACAAGCCGTCTCGCTTGGGTTAGAATGCGGCAAAGCGATCGGGCCAGGTCCATTCGCCCTGCCGCCCCGGGTCGCCCCTTGGCCCAAGCTCGTGTTGCGAGGCCTTGAAAGCCAATTTACCAGCCGCCTGTGCGGGGAACGAATCGACCGCAAGCGGCCGCTGCCGAATCCGAAGGCGACGCGTCTCCCGCAACCGGACCGGATTTTTCCGCACCTGCCTGAATCCCCCTCTCCTGCACACCGGACGGGGAGTTACACGCCTGATTCTTTTCGCCTGATTCTTTTCGCCTTTTTTGGAGCACCCGCGCGGTCATGCACTCGGCCAAATTGATTTGGATGAACGGCAAACTAATCCCTTGGCAAGATGCCACCGTTCACGTTCTCACCCACGCACTGCACTACGGATCTTCGGTCTTCGAAGGAATTCGCGCCTACGATACTCCCCACGGGCCGGCGATCTTTCGCCTGCAGCCGCACATCCAAAGACTGTTTGACTCGGCCAAGTGCTACCGAATGGCCGTCCCATACTCGCCAGCAGAGTTGAGTGACGCCTGCCGACAGGTTGTTGCCAGCAACGAGCTCAAAGGAGCCTATATTCGACCGCTGATCTTTCGCGGACAGGGAACGGTATCGGTGATCCCCAAGGGCGAATCCCGTATCGATGTCTGCGTGGTCGCCTTCGAGCTGGGAGAGTACCTTGGCGCGGGGGCCTTGGAGAACGGCATCGATTGCTGCGTTTCCTCGTGGCATCGAGTCACCAGCAGTTCCAATCCGGTGCTCTCCAAAGCGGGCGGTCATTACACCAACGCCTACCTTATCGGCGCCGAGGCGCGAGCCAACGGGTTTGACGAAGGCATTTCGATTAACTCGAACGGGATGATTGCCGAAGCCGCTGCCGCGAACCTGTTTTTAGTCCGCGGTGGCGTGCTCTACACGCCTCCGCTGGCTGCTTCCGTTCTGGGAGGCATTACCCGCGACTCGGTCATTCGTATCGCGCAAGACCTTGGACTAAGCGTCATCCAGGAGCAACTTCCCCGAGAATTGCTCTACATCTGCGATGAGTTGTTCCTGACCGGGACAGCGGCGGAAATTACTCCTGTCCGCTCGGTAGACCGATTACCCGTCGGCTCTGGCCGTCCAGGCCCGCTCACACGGCAACTGCAAAAGGCCTTCTTTGACGTCGCCCGGGGCCTGTCACCGGATCATCACGGCTGGTTGGACCCCGTCGAGCCAGCGGTCGCGCTCACCCGCGGCTAAACGAACCACTCCCCTTGGCTGAGCCGGGAAACCGGCAGCCCCGTTCGCAAGTCTGTCAAACACCCGCTCAACCCGGATGAATCAGCCCCTGTTCACTTTGCCCCTGTTCACTTTGCCCCTGTTCACTTTGCCCCTTCACTTGGCCAAGTCATGCGGATTGCTTGCCTGATCATCGCCGCGGTCGCATTTCTTTCGGCCGCCCTGCAGTACAACGACCCAGACCCGATGCTCTGGGGAGCTTACTACCTGGGAATCGGTCTGTTTGCGGTCCTCTCCGCGGCCGGCTTTCGTCTCCGCCTCGGATTTATCTCCCTGGTGATCGCCAGCGTTTCCCTCTTGATGAGCACTTGGCCCGGTGTGCAGCAGTACCTCACCAACCAGGACGGACAAACGCTAGCCAACGCAATGAGCAAGGAATTCCCCTACATCGAGCAAACCCGGGAGTTTGGCGGCGCGATCCTCGGCCTGCTCTGCTCCATTTTTTGTTTTTCGGCGGCAGCGTTCTTGCCCCGACCAACTGGCCGCCGACGCCCTGTGTCAGGAGAGGCTTCCGCAGGTCCTTGAGCCCGATCAGCTGACCAGCGATTCGGCGACGACTTCTGACCAGCGGCTTGGGCAGACCCTACTCAGACTGCCGCCGATTCTCTTTGCCTCTGGCATCTCTGCCTCTGGCATCTCTGTCTCTGGCATCTCTCCCTCGGGCATCTTTGCCTCGGGCCTCTTTGCGACTGGCGTCTTTGGCAGCGCCCTGAAACAGTTGCATCCAAACTTCGCGCTCGGCGGCGCTCATTTCCGGGTTATCTTTCACCTCTTCGCCTGCTTCGCTCAGCACGGGCCCGCGATCCTGCTCGGACCGGTCGAGGCCGAGCGAATCAAACCAGCTTTCGCAGTCGACCGCCCGGGCTCGCCGTCGCTCTGCCGCTTGGCGGACGCGGCGATCATTCGAGACAACGACCACGGAACGCGGTGTCGAATGCTGCTTGAGCATCAACTCGATCTTCGAATCGGCATCGACGAAACCGTGGGCGAACTCCACCCGAATTCCCTGGACATCGATCACTGCCGGCAAGTCTCGCGTTTCGCTGTTGGCATCAAATACAATCGTGGTCCGAGCCCGCTGCTCGGGGTCCAGTCGAGCCGCTATCCTCCCGGCGAGTTCTTCGCGGGCGCGCTGCAGATTCCCGGGCCCGCCAAGACTGCGGCGAGTCCCCAGCGTGTGCAACAAATTGTAGCCGTCGATAATGATGTACTCCGGCAAGTCCGAACTCCTCCTCAAACGCTGAAGCCAGCCCGTTGCTGATATCCCAGCCCGGTCCGGCCAATGTCCAACCACCTTTGCGGCGACAGCTCCAGCGGCATGCTCCAAGTCGTCTCTCGATCCAACCAAACCGCCTTGACACGAATTGCCCCAAAGCTGAAAACCGACGCTCCGTTGCGAAATCCCTGCTTTGAACCGGACTCAATTTTGCCATGTCACCGGCCAGCAACCCACCCCGGCTCAGCCAAATTGCCCAAGACCTGGACCAGCAGGCCTTTCGCCTCCGTTTCCGCCGGGAAATTGCCGCCGACTGCCAACTCCCCTCGGCCAGCGATATCGACCGCCTGTTGACGGTCTATCGCCATTTGATGTTTCCCTCCATCTTTGCCCCCGAGGCAAACCTGGCAACGCGAACAAACTGGATCACCGAAGCGACCCTGGAAGAACTCCAACAACAACTCCTCTGCCTGATGAGCTGGACCCTCAGCGGATTCACCGGCCCCGAGGGCTCTGCCCCCCGCACTTCAGCGGTCGACATGACCACCGCCGTGCTGCAGCAATTGCCCGCCATTTCCCGGCTGCTGGCCACCGACGTGCAAGCCGCTGTCGATGGAGACCCGGCCTGCCAAAACATGAATGAAGTCGTGATTTGCTACCCCGGCTTTCACGCCATCATGATTCACCGGCTGGCCCACGAGGTCTGGAATTCCGGAGCGACCCTGCTGGCCCGGATGATATCCGAGTGGTCTCACAGTCTTTACGGGATCGACATTCATCCGCAAGCAGTACTCGGCAGCCACTTGTTCATCGACCATGGAACCGGAGTTGTCATCGGCCAGACCTGCCACGTGGGGAATCACGTCAAAATCTACCAAGGCGTCACCCTTGGAGCGCTCAGCTTCCCCAAAAATGAGCGGGGTGAATTTCTCCGCGAGGTCAAGCGTCATCCGACGATTGAAGACTACGTCGTGATTTACGCAAACTCGACGGTACTCGGAGGCTCCACGATCGTCGGTCACCATAGCGTCGTCGGTTCGAGCGTCTGGTTGACCGAATCGATCGCCCCTTACACGACGATCGTCATGGAAAAGCCCCGCTTGCGACTGCGCAGCCAACAACCGACTCCTTTTGATCTGGTAAATGACTACCAGATTTAGTTTTTTCGCCGGCTGAGGTAACGGCCCCCGGAGAGTTCAAGCTCGACAGGAAGTTCTTCTCGGCCCGCCGCTCTCAAGGCCAGTTTTCCTCCACTGCGGCGCTGTCCACCAGGCGCCCGCCCAGGAGCGTCCTCGGCGTATTCGCTCGACTTGGACGCAATTTCCCAGCAGGGAAATCAGGCAGGTTCCTCAATCCGCGTTGCCGGCCCCTCGGAAAAATGAAATAATCGAGACCCGTCGAAGAGAATTGGTGAGATTGGGGGAAACGGGCAAATCACCAACCAATTTTTTGTAAGCCCGCCGTGAATTTGACGGCGGTTGGAAGCTTGGCTGGCTAACCGCCCGAGTGGGCGTTCAAGTCAGCCGTGCCATTCAACCGGCCACCGGTTTGCAACTGTCGTTTCGTTACCGATTTTCTCCCGACACTAGTCGTGCACCGAAAACTGTGAACCGAAAATTCGCGTTCGCGGTGGGGACCGCCAGGCAACCACTCGCCTGTTACGTTCACCTTAACCCCTTTCCTGTGCCGTCGCCTGACGGTCACAGGGCCCTGGGTCCCGAAGTTAATGGGCCCGAAGTTAATCGCCCCGAAATCAGCTGAACCGCTGACCAAGCGTTGAGTTTTTCGAAACAGGTATTTTCCAGGATCCGAGATGAAGCACGCCGTCTGGTTGCATGTTCACGTCCCCAAGGCTGGCGGTTCGACTCTCCGCCAGTTGATGAACCGGAACTTCGGCAAGGGCTACTACAACTCCAACTCACTGTTGGAAACCAAGCAGTACACCCGGGAAGATGTCAGCGAGATCATCCGTTGCCACCCCTGGGTTCGGTGCTTTTCCGATCACAAACTGTCTCTGGACCTTCCGTATCATCACGAAAACGCAGATGTCTATGCCATCTGCTTTGTCCGGGATCCGGTCGAGCGATTCGTGTCGCGTTATTTTTTTCATCGCCATCACGAGGAAGTCGCCTGCATCGCCCAGCGGATGTCGTTTCGCGATTTCGCCAATGCAGAACTGGTCCAGCAATACGTGCATCCCCAAACCAACAGCCAGATTTACTTCCTGAATGGCGGCCGTTCTTCCGACGACCTCTCCATTATCCATCAAGCCATCGAAACGGGTCGGGCATTCCTGTTTCCAATCGAACGCTTTGACGAAGCTTGTATCTGCCTCGAGAGGGTCTTTCCTGAATTTTTTAACGACCTCTCCTACGTGCGGACAAACGTTTCCAAAAAAGATGAGCAAATCAGCCCTGAAGACCGCGACTTCGTCTTTCGCTACCTGAAAACCGACATGCCGGTTTTCGACTTGGCCCACCAGCAACTCGATCTGATGCTTGCCCGCGCTTTCCGCTCGACGGAAGACAGCCAAGCCTCATTGGCCGAGTTCCAGGATCGCTGCTCGCGGAGATTTCACAACTTCCATCCGCCCCGACCGCGCGATGCTGCGCCGCTTCCCACCGATGCGGCTACTGAAACTCCCGTTCCCGCCTCCGCCGCGGACAAACCATCCACTGGCAACTCGGCAACTGAAAACTCGGCAACTGAAAACTCCTTGGCTGGCGAAGCCTTGACAGGCGAAACGGAAGCCTCGGTCTAGCTCGGCCAATCCGATCGCTCGATCGAACCGACTGGGGAACCTCCGCCTGCCCCTGAAGCATTAGCTTCCCAACCGACCCTGCCAAACCGACCCCGCCTAACCGATCCCGCCAAACACCTTTCCAAGCCAGCGATGTCCGCATCGCCTGGCGTTGCGGTTATCAGTGTCGCAGGCCTGCCGCGAATTGCCCGCCGACTTAGTCTGTGACGCTTCCGGCGACAAAAAAACCCGCAGCCAGTTGCACTGGCCACGGGTTGTGAGCATTGATTTCAAATTGAATGCAGTCTGGACCGGCCGCTCGAAACCAGCCGTCTCTGCAAGGTCACGCTATCACCGGCCGTTTCAGATCGGCCGCAAACGGCTTTTCACCGATCCGCGTCACTCAAACCGACGCGTGAATTCAACTGACGCGCGAATTAAACTAACGCGTCAATCAATTGCTTGGCAGCGTTGGCATTGCCCATCTGGCTGACCAACTGCTTGGCCAGTTTCAATTCCTCAAAGCCAAAGCGGCCAGTCGCCGACTTGGCAACCGCCGTCGACTTGGCGGCCGCAGCCTTCTTGCCGGAACCAGCCGGACGGCCGCGGCGTTTCTTTTGAGGAGCAGCCTCGCCGGCGCCTTCTGCGGCCGCGCCGTCGCCAGCCTTTCGCAGCTTGCTCAGGATCATGCTGATATAAGCAGGACCCGCCGTGATTCCCTTCGACTTGAGCGCTTCCGAGATCGCTTTGGGCTTGTCGCTGGGAAATTGCTCGTAATGTTCTCGAATTGCCAAAGACTTGTTCTTTTTGCGCTTGGCCATCAAACCATACCTTTCTTGAGAAGACCGACCCGACTGGGTCAAAAACCGGAATCTGCAGCGGTCTTATCCTTGCCACCGCCTCTGCCCGCGATTTTTACTGGGGAACCTGACCCTTGTAAAATTTTGTTCGCTGCCGACCTGCCATGCCATCGGGCGAAAAACGTTTCCCTCCCGACAGATTCCTAATCAAAGTTGTTCGTCCGTCGATCATCATTCAGCCCGCGAAATTTGTCAACCGCGGGAAACTATATCAATAAATAGAGGGCTGTATTTATTCAGCATTTTCAAGCAGCAGATGTTTGAAAAAACTATTTTTAATCCAATAAAACAATAATATCAGCCAGCAGAATATGGAAATTGCGAGACACCAATACACCCCGGAAGGTGAGTAGAAAAATTGTAATTCGTAACGCCCCGGCTCTAACCAGACACCTCGCAACCAATTCCCGACGCGGATGCAGGAGAGGTCCAGGGGGCGATCGCGATTCAGCTCCTTGCCCGCAACCCGCCAACCGGGGGCGAAGCCTTCCGAGAGAAAGACGACCCCGGCCTGTGCGAGCTCAAGCTCCACCGAAACCGTCTGCGTCGTCCGCTGAGTAACTCGCCCCACCCCCTGCAAACTCGGCTCGCCCTCGTTCGTCACCACCTGACCCGTTTCGCTTTCAATCAATCCCAGCCGAAATCGCTCGATGCCATCGACCCCACTTACTTCCGCTGTCGTCCGCGGATTGACGAGGCTCCAGACGCGATCACTCTCAAACAGGATTTGCTTGGTCAGTAATTCTCCCCCGTCAGCTCTGGCAGGTGTTTCCTGAGCTAGCCAGTCAAGGAAGACCTGCCAATCCCGTTGCTCGATGGTCGACGGAGCATTCAACATCCGCTCGCCCCAAAGCCAGTGGACCCGCGGATAGGCTGCGGCGACTTCCCAGCGGACCACTTCGGCCAATCGCTCCGACGAACTCGTTTCGCGCCATGCCACGGGCGGTTGCGGGTCGCCCCAATAAACGGCTGCCGTGCGGGCTTGTGAGGGGAGGGGAGGCAAACTCACTCCCGCACACAGCCAGGCGTTTGCGAACAGCAACTCGGCGGCTGACAAGCCGAGGAGCGTCCACGGGTGCCACTTCGATTGGCTCGCGTCCGCATTCCGCAGAAGCGCCCAGAGAATCGTGCTGACCGTCAGAGTATGCCCCCCGGCCAGGACCAACTGCCAGCGAAACGTCGCGCTGGAGAATGGTCCAAACCATTCGTCACCGGCAGCCACCTCTTCCAGTCGGGCCCAAGGGAAGCTCCAGGCCACAATCAACAGCGTCGCCGATAGACCAAGCAC
>JAJTFE010000104.1 GCA_021298375.1 Blastopirellula sp. | reverse complement strand
CTGCTTTCCCGCGATTACCGCCGCCCCTTTGAAATCCCCCGCGTTTAAGCGGCAAATTCGAAAAATTGGCCAGCGCGGCAGGCGACCGGACAGGGACAATCCGTTTGGCTTGGCCGAACTCCCAACACGACTCGTAGGCATTCTGCGGTCAGACGATGATGTCAGCTCAGAGCAACCGGCTTGATGCGACCTGTCGCTTTACCGTGGTTGTCCACGGGCCGAGTATTCGACTGCGTCCATAAAAAAACCGGCACCTTGACGGGGTGCCGGTCGCGTGTCAAATCCCAGCTGATTCGCTCCGGCCAGCGGGCCAAAGCGTCGAATCGCGGCTGACTACTTTTTGATTGGGGTCACGGTCAACTTGACCGTGCCATCCATTTCCTGCTCAATCTGCTGTCCTTGGGCATTCATCTCCAAGGTCATCTTCTGCTTCGAGGTCGCCGACACAATCCGGCCCTCTTGAGCATCAAAGTAAACCACTCCACCGTTGTCTTGGTCCTTGACCGAGACCTCGATCCCCTGCGGACCGCCTTCAATCGCCATGTCAATCTTGATGCCGAACTTGTGCAGTTCCTTCCCATCAACCTTTTCGGTGCCTTCGTAGGTGTAGGTATTCTTGGTCTTCATCGCCATTCCATTCATGTTCATGTCGATGCTTGAGTCCCAAGACTTCCCAACCGACAAACCGCCTTCAGGGAAAACCAAGGCGGCCTGCTGTGTCACCTGCTTGAGCATGTCTCCCGACATCGGATTTCTGGCCGATGCGGAATCGCCCTCCAATTCCTCCGGAACCTTGACATCGATGACTTCGCCTCGTCGATTCATCTTCTGGACGAACTTCTTGCCCAGAATGTTCTTCATCGATTCGGCCATCTGCTTTGCCGACGGATCCTTCGAGTCGGTGTCATCCGAATCGTATTCAATGTTCATGAAGGGCGACTTGAGCGACATTTGCATCCGCGTGATCACTTGCTCGACCGTGAACCCTTCCGCATCGGAATCGACCACAGACCAAGTCATATCGACTTCCTGGGTCATCGGAATTTCCTGCGCCCCCAGTCCCGGGAGCTGCATCTTCTGCATCATGTCCTGATTCATCTTCAGACTGAAAGCCTGCCCCTTCTGCAGGTTCCAGCGCAAGGATTCCTGAGCGCTGGCCGACTGAAATCCGACTGCCAAGAGGCAACACATCATGAACAGGGACAAGCACCAACGATTCAACTGTTTCACAAAAACACTCCTCTGCTGGAAATTTGGTTAAAAGCAAACGGGAATTCGCAAGACGGACCTCTGCCCGAACCCGCCAAAACTCTGGCCACGAAGGCGAGAGATCACTGGAGGTAACTTTCAGGCAATCGATATTTGCCAACGATCACAACGCGGAGCCCGTTTGTACGGCCCGATCGCGGAGCCCGATTATAGGCGATCCGCTCTCCAAAAGACTGCCCCGGCCGAAGCTGGCTCGGGAGGCAACACGAAGATTTCATCAGGTCGAGCTGCCGAAAACGTTCAAATTAGCTGTTCCAGTCCGGCCAAACCGATGGGCTCACGACAAGCGATAGGTTCCCCGTATTTCACGCCGATCGTCTTACCCCACCACCGGGCCTCCAGTTCCAGTTGCTCGAGAAAACTTGGAGAAACCGCTTCCCTTCCGGTTACGAATTGGCTTTGAAAACAAGCCAGGGCCTGTTGCTTCGCTGGCCACTCCTCGGAAATATCGACCACAAATGCGGGTTGCGGATGTTGTTTGAGATGAACGCAGTAGTAATGAAAGACGCGCTGGGGATGCCAAGGCTCCCCGGACAGATCAGTTTTGGTGAGCTTCGACCAAAACCGCGCAGCCTCGATCAGCTCCGTCGCGGCCAGGTGGTCAGGATGGGCATCCACCCAGTACGGCGCGAACAGCCACCGCGGCCGACAAAGCCGAATCTCGCTCGCCAAACGGGCCCGATTCTCCAGACTTGCCTCCAGCCGCCGATTTGGCAACCCGAGGTTCTTTCGCCAGGTAACCCCCAGCGCCCGAGAGGCCGCAGCCGTTTCCGCGGCGCGAATCTCCGGAGAGCCAAATGGTGTCGGCTCGCCGCTGGTTAAATCGAGAATGCCAACCCGCCAGTCCAACTCTGAGTTTGCATCTTTCCGATTCACCAGTCTCTCTCCTCATCGACCAGCCCAGACCGCTGGGCCCGAAACGCATGAAATCCGCTAGACTCAAGAGATTGTCTGGGTAGGGCAGCATTTGGACCCTGCCCAACAACCACTGGCTCTCCCACCCCCTGGTCCGGTTCGCTTCTCAATTTATCCTCCCCTCGGGCTGGGCGATATGCCGCCTCCCCGGGGCATCGAGTCCCTCGCCCTTCAGCGGTTCACGTGATGGAAACGAAAACAACTGAGCAAAAAGTCGCTGATGCCCTGCACTATATTCGCAACCAGCGGGAGCAACTCGCTCAACTGCGAGATCGGGTAAGCCGACTGGAGAACCTGCTGGAACACTGCCTCGGCAGCGCGGAGGGGTTGTGGCTTTTTCAAAATCGCTCAGAGCGCATGGACCCGACGGTTCCGATTTTTGATCCCGGTCGAGCGGAATTCCACCTCGCTCGCTATCGCTTCGCCGCCGGATATGCCGCGGGGAAAGAGGTCGTCGATATTGCCTGTGGAACTGGCTATGGGTCCGAACTCCTCGCCGCTGCGGGAAAAGCGGCGAGTGTCACCGGCATCGACATCTGTCCCGAGGCGATTCACTACGCTCGCAGCAAACACTGCCAAGCGAACATGGGATACCTGGTCGGCAGCGTGACCGCGATCCCGCTCCCCGATGAAAGCTCCGATGTCGTCGTTTCTTTTGAAACAATCGAACACGTCGAGGAAGATGGGCAGGCAGTCGCCGAGTACACCCGCGTCCTCCGCCCCGGTGGCCTGCTGATCTGCAGCACGCCCAATGGCTGGCCGCTGGAGATTGCTCCCCACCACAAAAAGGTCTTCGATCGAGATTCCTTTGTCCGGCTCTTGCAACCGCACTTCGCCGCAATCGAACTGTTCAATCAGAATTCAGGAACACCGTTTCCCTACAATCATGGCCAACCAGCCGGGATCCAACCGACCACCGATCAGAATCACGCTTTGGCCGAGTGCTTTCTGGCTGTCTGCAAAAAGCCAGACCCGCGCGACCGAAACCTGGACTCGTAGCAATCGGTCCCGGCGCCATGCTTCGCCAGAGTTATCCGCCAGTTTGCGCAAAACTTGCCGAACGCGCAGCTGAGACAGCGTGGCCGATACCACGCCGGAAAAACTGTCTGCCCCGCGCGACGTGCCCCGCGTGACATGCCCCTCGTGACGTGCCACGCGTGACGTGCCCCGCGCGACGTGCCCCGCGCGACGCAGTGAGTTCGCTCACGCCGCGGCCCTTACGGGCGACTCACTGTCGTCTTTGCCCGGCTTGAGTTTAAAGATGACCGAGTCCGCGCCGCACTTGAATGGTGTCGTTAAACCAGACTACTCTTCAACTGTCCAGCGTTTACCATCGCACACGACCTTCGCCCAAAACGGACGTTGGCGATCCCCGCGCCGGCGGACATCTTCCAGCATCGTCTTCCGCGAAGGCTTGACCGCGCCCTTGAACGATCCCCGGTCAGCGATTTGGATTTCCTTGGAGAAATCGACCAGTTCGGGATAGAGCCACAACACACCACCCGCACCGGAACTCGAAGGGCCGAGGCGGAACAGGTTGGGCTGGTTGGCCCGCAACGTCGCCGTAATCTTGAGAGGATCGAGGCCCCGCTCAGCCCAATCCTCGGGATACCGGATGTTGTTGTCGGGAATCCCCCGAAACTCCCAAAACCAGAACCAGTTGTCCCATGGACGCAACGTCTTGGACTCCATTTCAAAATCCTGCCCCGCCGAGGGCCAGCTGCGTTTGTGGACCTTGCACCATTTGAAAATCTCCGGGACTTCTTCAAAGAATTCCTCGGCCAAACGACCCTTGTATTCAACTAACGTCGTTTCGTTGTAGACCTTGGAACCAAGCCAGAGGTTGAGGGCATCGATTGCCGAAACCTTGAACTGGTCGCGCTCACCGAGCACACAGTAAACGGGCACGCCGAGATGGCGGCTGTCCTTATATCGGTCAATGTATTTCCCCATGCCGCCCGAGACGCCAATCACGCCAGCGAATTGGTCAGGATGCGAGATCGCAATATCATAGGCTGCCCTCGCTCCCTCGAAATGCCCAGCCAGAAAAACGCGGTCGGAATCGATGGAAAAGCTGCGGAGCAGCTCGCGCACTGCGCGGAGGACCAAGAGGTGTTCCCGGGCTGTGAACCCGTAGGTGATCCGCCCCTCCGCCTTCCAATCGATCGATGCAATCACAAAACCATTTCGCGCCGCTTGACCTTGCCGCAGCTCCAGGACCGGGTTGTAATCGCCTGTCCAGTAAACGAGCTGCTCCTCGGGGGAGCGACTGCCGGGCAGCGAAAGAATGCAAGGGTACCGTCGATAGGGGTCGTATTGGGGCGGCAACTGCACCACCAACTCAACTTCATCCTCGCCTCCGCCCATCGCCGCCGATCGAGGCAGCTTGAAACTCAACCGGATCGGCTCCTTGCCCGTGTAGCCCACCAGCAGCGGCTGTGCGGGCGGCAACATTTGACTCAGCAAAGGCGCCAGGTACTTCGGGTCAGCCCCCTCGAGTTCCCCCAACTCGCTCAAAATGGCATCGCGGCGAATGGCATCCGCAGTCGTCAGGTACTCGCGGGCCAGCTTCCGCACCGGCCAGAGCGACGCGGCTACGGCAAAATTTTCTACAACGCTGTTAGTTCCCAGCAGCCAGCCGCTGAGCGCTAACGCCACCTTTTGTTCCGCACCGATCGTCGCGTCATCGCTCAAACGCACGAAAGCAGCCAGCCGGTCAACATTGCTCGGCCGCAATTCGGTCTCCAACTCGCTGAGAAACTCGAGCAGAATCTCCGCAGTCCGCGGGTCAACCCCAGGCTGGCTCCGATAGGCTTGCAGAAACTCTGCGACTTTGACGCGAGTCTTCTGCACCGCATCATCGCGATTGGCGATCTCCTGCTGTAACTCACTCAATTCGATTTGGAGCTCCTCGGGCATCTCTTCCTTGTTGAGCGCCGAAATCATGCCAACCGCCAGTTGGGTTTGACCACTTTCATCCCGAATTCGCGCCTCGGTCAGAATCTGCCGCCCATACTCGGCGAGAATCCGCAGCCGAATCGGTTCGAATTGCGGCTTCAACTCTGGCGTTGCCTGCCAAATCAACTCCAATTCATCGAGGGCTCGCTGATACTGTTTCGACTGCAGGTAAAACTCGACGATGGCGAGATACTCATTCGGCTTGTCCGGGTTCAGGACTTGCTTCCGCAGCAGCCCCCGTATCACCTCCGGATTGACGGCGCTGGTGGCAACCTGCATCGTCCACTCCCGAACCGGCTTGACGCCCGCAAGCGTCTTGACCTCGCAGAATTGCGGCGTGATTTTGGTGATTCCCTGCGCGAAATGCTCGACTTGTCCTTCGGCATTCCGCACCGAAAGGGTTCGATGCCCAAATTCATCAAATGGACCGATCGAGACGAGATTGCCTGCTCCCCGCGTCGGTGTCTCCAGCGTTCGTTGCCAGATTTCAAATTCCGTTTCCGTTCGCTCGGCATCCGCAATCTGTGGACCGATCAGAAACTGATTGAAAAAGATTCTTCTCAGGCCGTCATCAACCATCACAATTTGTGCCTGGCCATCAGGCACTGCGGCCTTGCCGGCAATGTTGTAGTCGTGAACGCGGGCGATCAGCCCCTCATATTGCAGCCCGTTTCTCAGGGTGATGACACTGACCTGCCGACTGCCCTGCGCCGACACAGTGGTTGCGGCAAGTTGCGACAGGCTCGCCCCAAGAACGAGCCCGACGATCCAGATTCTCGCTGAAACCATTCCTAACCCCCTCCACTTGCTGCCCACTGGCTATTCTTCCTGTGTTAGGATGGCGGGTCAACTTGCCCACTGGATTCCTCGCGCCGCGTCGATTCACAACTCGACCTCCCGGCCGCCGCCCGCAGCCTCCAGCAATCCCCCTCTGGCTATGTCACTCAGACCGTCATCGGCACTCGAAACTTCATCGTCACTCAGACCGTCATCAACCCCAGATTCCTTGCCGAGTGCCAGCGCAGCCGACTTTATCAAGGTTCCCCGCTGGGTGATTTACTTTCAAGCCGGCTTGCTCTGCGTCATTCCGGCAAGCTGCTTTTTTCTCGGCATGGCGGCCTCCCAGCTCTCCCGAACGGCCAGTCCAGCCGCAGAAACGCAGCAACTTTGCCAGGTTTCGGGACGCCTCGGCTCGACAGATGACCGCCCGATTCAAGGCGTCGTGATTGCACTCCCCCTCGATCAAACGCCGGCTGAACGCCTCGATCCTCGTCCCTTACATCCCGCCTCGTTTCAAGAGTTGGGGAATCCGGCGATTCTCGCCATCCAGCGCCTTGGCGGGGGAGTCACCCGCACGGGTGATGCCGGTAGCTTTCGGCTGGAGATCGCGAGTCCCGGAAGGTATCTCCTGATCGCAATCGCCGCGCAACCCTCGGACCAATCCGCCGCCCCAGACCCGAAGCTCGAACGGTCCGACACGATCCAACTCAGTCGCTGGTTTCTGCCCCTTGAAAATCTCTACCGCGGACACTCAGTCGCAGTCATCCAGGTCCGCACGCAAGGAACGGCCCTCGATACCGGCTCGGTCACACTCTCCGAGTGAGTTTGCCTTCGCGTTTCCCCTCGAGGTGCCGACCGGCCGAAACCGGGAGCAAACGGGCCGCAGCTGTGGTTGCTGCTGCCACTGTCTTTGCTGCTGCCACTGTCTTTGCTGCTGCCACTGTCTTTGCTGCTGCCACTGTCGGCTAATCCACAGCGAAGCTTGCGGCGAAGCTTACGCTCGAACAAGGAAGGCCAAAGTTCGCTGGACCGAGCCCTCTTTTCCTGGACTTCATAACGTCCAGCCTCGCCAGCGGCCGATTCCCCAGGGCCCATCCCTCGCTGGCTTCAAGCCCCGAGAGCAAGGTTCAACGAAGCGGCCAGGACTGTGGCGGCCCTATCGTTGTTGCTTTTCCACTGGCTTCTTCACCAGCTCAGCGAGCCCCTTTTTTTTAAGCACACAGCCGGAGAAGAGCCAACCGTCGTCGGTTGTCTCGCAGACCCATCCGCTGGGGCCAAGGTAGGGAGCGACCGCCGTCGAGTAATCAGCGGGCAAGGTCGAACCGTCGATCTTTTGCTTCCGCTGATTTTCCGGGACGTCCTTGGTCTTGAACACCCGGTTCAGAATGCGAGCGAGCGCGGTCTGGCTTTGCGCCATCTTTCCCTGCCGCAGCATCTCGTAGTTGGTCTCGAGCATCCGGTCGACCCGCCCAAATTCGCGAGCGCTCAGACGTTCCGGAACAATCATCTTGTTCAGGGACTCAGCGACCAGTTGATAATCCTCTTCGTCGCCGAGATTGCCCTGGTTGCCGTCCAGCAGTTCCTTGATGTAGTCCCAATCGTTGGCAACGATGATGTAGCCCCGCTCAACGAGGATGAACTTCTTTTCGAAGAGGTAAAGAGCCGCTTCTTCTTCCTTCTTTTCCTGCCGTTCTGCCGGGTCGTCAAACACCGGGTCGATGTCTTCCACATCCAATTCTTCTTCCTCAGAAGAAATGACAATGTAACGACGATCGCCATCCGTCACGACTTCGCCATCACCGCTGACAAGCTTCTCAATCCATTTGGCAACGTCATCTGCCTGGTCCAGAATTGGAATCAGAAAGGCAACCCGCTCACTTCGCTCGTTGATCGGCCGACGAGCATTCGAGACGACCGTGATTCGATTTCCCAGCAAACTAATCAGCTTGCCCAAGTCAACGTTCAATTCCTTCTTAAAGCTCTCCACGAACTTGTCAAATGACTTTTCGTTCAGGAAGGCGTCGAAAATCGGGCCAATGTTCTCGTAGGCCCGTTTCATGTTCCAAGTCACCGTCACGTAACTGGCCGAACCTCCACCAATCATCGACTCCGGCTTAAAGTCGCAGTCCCATTGATTGCGGAAATCCAGCAAGCCAATAGCCCGCTGGCCGCTGACGTCGCTGCTCTCCGGCTTGACCACATGGACATAGGTCCGGTGAACCAAGTCCTGCTCGCCGACATTCAGACTGACCATTCCACCCGCACCCTTCAGCGCGTCAAATCCTTCGTTGCGGAGGATTTCGGCGTGATTGTTGCGGGGTTGCTTGATGACTTGTTCCTCTTCCGCGATCGCTTGAGCCAATTCGAGATAGCCGAACGGATCGAGGAACCACCGCAGGTGGGCCGTGACTCCTTCCAGCCGCGTCTCCTGAGCAATCTTTTGAAACGCAGCCTGATTGGCCAGCGTGTCCGCTGTTTCGGAACGGTCCGGGGTCTTAAGACGGCGGATCACCTCGCGGAAAATCTGGTCATTGTCCGATGCAACCAGCCAGCCATCCGTCAGCGAATGGTAGGTGTAACGCTGCAACTGGCCTTCTTTAACTGGCAGCCGCCACTTGGTCACCTTCACGCCCAGGACATCCTCGGCCTTATCCTCGGTTGCGCCGTGGGTCTTCATTTCTTCCTGAATCTTGCCAAGCAACTTTTCGGCGTTGGACTCGCTGCCGCTGACGTCGGCGAGGATCACTAACCCATGCTGCCCGCGGGTCATCTTCTCTTGAGCCCCGTCCAGCTTGGGGAGAACCCCAGCCAGACAAATCTCACCCGCCTTCACCTCCCGCAGGTCGTCAATCGTGATTCCCAAGCGGACGTTCTGCTCGTCGAGGTAGGATTTGACCTGATCCTCAATTTGCTTCACAAAAGGCTTCATTTCCTCTTTTTCGGAGAGTAAACCCACACTGGTCTGTTTCAACTGGTCGAGCAGCAGCTCCGAATCCGGCACGCTGAGCCAAGCCCGCGTGGTCCCCGGCAGCAAGTATTCCGAGGTGATTTTGTCCTGAGCCATGCCCGGATTTCCGGAACTCAACAAGCTCAAGCACAAACAGCAGACAGCGACCAATCGCGACATGATTTTCTCCAAAGCGGCTTCGGCATCCAGCCTTTCCGACGAGGGTTATCCCGGGAAAATGCGATGCCGTACTTTTCGCCGAAGCGCCGGAATGCCGGTCCCAGACCCTCTTCCAGCCGCAAATTCGGCTCTACCATTATCATCCGTTTATCGACTGCTTCCGCGGTATTCCGCCTCAGCCGTTTAGCCAGCAGGCACAAATTGCCTGACCGGCAGCCTTCAGCTTACCGAGTTTATCAGATCCCACCCCCTCTTTGGCACCCGACACGGCTGGCAGCGCCCCCCCAGCGCTCGCCCCAAAAGCGAACCAATTCGTGCGGGAATGCGGAATTTTGCGACATCAGTCGCTTCCTTCCCTGAACGCTGGTCCCACCTCGGTCGACTCCACCTCCCTCTTGGCGACCGGCATACTCTCCCCTCACTCGAATACCCCCTCACCCGGTTAATGCCGGCAATTCGGTTCTCAGGCCCAAGCAACCGGTCACTCCACCGGAATCGCGACCGCAGGGATAGAACCACGCAGCTTGAGGCGATCCGGCTTTACGCAGACACCACTCCCTGCCTGCCCCCCCCAATCAACGTGTTATGCTTCAAGAGACGTAAGCGTCCAACAGAACGCTATGGTGCCTAGCGTTTCTTGAGGCGGGTCTCGAGTCGTTTGGCCCGGGCGCGGCGGGCGGCGCGGGCGTCGGTCTTGCGGAGGTCGCGGTCGCGGCGCTCCACTTGGCGGAAGTTGCGGATGTGCTGCGGATGAGCCGCGGCCCAGTTCCAGGGAAGCAGCGGTTCGTAATTGGTCTCCCCCGCCAGCAGCCGGTTCAGGACATCGTTGACATAAGCCCAGACATCGAGGTCGTTGCGGTGCGCACTGCTGACCAGCGTCATGAACCCCGCGGCGCGCTCGCCTCCGGCCAGAGAGCCGGCGAACAGCCAGTTCTTCCGCCCCAGCGCCGCCTGCTTCATCAGCTGCTCGCACTCGTTGTTGTCGATCGGCAAGTGCGGGTCGTCCAGGTATCGCGTCAACTCACTCCAGTGATTCCGCAGATAGTTCAGCGCCTTGCGCAGCTCGCTCTTGGGCAGCACGACCTGCTCGGTCCGCTGCTCGATCGCATCAAGCTCCATCCGCATCTGCTCCCAGAGTGGCCGGGCCTCGGCTTGCCGCAGCTCCAGTTTCGCTTCCGCGGATAAACCCGCCTCGCGTCCATAGAGATCGTACAGCTGCTGATACCAGCCCAGCCACTTGGCCCGGTCGGCCGGATAGTCGCTGACCTTTTCCAGATAGCGGCGCGCATGCGCGCTGCAGGCCGCGCGGAGAATCTCGCCGCCGGAGGCCAGCGAGATCGCTTCGAACCCATGCCAACAATCACCCAGCAGTGTGCCGCGATAGCCTTGAAAGAATTCTTCCGGTCCGTCGCGATGGCGGCTGACCGTAAAGTCAAACACGTTCAGTTTCAGATTCACTCCGCGATAAGCCCACATCTTGGCCCGCACGCTCGGTTGACCTGCGGCTCGGGCCTGAGCGTAGACCTCGGCAGCGCGGCGCTGCCGCGGCACGCTCTGGTCCAGTTCGGGCATTACTTTCGGATACAGCAGCGTCACCGAGGTGTCATCGCAGGCCACATGCGAGTCGCCCTGCAGCGTTTGCCGAAAGTACTCGACCACCGGCTCGAGGGCGAAGGACGTGCGGGCCAGGATGTTCAGCAGCGTGCTGCGGCTGGGCGTCCAGCCCGTGCCGGCGAACATGTCCTGCTGCCGGTACAGCGGCAGGTGAAAGGCGTATTTGCTGACCAGGA
>JAJTFE010000103.1 GCA_021298375.1 Blastopirellula sp. | reverse complement strand
GTGCCAGCGAATGGGTTCATCTCCCGAAATGCCCCGGGATACCAGCAGCAACATCGGTCCGATTTTGAATTCACCGCCGGCATAGCGCACGCCGTATTTACTCGGTGATATTACTGGCCCGACGAGGGGAAAGCAAATTTGCCCGCCGTGGGTGTGTCCGGCAAACATGACATCCATCCCTCGCTTGCGGGCCCATTGAAGCTGGTCCGGACTGTGAGCAACGCAGAGCCGCAGCGCATCACCACACCGCAGCCCCTCCTCCTGCGTCGCCGCTGGCAGCCCCTCGGCCGCCTGGTACCAGGGTAAGTCGTTGCCGGTCAGAAGAATCGGAGCAGTAGGGAATTCGATTCGCTTCCAGCTGCCCGCGAGATACTCACAGCCCGCTGTCTGCAGCATTTCCCGGTAGGTCGCTTGATCGGCAATCTGCAAGTCGTGATTTCCCAGGACGTAGTATTTCCCGAGGCGGGAGCGCAAGCGTCCAAAGACGTCGGGAATCCACCCCAGGCAGGCCGTTTCGTCAACCAAGTCGCCAGACAACAGAATCAAGTCGCACTCTTGCCGGTTGACCCACTCGACAATCGCCTCGTAATAGGGCTTTCGGACCGCACCAGTCAAATGGAAATCAGAAAGATGGGCGATTTTCAAACCATCCCAACGTTCGGCGTCCGGCCGTTGCAACCGCAACTCGCCAACTCCAAACTCCATCCAAGTGCAGCGGTTCCAGGGAACCAGCCGCAGTGATTCCGCAAACCATCCCGCCGTCAATCGCTGGCCAGTCGTTCGCTCGATATCGACGACTTCCTGACTGAGGTAGTGGACTTCCGCCGGTCGGCGGCGGCTCAAGCGGCGGACAAGCCAAGCCCCCAGCAGCCAGACTCCGGTGAGCCCGCAGAAAACCCCGTAGCCGCCGAGCAGAAAGTGCTTGCCGAGCAGGGCACCGGGACTGGGCCCGCCTTCCCAAATCATCCAGACAAACCACAGCGTCAACGGCAGGAAGACGGCCGCGAGGACAAATTTCTCCGTTCCCTTTCGCCACGCGCGGGGCCAGGCCGTGGCGTGCGCGCGGTTGAAAAAGAAACACCAGAAACCGACATGTCCGAGGAGAATCAGCGGCCACATCAACCGATCCATGGTTGCACTCCGGCTTCTTCCCTGCCCCACACAGGGCGATTCCCGTGTCGAGGTTTTTTAGCTGCGATTGGGCGGTCGTTCGCCGCGAACGGTGGCCTCAACCGTGGTCAAGAGCTGATCCAACCGGAAGGGCTTGTACAAAATGGCTCCCGCCCGCAGCCCGGCTTGCCGAGCCTTCACGATCGAGTGCCCCGGATCGTATCCAAACCCGGTCATCAGAATCAATGGCGGGTTGTCCAGCATTTCCTTCAACTTCATCAGCAAGTCGTACCCGCTGATGTCAGGCAAACGGATGTCGGCAATGATGGCGTCGTAAGCCTGCTCGGGCCCGCTGTTCCGCACCAGCAAAATGGCGTCCTGTCCCTGATCGGCCGTTTCGACAATGCATCCATGCCGCTCCAGCAGCTGATGGGCACTGGTGCGAACCTGTTCATCAGCATCAATCACAAGAATTCGCTTGCCGCGCAAAACAGGGTTGGTTGCCGGTTGGGCGCTGGCTGGCAACGACTCGGCCGGCACCATCGAATCACCGACTTTTTGAATCGCCGCCTTGATTTCACGCGCATTCGCCAGAACGGATCGCAGCCGCTTGATCACTTCCGGATCGTGTCCGATGTAACTTTCAATCACCTGGACCGTTTCATTCAAAATCCGATCAATCGGGATCGCCACTGCCCCGTGAATCGCCTCCACGCTTTGCCGCGTCGCCGTGGAACGCTGGGCAACCAGCAGTTCAAGCGTGTTCAACGCGACTGCCACCCCCCGGGCGAAACTCTCCAGAAACTCCAAGTCGCTTTCCCGGAAGGCATTGACCTCGGGACTCTCCACATTGAAACTGCCGATGATCTGGTCGTGGTACTTCAGCGGAACGGTCAGCGAACTCTTGGCTCCAATCAACCCGTCGAGGTAGAGCGGATCGTTGGCGGTATCCTCGCAGAGATAGCTGTGTCCGGTGGCGACGACAAATCCGGTGACACCGTTGCCTTCGGCCAAAGCATAAAGCGGCTTCTTGCTGATCTCCGAGTCAATCCCGACCGAAAGCAGCGGCTCAAGCAATCCTGTCCGCTCATCGAGCAGGCGAATTTCGATGACGTCGAAATTCAGCAGGTCTTTGGTGTAGTGCAGAATGTTGTCTTTCAGCAACTCAATCCGCTGATCGACATCCATCTCGAAAATTTCATTGGTCGTCAAATCAGCCAAGGCGAGTTCAGCCTGATGCAGGGCCTGAAATTTTTGCCGCTGCTTCGTCGCGTCCGTCACATCCACGAGCGTCACGACGAGATAATCAGGAGCCCGATCGCCATCCAGAACCGGCGCCGCGTTGAGCCGAAAAAAGCGATCGCCCTGGGCAATCGTGGAAGTCGTGACCCGCCGGTGCTTCAGGGCCGAACTGAGCGGATGAATTTCGGGGCCGGCGATCGCCGGATGCCCCACCGCCTCATAAAACGACAACCCCACCATCGGTGAACCGCTGAACCAATCTCCCAGCCTACGGTTGACCCACACGACGGTCGATTCCTTGTCGAGGATCGCGACACCGTCTGGATAATGCTCCAGCAACATGAAGCTGCAACCCAGCCGCAGTGCGAAACCCGCACCCTCCACCGCCGAATCATCGCCAGAAAAAAAGACGCCCGACCAAGTGCTCTCACCGAGCCGATTCAAGAGTTCCGAAACCGAATCGACCTGAACCCACTCCACGTCCGGTCCAAGCCCCAAACGGTCAGCCGTCCCGCCGGGCTCACCGAGACTGAGAATCTTTCGCACTGCAACGGTTCCGCTGGATTCCATGATTTCGCTCTTCTCCGTTGCAGCGGCGAGGAAAGGATCAGCCCTGTTTAAGGGCTCGACATTTCCGGTTTCGACAGGCAGCAAGCGGATTCATGATCCCATTTCCAATCAATTCGTGATTACCACTGGTATTGTTCGATCTGTTGGCTCTCGTATCAAGAATGATTCGACCGGAAGTCCAACCTTTTGGGGCCCTGCGACCGAATGACCAACTATCAGGAGTCCTCGGAAAAACCGGCCCTTACCCCAAGAGGAGACGAGCGACCGGTTCGACCCGAACCTCGGACGCCTCGCCCGGTCTATCCTCAGGAGTTGCTCCAGTCAGTCCCCGCCCAGCTTCGGATGGCGTCCCCTGAGCCACAGAAGGGGGGCAAAGGCTCGACGTTTTCCGCTAAGGGAAATCAGCCTAAAATGTGGCGAGCCGAGGTTGTCTCCTTTTCCGCTCTCAGCCAGACTGCATCCGCGTCAAACGGCCATTATCCTGCGCATCGACCTATGCCTGCATACCGGGCAGCACTTCAACCGCACCCGTGACAAAAAAACGCAAAGAGACGCCTAAAATCCGCGCTGAATTTCGCAAAAAGTACGACCAGCGCGGGCGAAAAACCGACTTCACCAAGGACTTTCAGGCGGACCAGGGCCAACTCGACGACGTCGCCTCAGCCGAACGAATCTCCGGCAAGGGGCGGCTGACCCGCAAACGGACCGTCAGCGGGCAGGTCGATGAAACCGGCCAATCCGGATTTCAAATCGAACTTGAGATTGATCCAGCCCTTTGCCTGCAGGGCCGCGCTATCCGCGTCTCCGGACTGAAGTCGGTCGTCCGCACTCCCCGGGGAGATTTTGACTGCGCCACTCGCGGGTTGCTCAAGTCTCTGGCGACCGACCTGCAAAACGTCGTCGTCGCTGGGGACCTGGTGACTATCCAGCCGACTGGCGGCCAGCAGGCGGTGATCGTCCGCGTCGAGCCTCGACGGAATACACTTTCCCGAACCAGCAAGGGCAAGCAGCAAATCATCGCCTCGAATGTCCAGCTTTCGCTGATCGTCGCGAGCGCAGCCCAACCGGACCTCAAGCCGAACCTGATCGACCGCCTCCTGCTCTCGATCGAAAAGACGGGGATTCAACCCGTCATCGTGATCAACAAAATTGACTTGGTCGAACTCGATCAACTCATGCCCCTGATTGGCTGCTGGGCCCAACTCGGGTACCCGGTACACCTCGTCTCGGCCCAAACAGGTCAGGGAATTCCACGCTTGCGGAATCTGCTCCGCAATCGGGAGAGCGTCGTCAACGGCCAAAGTGGCGTTGGCAAGTCTTCTCTGCTCAATACCCTCGACCCTGGCTTGGGTCGCCGCGTGGGCGAAGTCAGCGCGGAGAACGAAAAAGGAAAGCACACCACCACGCTGGCCGAGTTGATTCCGCTCTCGTTTGGCGGTTACATCATCGACACCCCCGGCATTCGGCAGTTCCAATTGTGGGATATCATCCCGGCTGAAGTGGAGAGCATGTTTCGGGACATTCGTCCCTACTCGCATCGCTGCCGTTATCCGGATTGCACGCACACCCACGAAGATGATTGCGCGGTCAAGTCTGGCGTCGCCGACGGACTAATCGACCCGCGACGGTACGACAGCTATTGCCAAATCCGCAGCGACCTTTGACCGAGGGCTGCTCGTTTTCGTCTTTCCGCGGCGACGTTGCAGCCTTGATTCCAAAACGACTCCATGACCCGAATTCCGAACTTCTCCTCGATGCCCGAGCCCTCCAATCCATCTACCGAGCAAGCAGCGGCGGCTGGCTCACCCGGGGCCGCCGGAGTCGTAGCGGTGATTCGCAGAGACGAACAATTCCTGATGATTCAACGCGGCTTGAAACTGGCCCGCGCTCCGGGAATGTTCTGCTTTCCTGGAGGCACTATCGAAAAGGGGGAGACGCCACTTCAGGCCCTGCACCGCGAGATGCAAGAAGAACTCGGTATCCGCATCGAGCCTCGGTCGAGGATCTGGAACTGCCGGACCACCCGCGGCGTCGAGCTGGAATGGTGGGCGACGGAAGTATTGCCCGGAGCCGCCATTCGTCCTTGCCCTCACGAGATCGCCTGGTTCGGCTGGATGGAACTGGAGCAAATCTTGCTGCTCGACCAGCTTCTCCCGACAAATCAGGAGTTTCTCAGGCAGCTGCAGGCCGGGCAAATTCGCTGGCCTTGAGCGGTTGCTTTTGGAGTTTAGGCAGCCAATACACCCACGGTGCGGGGAGAGTTCGGCGGGCTACAAGCCGAAACGCCCTACCTGACCTCAAACGCCTGACCTCAAACGCCTGACCTCAAACGCCTGACCTCAAACGCCTGACCTCAAACGGGCGGCACCTTCACGTGCTACTGGCTAAATGATTGGCTTGGGCATGTCATTTCGACCAGTTGAACCAGATCGCCCGGGTCTGACCATCCGTTTGATTGTTCATGTTGAACACACGCAGGTTGACATAGACCCGCCCCGTGTTTTCCGGCGGAGCGAAATCGTAATTCCAAAGCACACTCGCCGCGCCCTGCATCTTGTTCAAGCGGGCAATCACCGTGGTCGGATTGTCTTGCCAAGCGGTGCCGTTCCAGAATTTAAGAGTCTTGGTGTTCCGAATCACCATTCTCACCGCCCGTATTCCCGCATCGTCCTGAGCCCATCCCGCCAGGCTCAGCTTTTGATAGTAGCGAACCAGCTCTTCGTTTTTCGGCAGCGTGATCTGACTGAAGGGCGGTTCCGCGTCAATCGTCATCTGCTTGACAGTCGGCTGCGACTGGAAATCGCCATTCATGGCCACGGCTCGAGCCGTCACACGGTACTTCCGTTCCGTCGTTGCCGCGGGCGAGAATTGGTAACTCCAATCGGCAATCGAGTGCCCCCGCCGAGTCAATTGCGCAATCACGAATGCATACTCTTTGGTCCAGCTGCTGCCGTTCCAAAACTGCTCATTTTTCGGATCGGTCACGTCGGTGATGGTCAGCTTGACATGCCGCAGCGGGGCCTTGTACTCGGCCAGCCCCTTGATTTCCGCACTCTGCCTGAAAACGTCTCCGTTGAAGAACGGTTGCTCAACGCTCGTGATCGGCTCGGGCATTTCGCTCTTGAGCGTTTGAATCTTGCTTTGAAATTCGGCGACCTCCGCCGAAGTCAGACCGTCTCCCTGATTGCTCAACTGGAACGGGTCGGAAGTGAGGTCGTAATACTCGCGGTCGCCCGACGACCATTCGGTGTAAATCTCATCGTGCAACCGGAGCGAAGTAAACGCGGTCCGCACCGGGCGAATATTGCTTTCGTTGGTCTCCCAGTGTTCAACCAGGATTCCCTCGGGACGCCATGCAGTGGGGTCCCCTCGGTAATGCTTGATCAACACCGGATAAAAAGACTTGCCTTGCACTGTCGGGGGGATCGGACGACCGGCCAACTGGAGAATGGTCGGGCCCAAATCGATCTGGGACAGGAGATGCTGCTGCGGCACGGAGTCGGGCGCGAAATACCCGGGCCCCCAGATGAACAACGGTACGTTCGTGCAGCGGTGGAAGGGAAACTTCTTGCCAATCTGCCGATTCTGACCCAAATGGTAGCCATGGTCCGAGGTCAGCATGATGATCGTCTGGTCGGTCAATTGCAGTTGGTCCAAAGTTGCCAGCAGATCGCGGACCATATCATCCACGGACCGCAACGTCAGCACTCGGCGGCGAAAATCGACATCGGTTTGCAGGACATCATTCGTCGCCGGATTGTTCCCCACGTTCCGCAGCGGCGGAGAGTTTCGCATCACCAGGGGCTTGTCGGAAAAATCAACTTCATCGAAATCCGGCCGACGAATCTGCCGCAACTGCGTCCACCAGCTGCGATATCGAGGCTCGACCATCCCCTTGAGCGGCTCATTCTCCTCAAAGTTGACCTCGTTAGGAGACTCCCGGTGGGGTGCCAGCGGGGCAATGTACATGAAGAACGGCGTATCGCGCTCCTCGACATGCTTGCGAATCAGGTGATTCGCCTCGCGACTCTCAACCGCCGTTCGGTACTTGACCGGATAGAGCAAGGGGTTCGCATCAGGCAGAGCGAAGGGAAGACCATCCTTGACAAAAATCGTGGTGAAATAGCTCGAACCAAGGGCCGGAAAGAAGTCATCCCACCCCGGAGGCGTGATGTCGGCCCACGTCTGCCCGACGGTCGGCTCGTAGCCATTGTGCAGGTACTTCCCCACCAGCATGGTGCGGTATCCCCCCTGCTTCATCCACACGCCGATCTCGTTCTGCAGCGATGGCAACTGAGGACTGCTGAATCCACCAAAGTCCCGAAAGTGTTGAAACCCACCCGTCACGCCGCGACAGAAGTCCGTCTTCGCGTCGTTGATTTTGAAACCATGCTTGTGCGCATACTGTGCCGTGAACAAGCTGGCGCGAGAGGGCGCACACAAGGGCGAAGGCGTGTGCATGTTGACGAACCGCAAGCCTTCGTTGGCCAGACGATCGATGTTCGGCAGAAAACGGTAAGTTCCGCTGCGAAGAAAATCGATCTCCACCGAATCGCGGTCCGCATCATCGAGGTTGATCACGATGATATTGGGCAACAAGTCGCGTCGCCCATCCCGGCGAGGTACCGGACCGGCTAAAGTTCTCGCATCGCCGTCCGCAACCGATTCCTTGACCAAACTCGCCAAGTGCAGCGTTTCAGCCGCCGGTTTTGATTCCTGACCGCGCAGGTCGATTGCCGGGAACAATCCACAGCAAACGGCCAACAGCCAGCCAGCCCACCAGCGGCCTCGAATCGCAATCATGCTCAACCTCGAAAAAATCACCGGCAACGCCAATACAAACTCAGTTTAGATAACAGGGTCCAAACGGACTCATTCTCCAAGCCTCTCTCCCTCTGGGCCAAGCCACCTTGAAGGAGAGGCCTGCAACGCGGTCGATCCCGCCCGGCCTTCACGTTCGACTCCCTCAGCATCTTAGTTAGAAAACCGAGAAAAACGTAATCTCGAAATCAGGCTTGCTAGCGATTTCCCGATAGCTTCATCTTTTTCAAGGTTTCAGAGCCAAGGCAAGTCAAATATCGGCGTGGGAACACCAAATCAGAGGTTGTCCCCAGTCCCAATGGCCTGTCCCGCACGCGCTTAGGGCAATCATCCGCCTTTGCGGCCGATCGCCCGACTTTTTAGCGACTTTCGGGACTCAGCCCGCGTGGACCTCGAGTCTCGTTCCCCCTGTGCTCTTGGGCACAGTCCAAAGGAGAAATCGGCTCAAATCCTCTTCCAGTACAACTGCCTGCAATCGCCGCGTCATATATTCCGCGGTTATCTCCATCTTGCCAGCCACGAGTTCCCAGGCCTCGAGTTCCGAGGCTACAAAACTGAGTTCCTCGAGTGGCTGCACTAAAACCGAGCGTGACCGCCGAGCCCCAGTTCTCAGTGGACGGATGGTTTGCGAACGCAAATCGAGCCGTTTGCCCGATTACCTCCACGATAGGACGTGGCGGGAATTACTCGTTAGCTAGCAAGACTTCACGCTGCTGCGTGAGCGTGTTCCATGGTTCAGCCGGAATCTGAACAAACTCCTCGGCTACCAAGCCCCACAACTCCACGCGAAAAGAAAAACGCTCCCGAAGCTCCGCGATCAAATCGCTCGACTAACTTTGTGATTATCGCCGGCGGCAAGGAACGGGTTCCAGTCGACAAAGCCCCCTATCGCCGGGCAGTCCTCGGAACGAGAGCGCATCGGACTCGAGAACGGGATTGACTGACGTGATCTGGCCTGACGTGATCTGGCCTGACGTGATCTGGCTTGGCGTGATCTGGCTTGGCGTTACCTGACTGCC
>JAJTFE010000102.1 GCA_021298375.1 Blastopirellula sp. | reverse complement strand
GAGCTGATCAATGACATCCTCGATCTCTCCAAGATCGAGGCTGGAAAAATGGAGATGAACCGCGAGTGGCACTCGCCATTCCAGATCATTCAGGAAATCCACAAGATCCTTAAAGTCCGGGCCACCGATAAGAAAATCGGTTTCGATGTCTGCTATCTCACGCCGCTGCCTTCTCTGATCTCAACCGATGATGTCCGGCTGCGGCAGGTAATTGCCAATCTTGTGGGCAATGCCATCAAATTCACCTCGACAGGCAAGGTCGAGATCGTGGTCGAGTTAAAACAGGTCGCTGCCCAGTTTCAATTGCATGTCGCCATCAAGGATACGGGAATCGGCATGACCCCGGAACAACTGGCCAAGGTATTCAAGCCTTTCGTTCAGGCTGATTCAAGCGTCACACGCAAATTCGGCGGCACTGGGCTGGGGCTGACGATCAGCAAGAATTTCGTCACTGCTCTCGGTGGTGAGGTCGCCGTTGCCAGTGAAGCGGGCAAAGGCAGTAACTTTTCATTCTGGATCGACATCGGCGATTGCTCAGCCCACCCCTTGATGACCTTTGATGATTATCAAAAATCCCAACGGCGGGACGCGCAGGAGGCGTCCGGTCAGCAACTGCTTCCGCCGTGCCGAATCCTGATCGTCGAAGACGGCGACGCGATTCGCCGATTGGTGCGTCTGCTACTCACTCGGGCGGGCGTAGAGGTCACCGAAGCCGAAAATGGGCAACTCGGCTATGAGAAGGCGCGCCAAGGCAATTTCGATTTGATGCTTATGGACATTCAGATGCCGGTCTGGGACGGCAACCAAGCCTGCTCCGCCCTCCGCGGCGAGGGATATCGCAAGCCGATTATCGCCTTGACTGCCAACGCCATGCTGGGTGAGATCGAACAGTCACGCGAAGCCGGTTTCGATGACTTCGTTGCCAAGCCGGTCAACACCGAAGAGCTGTTCCACGCAATTCGCCAGCAACTCTCCAAGTCGCCAGAGTACCAGGCTCGGGTAGCGGCTGGAGATGTTCCCGCCCAAATAATTTCCAAGCCAGCGACTGCTCGGCAACCCTCCTCGAACACAACACCTCCGAACGGCGGCGGCGCTGTCCATGGTATCGCCGCTGAGCTCGATCTGACTGAGAGCAGACTCATCGCCGAGTCCAAGCAGCCGCTCGAGCACCAACTCGAGGATCAACTCCAATCAGCGCTCTCGGCGCTGGGTGCAGTGCTGGAAACGGACGGAGCCGAGCCTCCCCCAGCTGATGAGGCTTGGATGAGCGAGCCGATTCTGGATTGTCAATCTGGAATCCAAAGGGTTTGGTCCGAGCTCTCTCCGCCGCGGACGGAGCCGGCAAGGGAGCGCGAGACGTCACAACCCATCCTGACCGCGCATCCCGCACAAGCAAAACAAATCCCCCAAGCGGTCCGCATTCGCTCAGCTTTACCGATGGACGATCCCGAATTCAGGGAGATCGCCGCAGATTTCGTCCTAGGCTTGGGGGTTAAACTCCAGCAGATGCGTCAAGCCTTGGGAGATGGAAATCTCTCCGCGTTGGCTGGGTTGGCACACTGGCTGAAAGGCAGCGGCGGAACCTGTGGTTTCCCACAGTTTTCCCAGCCAGCCAAAGAACTGGAGCAGGCCGCAAAGGCAGGTGCTCATCAGGCGGCTAATGAACTCCTGCAGCGGATCGGGCAAATCGCGGAACTGCTCGAAGCCCCCGCTGAATACGAGTATCAGTAGCAATCTGCCCCAGTTCACCGTCGAACATTCGTCTCAACGATATCTGGTTATTCCATGGACATTCAACTGAACTCTTCGACGCCCGCCCACATACCGGCGGTGCCTGTGGTCTTTCATCAGCCACAGAGTTTGCTCTCGCTCGAAGCGACCCGGGCAGCCGCCATCGAGCGGATCAAACAATCCAAAATCATGATCATCGACGACGAACAGTTGGTGATCAAGGTTGTCCGTCGGTTTCTGCAATCCGAAGGCTATGAGAACTTTGTCACGCTGACTCATTCCTCAGGTGCAGTTGAGCGGATTGAGCAGGAGCAGCCAGACGTCGTGCTGCTTGACGTGATGATGCCCGAAGTCTCGGGGCTGGATATTCTGCGAGAACGGCAACGCGTGCCGAGCCTGCAGCTGACGCCGTTCATCATTCTCAGCGGCTCCCAAGACCTGGAAGTCAAGCAAGAAGCCCTGGAGCATGGGGCAACCGACTTTCTGGGTAAGCCGGTCGAGAAGATCGAACTTTCCCTGCGTATCAAAAACTCACTCCTGCTCAAGCAGCAATACAAGGATCTCGAAACCCACGCCCACGAACTCGAGCAGGAAGTGATGGAGCGGACGCGACAACTGGAACGCTCCCGCGAACAAATCCTGCAATGTCTCGCCCGAGCGGCTGAATACCGAGACAACGAAACCGGCCGTCACGTTGTTCGCGTGGGCAAATACGCCCGGGTGGTCGCCGAGCGACTCGGCCTGCCCAAGGAATTCTGCGGGCAAATCGAACTGGCTGCTCAGCTCCATGACCTCGGCAAGATTGGCATCCCTGATGCGATTCTTCTCAATCCGGGCAAACTGACCGAGGAAGAATTTGCCGTCATGAAACGGCACTGCGAGATCGGTCGGGAAATTCTCGACCCCTTTGCCGCCGATGAGATGGAGGCCCTTCGCCAAAACAAATCCGACCCGGCACGACTGCCTTCCAACATTCGTTCGCCCCTGCTGGTGTTGGCAGCGAAAATCGCGCAAACCCACCACGAAAAGTGGGATGGCACCGGCTACCCCTTGGGCCTGAAAGGCGAGCAGATTCCGATCGAGGGACGCATCACCAGCGTCTCTGACGTCTATGATGCCCTTTGCTCCGTACGCCCCTACAAGGAAGGCTTTTCCGTCGAGCAGGCACTTCGAATCATGCTCGCCGAACGCGGCACGCGATTCGATCCCAAGGTCCTCGATGCCTTCGTCGACCAGATTCCGCGAATCGAAAAAATCCGCAAAGCCTACTCTGACGGGTAAGGCTCACTCACTCCGGTTTGCCTACAGGCAGCCCGTCACCCCGGAATCGACTCGCTCGCAAACAGACTGGCTGAGCCTTGCCTCGGGCGGACCAGATGATCGCTCCCCCGGTCGAGGAGCACCTCGGCGGCGAGCGGCTTGCTGTTGTAGTTGGAACCCATGACGAAGCCATAGGCTCCTGCACAGCCAATCACCAGATAATCCCCGACATTGGCAGCGGGAAGCTGGCGGTGGACCACTGTTCCACCATCGGTTTGGGTAAAGATGTCACCTGATTCACATAAAGGACCGCCGACGATCACCGGCTGAGTCGCCTGCTGGGTCTGCGGGTTCGCCAAGGCAACCGCCAGGGGATGGTAGGCTCCGTAAAGAATCGGCCGGGCAAGATTGTTGAATCCGGCGTCAACCAGATAGAACAGGTTATCCCCCATTCGCTTGACTGCCCGAATCTCAGTGATCAAATATCCCGCCTCGGCCACCGGATAACGTCCCGGTTCCAGTTCGAGGCGTACAGGGTGGCCCCATTCAGACTCCAGTTGCCGACGGGCTCCATCCCACAGCTGGTGGTAACGCGCAATGTCGAGTGGTTGGTCACTGTTTCGATAAGGGGTTGGCAAACCGCCACCCGCACTGATGGAATGGATGCTCGGTCCGATTCTTCGAGCCGCCTGAACCATCGCCTCGCAGACTTGGGAAAGGTGTTCAAAATCGGTCCCGGACCCAATGTGCATGTGCAGGCCTGTCACTCGAAGCCCCCACTTCTGCCCGCGCTGAACGCACTCCTCGAGTTGAGTGTGCCAAATTCCATGTTTCGACTGCGGTCCGCCGGTGTTCGTTTTCTGGCTGTGACCGTGTCCAAATCCAGGGTTAATTCGCAAAGTCACGCCTTGCCCGGGACATCGTTCACCATACTGGTCCAGCATGTCCGGCGAGCCGCAATTGACATGCGTTCCCTCCTTCACAACCAGTTCCAGCGCCTCGCGATCGAAAATATCGGCTGTATAAACGACCTCGGGGGGCTCTGAGGCGAGAGCATAGCCCGCAGCCCGAGCCCGCAGCAATTCGCCCGCGCTGACCGCATCGACCACCCCCCCCAGGCGACGCAGCAAATCGAGCACCGCCAGATTGGAGTTGGCTTTTTGAGCATATCGAATGACCTCAAACTGCCGTAACCGCTCCACTTGCCGGCGAATCACGGCGGCGTCGTAAACATAAGTCGGGGTGCCATAACGCCGCGCCAAGTCAACGACTGAAAACGAATTGATCGTCGGACAGAAACCGCCATCGGGAAATTCGAGCGAACTCATGCTTACAGGCCAATCAATTGAGCGGGTAACCCGAAAAAGCCACATGCTCTTCGGCTCTCGGCGACCGATTATCGGCAGCAACGGCCCGCAACGCAAACCCTCCTGCTGGAATTCCCCAGCCCGCAAATCGGGTCACTCCAATGCGGGAACTTCAGCCACGCCACTGCCTTCACAAGTCTGCGGCCAAGAGATTTGGAAAGTTCCCGCCTGCAGCGCCAGGGTGTCGCGGCTGAGAGCCTGAGCAAGCGTTCCATCGGCTGAGGGTTTGACCCGCAGTGGATATCACCCCTGTGACGGGCCGGAATCATCGTCCGGATACCGGTAAGGAAAACCGAGCGACTCCAGACAGGACTGCTCGGCTGCTCGCATCTCAGCGGCGAGCTCTTCGCTCGTATCGTCCAACCCCAGCAGGTGCAGTGTCCCGTGGATCACGTAGAGCAACAGCTCGCCCTCGGGCTGCAGGCCGAGTTCCTCTGCATTGGCCAGAGCCGTATCCCAGCTCACAATCACGTCGCCGACCAGTTGGCCGTTCTCTTCGGGCGATTCGAGAGGAAAGGTCAGGACATCTGTGGGATAATCGTGATTGAGATACTGCTGGTTCAAGCCATGGATCGTCGGGTCATCGACGATCGCAATGCTGATTTCCGCGCGCAAAATGCGCCGCTGCTCCATGAGTTGCCGCACCGCGCGCTCCAGCAACTCGACCGGCAAGTCCGCGGCCACGTGATTGATGACTTCCACCTGCAGCATTTTCAACCTGTCGCCTGTTCAGGGTATTTGACGCGGGCGTGGAACATCGCGTTCAGCGACTTAATCAAGCTGTCCTGAATCAGATGCAATTGCTGCAATGTAATCGGGCAATCGTCGAACTGTCCATCGTCTACCCGACGTTTGGTCAACTCCCGAACGATGCTCTCGATCCGGTGTGGTGTCGGCTCGCGCAACGTCCGGCTCGCTCCTTCGACAGCGTCAGCCAACATGACAATGGCCGCCTCGATGGTCTGGGGACGCGGTCCCGGGTAGCGGAAATCGGACTCCATCGGGCGGCAGTCTTCGTCCGCAGTACGGGTTGCCCGGTGAAAAAAGTACTCGACCAGCGTCGTCCCATGATGCTGCTCAATCAAATCGATGATCCGCCGGGGAAGGTGGTGCAGGCGAGCCAGTTCGATTCCATCCTTGACGTGAGAAATAATGACAATCGTGCTCATCGTAGGCACAAGATCGTCATGCTTGTTTTCGCCACCCAACTGATTCTCGACGAAATACTCGGGCTTCCGCATTTTCCCGATGTCGTGAAAGTAAGCCCCGACGCGGCAAAGCAGACCATTCGCCCCGACCGCCTCACCCGCCGCCTCGGCAATCGAGGCAACATTGATGCTGTGGTTGTAGGTTCCCGGAGCCCGCTGAATCAACTGCTTTAACAGCGGGTGGTTCGGGTCACTCAATTCCAGCAGGTTGATGTCGGTCTGGAAATCAAACCACCGCTCAAAGAAGGGCAACAAGGCCGTCATAATCAGTCCGGCCGCAGCCGCGCTCCCTCCGAACCAGAGGGCGTCGACCACCATCGCCCAATCAGCCCGCCAGCCGAGCAGAAAAGGGACAAAGATGGCGATCGGCAGGACCACCGCCCCGGTCAGCAAGCCGACGTACACCGATTTCGCCCGACTGCGAATATTGCGGCAGGAAAGAGCCGAAACAGCCACCCCCGCGGAGAGAATCAGGAATTCGCTCAAATCGTAGCCATGCAGCACGGTGAACATCAGCGCCACAAGCGACATCAGCAGCACAGCCAGTTCCACCTGATAGGCGATCGCGATCACCATTGCTCCGAGCACCAGCGGGATAATCTCCAGCCGCGAGTCAAGGTTTCCAGCCAACAGCCAAGCGCCGCAAAAAGAGGCGGCGAAGGCCCCGACAATGACGCTGAAATGCCTCAGATTGAGCAGCAATTGCGGCTGTTGCTTCCACAAAAAGGCCGCCACCAAGCCAATCGCCAAGCCGACCGAGAGGAAAAACAGCAGACTGCGGGCAAAGGTGGAGTACCACATCGTCTGCTTCTGGGCAGCCTGATGTTCGGCCTCCAATAACTCGAGGTCTGCCGCGGCCAGGGGCTGGCCCCCCAAATGCTCGGGCTTCTCGCCGCTCAGGTTGGCGTGCTGCAATGGGTCGCCAACCTTGTACAGTCGGAGTTTGGTTTCGACTTTCCTCCCGGCAATTTCGGACTCGCGCCGCGAGGCTTCGTCATTCCATTTGAGCGTCACCGGCAACCGCGGCCGGAGCCACTGGTACAGCCGCTCCGCCAGCAGGGCAGGCTGGGGGAAGGTGGCGTTCTCCTTTTCCAGCTCCCGTATCAGGTTTTTCCTCAGCACTTCGGCTGCTTCTGCGATCCGAACCTTGGAGACCTCGACGGTGCGAGTCGTTTCCGGATCGCCTTTGCGGTACACCTGGATTTCGAGCATGCTTCCCCGGGTCAGATCATGCTCCAGACTCTCCAGCAGGCCGGTCGCATCAATTTCGAGAAAGGCCCGGGTCAGGACTCCGCGCAGCGATTCAAGCCGCTCATCCGCCTTAAGTGTCTCCCTGAACTGTTCCAACTCAGTGCGTTGTTTGTCGGGCTCCACCGCCGCACCCGGAACGACCTGATAAAAACGGGGCCAGACGGTCGATTCCAACTCTTCCAGCGGCTTGTCCTTGACCTGAAAGACTTCGTCAATCAGGGCCTGCCGGACCTCCTCCAGCAAGCGCAAATCATTCTCATAAAGGCAGGCGATCTTGCTCTTGGCCTTGGCAATGGCTTCGCGCGTCGCCTCGCGGTCCTGCACCTCGAACTCGATGTAGGCCGCGAGTTTCCTTTGCGGAATTTGCCGAATGCGGTAGGGGAAGGCAGATTCCCACCCCCGAGCGACAAGAAACATCAGCAAAATGGCCGTCAACGCGACGAGTAACCGCTGCCAGAAAAAGGGGCGCTGCAGAAAGTCGCGAAACTGCCTGGTGGGAGTGCGCGGCGTGGGCAAAGCCCAGCGATACCGGTGAATCCCGGAAGTACTCGTACTCATAGCTCCCACCCGCCAGTCCCGGATTCCGCGAAGCGCGGATCAAGACTGCCCACGGCGCGGCCCTCCTGTTCGTCGCCGATAGCTGCGGTCGATTTCGGACCGCGCAGCTTCCGCCGCTTCACCGCCGGAAGACTCATAGGCTTCCACAATCTGCTGGACCAAACGGTGCCGGACAATGTCCCCCTGAGTCAGTTCCACCACCTTCACGCCGGCAATCTTCCGCAGGCGGTGCAAGGCGTCATCCAGTCCGCTCCGCTGATGAGATGGCAAGTCCGTCTGAGTCGGGTCTCCAGAGACAACGATTTTGGAATCCGTTCCCATCCGGGTGAGAAACATTTTCATCTGGGAAATCGTCGTGTTCTGGGCCTCGTCGAGGATGATAAACGCCTGGTTCAGCGTCCGTCCGCGCATGTAAGCCAAGGGGGCTACTTCGATCACGTCCTGTTGAATCAGCCGCTGGGCCTGGTCAAAGCCCATCATCTCGTTGATCGCATCCAGCAAGGGACGCAGGTAGGGATTGATCTTGGCTGAGAGATCGCCCGGCAAAAAGCCCAAACTTTCACCCGCCTCCACCGCCGGCCGAACAAGAACAATCTTGCGGATCGCCTGATGCTTGAGCGCTTCCACCGCCATGGCCACAGCAAGGTACGTTTTGCCCGTGCCCGCCGGGCCCACGGCGAAGACGACATCGTGGCTGCGAATCGCCTCCACGTAACCAGCCTGCCCGGGAGTCCGCGGCCGGATTTCACGTCCCACCTGCACAATGTCAATCGGTTCCCGCACCCGCGGGGCGGGACGATCCCCAGTGATCTGGGCTAAGGTCTCTTCAAAATCATCGGGGGTCAGCCCCCCCTTCTGCCGTATGATCGCAGCCAACTGCTCAATTGCCTTAGTGGCCTGAGCGACAGCCTGGTCGTCACCCGCAACCCGGACCTGTCCATTCCGGAGAGTGATGCTCACTTGAAAGCGATCCCGCAATCGCCGCAAGTGTTGGTCTTTGGCACCAAACAGCGGCAGCACGATGGCCGGGTCAATGGTCGAGATGGTCGCTTCCGTCATTCCTGTCCAGCCGCAGCCATCACGCCACGGCCCAGAGCCTGCTGTTTCAAAACCATTGAAATATATCAGATCACCCTTGGGAGGGACTGGGCAAAGCAACAGATTCAAGCGGATCCTGCCAACTGCCTGCCGACAGTCCGCTGCAGTCCCCCAAAGCCCGTTGCGGGGTCCAAACGTCAGAACCGCTAGATTCCCTGTAATTGAACGATTTCACTCGGTACTCCTGGGGAAACACAAACCGTCCCTGTCCAACCTGGCACTGCCCAACCTGGCACTGTCCAACCTGGCAAAAACTGGACAATTGGCCAAACCAGCCCGCGGCAGCTGCCGAGCAGACCCCGGACCGCAGCCGTCCCCC
>JAJTFE010000101.1 GCA_021298375.1 Blastopirellula sp. | reverse complement strand
ACCGGGGGATT
Source organism: Blastopirellula sp. (assembly GCA_021298375.1). Lineage (GTDB taxonomy): Bacteria > Planctomycetota > Planctomycetia > Pirellulales > Pirellulaceae > BJ22. The sequence continues at coordinate 8,802 of JAJTFE010000101.1, read as the reverse complement.
TGCCGGCGAGGGCCTGATTTCGTCCACCGGATCGGCTACGCCAAACATCAGTTGCTTGGCAACGCGCCCCGGCTTGGCCTTGCCACCAGCAACTTGGCCACCAGCAACTTGGCCACCAGCAACTTGGCCACCAGCAACTTGGCCACCAGCAACTTGGCTAGCAAGATCTTGGCTAGCAGCAGCTTGAGCGGAGAGCCGGTTCCAATTGGCGCTGAGGCTGAGAAGGAGCAACCCAAAGCCGGCAAGTTTGAGGATTCCGGAGGGTGTTCGCAGGTTCGGGAGTCGTTGCATACTGTTTCAGCCTGTGCAGATCGAGCCGCGCTGAATCTCTTGAGCGCGAGATTGCTGCGTTCTCTTGATTTCGGCAAAGGTTGGATTCGCCAATGACTTCAGTCCACTGCTGGTCACCGTTTTGTCCTAGCGCTCCCAGCTTGCTTGTCTTTTCCAAAGCACCAACAATGCAAGCAATTGAATTTGGGTTTCAAGTTGGGGGTGGCCGTCGAGGCTGAAGGGGGCTGGGATGGGGCTCAAAATCCTGTTTTTGCATGGCTGGCAATCGGTGCCGGGCGGGGTGAAGCCGAAGCACTTGGCGGCGCGGGGCCATCAGGTTTGGAATCCCGCACTGGATGATGAGCAGTTTGAGTTGGCGCTGGCGGTTGCCCAGGCGAATTTGGACCGGCATCGCCCCGATGTGATCGTTGGTTCCTCCCGAGGGGGAGCCGTGGCGATGAATCTGGAGTCAGGGGGAACTCCACTGGTCTTACTTTGTCCGGCGTGGAAGCGGTGGGGTGCGGCCAAGCGGGTCAAGCCGAACGCCGTGATTTTGCATTCACGGGCGGATGAGGTGATCCCATTTTCAGATTCTTTGGAGTTGCTCGCGGCCAGTGGATTGCCGGAAGACGCGCTCTTGGAGGTGGGAAGTGATCATCGTCTGGCCGACGAGTCCTCATTGTCCGTGATGCACTGGGCAGCCGAGTTGTTGGGGGCCGGCCAATGGCCACCGTGGCTGGATGAGCCTCCGGTGCGAGAGGCGTTTCCAGCGTTTTCAGCGGCGTGGGAAGAGACAGCAATTGAGGGCGCTTATGTCTGTGACGCCTGTGGAGAGGAGATTGTGATTCCCCTCGATCCGAGTGAAGGATCGATTCAGGAATACATCGAAGATTGTCCCGTTTGTTGTCGGGCCAATTTAATTTCGATCCAATTTGAGGAAGGGGGCCAAGTCATTGTTTCCGCCCAGCCCGAGCAGGAAAATGGGCTCTGAATGGAGTGTGGTTGGCGGCCGGTCCCCGTTGCTCGTCCCTACCCCAGCGGCGGGATTGGGGTTGGCGGCGGCGGCGCCCAAGAATAGCATGGAATGGAGTCCTGCGTTTGCACGACTCAGCAAAGCCATGCCGAATTGCCCGGTGAATACGGTTAAGTCCAGATCGAGACCTTCCCCGGTTTTTGCTGGAATATCACCCGATGGAACTTGGTCGTGAAGCGAGCCCACAGCCACTTGAGGCCAAGATGATTTGGCGAATATTACTGCTGACCTATTTTGCAACCGGAGCGGCTTGGGGGCCGGCTTTCTGTTGCTGTAGGCTCAGCCAGTTGCTGGAATCTGGCTGGGAACGAATCACAGTCTCCCTGTTCCTGAATGGCTCCGCCTCCCTGTCCCTGAATGGCTCCGCGGGCCCGAGAGAAGTTGGACTGGCTGGCGAAAGCTGCCCTCGCTGCCGGCCGAAAGCCGGACGGGAAACCGCCCCGCGGGCTTGCTGCCGGGGGGCTGAAGGTGAGCAATCTGATTCGGAACGAAATTGTCCTTGCCGCGATCGGGGTGAGGGAAACGGGGGACTCTGGTCGTTTGCTTTCGCCGATCAGCAGTTGGTGCGGGCCGCTTCTCATGCCGACAGCAGCTTGCTTTTGCCAACGGCAACAGACGGGGCCGGCGGTCGTTTGCGGAGCCGGCAATCCGCTCAATACCGCCTGCATGAGCATCCGCCATGTTCACTTTTTGGTCGAGCGCTGCTGCGCGCTTTTCAGACTCTCAACTGCTAGGCCTGCCGGAATTTTGCTTCTCATGCACAGGCGAGGCGTTGCGGGAGCCGGTGGCTCTCGGCATCGGCATCGGCATCGGCATCGGCATCGGCATCGGCGTTTTTCTGCCGCTGGCCTGTTTCTGTGAAGACCGTATTCGCTGAAGGGAGCGTTCCCTTTTCGCTTCGTCGCCCGATTGCTTGTGAAATCAACTAACGCGGGTGAGTTTGCGACTTGGTCTTCGCCGCCCGCCCGTTTGATGAGAGTTGGCGTTTATTTTGGGATGAGGCGTGCGGGGGCGGCAAAGTGGCTGGTGATTTTCCCGAAAGACGAGCTGCGCGCGGCAGTTCTTGGCGGCAGTTCCTGGCTGGGCGGATGAGCTTTACGAACTCGGCCGCCGGGACGATTTCGGGAAGGCTCTTCGGATTGCGTTGACGTCAATCGTGTTATCGCCGCGGATTGCGGCGGTTGTGGACTATTCGGTTCAGTGAAGTGGATTTTTCAGGAGAGCAGAAGATGCGTCGTTTAGTCAGGATTGGATGTTTCCTTGGTGGCTTGGCCGTCTGGATGTCAGGTTGCGCCCAGCAACCGTCGGCAACTCCAACGCCCAAGTCGGAGGGAAAGAAAGATTCCGCAGTCAATCTTCAACCCACGGCCGACAAGCCATCGGCAGGCGGGATGTCGGAAGAGGATCATGAGCACAAGCCGGGAGCGCACGGAGGGATCATTGTTTCGCTTGGTCGCGACAGCTACCACGTGGAGGCGATTGTGACCGACAAGGGCGAATTGCGACTCTACATGCTCGGCAGTGATGAGACGAGGGTGCACTACACTGACGAGCAGGAGTTGACGGCCTATGTGCGTGCGGTTGGAGAGAGCGGTGACTCGATTTCGATGACAGTCAAGCCACAACCGCAGCCGGGTGATTCCTCGGGCAAGACTTCGTTGTTCGTTGGTCAACTTCCGGAGGCGCTGGCTGGCAAACAAGTTGATGTCACGATTCCGAACATCGCCATCGGTGGCGAGCGGTTTCGCCTCGGTTTCACGACCCGGGAGGAGTCGCACGGCGAGATGCCTGAGAAGGTCGCGGATGCTGCCGAGCGGGAGTTGTATCTGACGGCGGGTGGAAAGTACACCGCTGCGGATATTGAGGCAAACGGTCGGCAAACAGCCTCGCAGAAATTTGCCGGTTTCAAGGCGACTCACGACCTCAACCCGCAGGCGGGCGACAAGATTTGCCCAATCACCTTGACCAAGGCAAATCCAAAGTGCAGTTGGGTGATTGACGGTCAAACCTACGAATTCTGCTGTCCGCCCTGCGTGGATGAGTTCGTGAAGCTGGCGAAGACCGAGCCGGAAAAGCTGAAGGCACCGGGAGAGTATGTGAAGTGAACAAGGGCAACCATTTGGGAACGTCCATGCAGAGGCGGGAATGCGGAAGTGGCAAGGCGGGGCGAGGTTCGAGCCTCGGGCCCCGCCGCTTAACTGCATTTTGTCTAGCCTTGTGCACATGGAACTTGTGCACATGGAACTTGTGCACATGGACAGGCGCGTTGACTCTGGCTCATGAGGGACATGCCCCACTCCCTACCAAGGGAGTCGAAGTCGATGTTGCCAAGGGATTGGTGACGCTCAGTCCGGAGGCTCAAACGGCGCTGGCGCTGCAGTTGACGCAGGCTGAGCCCGGGCGATTGCGACAGACGGCTTTGGCCTATGCGCGATTGGTAGTGCCCTGGCAACAGCAGCATTTCGTCAGTTCTCGTCTCTCGGGGCGGATTTCCAATTTGCTGGTGCGCAGTGGTGAGTCCGTCGAGGCTGGGCAGTTGCTTGCGGAGATTGCCAGTCCGGACTTGGAGCAACTGGTTCTGGAGTTGCGGGGGGCTGCCAACGATCTGGCACTGACGCAGCGGCAGTACGACCTGCTGGTCGGCCTCGATCGTCAGCAGATCGTCAATGGCAATGAGTTTTTGGAGGTGGCGTCGCGACTGGAACAGCGGCGCTTGGCTTTGGAAACCCTTGCTTTGAAACTTCGCAGCTTGGGGATTGAAGCGACGGAAGTCGAGCGTTGGCTTTCGGCGGAGGCGGGTGCGGAACTGAACGTTTCATTGCCGATTCGGTCTCCTCAGTCGGGAACAGTCAGTCACTCCGATTTGGCGGTTGGCAAAGTTGTCGTAGCGGATGAGCACTTGTTTGAGGTGAGTGATCTCTCGAAGTTGTGGGTCGAAATCGAAGTGCTCGAAAGTGACCTGCCGCGAGTGCACGTCGGTCAGGTGGTCGAATTGGAGTTGACTGCGATGCCTGGGCGGAGGATCACGACCTCGGTGGAGGTTGTCGGCAGCCTGATTGATTCCCGATTGCATGTGGCTAAGGTTTGGGCGGCACTGCCGATTGGTGAGCTTGCGGGAGCGGCATTGCCGGGAATGCATGGCGTGGCCCGGATTGTGGTCTCTCCCGAAAGGGAACTGTTGACGGTTCCCTCGAGCGCGCTCCTGGGGACCGGAGCGGAACGCTATGTGCTGGTCGAGCTGGCTTCTACCAAGAAGGGGTTTGAGTATCGTCGGCAGAACGTCGTGGTCGTTGCGGAGGATGCCTTGCGGGCTCAAGTCCAAGTGGGCAATCTCGTTCCCGGTGACCGCGTCGTTTCCCGGGGCGGCCATGTCCTTTCGTCGTTCTTTGTGCTTGGCTCGTTGCGGCTCAGTCCGGAGGGGATGCGGAATGTGGGCTTGCAGACGGTGGCGGTGGGACGAGAGTCCGTAGAGGAGGTGCTCACCTTCAACGGAATGATCGATCTCCCTCCGGGCAGAATGGCGACGGTATCTCCACAAGTCCCGGGGACGCTGTCGCGGTTGCTCGTCGACCGTGAGCAGCAGGTCGAGGCTGGGCAAGTTCTGGCTGAAATTTCCGGCTTGGAGGCGGTTGACCCTCAGTTGGATTTGCTCCAAGCCGATCGCGAGGTTGCCTGGTTGGAGGAGACGTTGCGGCGGATGCAGGGAACTGGTCAGTCGCAAGTAGTCGCAGCGCGACTGTTGTGGGAGTGGGAGTCGCGACTGAATGCAGCCCGAAATCGGCAAGCGGCTGGTCAGCGCCTGTTGCGAACGTTGGGAATGAGCGAGGAGGAATTGGCTGAGATTCGTCAGGGCAAGGAGCCTCGCGAGTCACTCCCGATCCGGGCGCCTATTTCAGGTCGGGTCGTCCGCGTGAACAAAGTTCTCGGGCAAGGGGTCCGGGCTGACGAATCGCTGCTGGAGATCTGTGACTACCGCCAGGTCTGGGCTCAGGGATATCTGTTGGAACAGGAGGCAGAGCAGGTCGTTCCGGGTGCGCGGGTGCGGGTGCGGGTGGTCAATCGACCCGAACTGGTGGCTGAGGGGAAAGTGGTCCGCTCAGCCCGTCAGATTGGGGCGGAGACCAGGGCGCTGTCGGTTTGGGTGGAATTCGAACCTAGCCCCGGAGTGCTGCTGGAGCGGAATCTGCTGGTTGACTTGACGGCCACGCTCTCGCGACGAGAGGCGACTTTGGCGGTTCCCCGCAGTGCCTTGGCTCGGGAGGGGATGCGTCATTATGTGTTTGTGCAGCGCCCGGACGGGTTGCTCGAGCGGCGCCTGGTGGTGATTGGGCAGGCAGATGACCGGCACGTCGAGATTCGCGGAGGACTCGCGATCGGTGAGTTGGTGGCGGTGCAGGGCGTTAATGAACTGGCGACGACCTACGCGGGAGTGAGGTGACGCGATGCTCGACAGCGTGATTGGCTTTTCGCTTCGCAATCGCGGGCTGGTGCTGTTGCTTGCCGGGTTGGCGTTTGGCTATGGACTGCTGCAGTTGCGCGAGGTGCCGCTGGATGTCTTTCCTGATTTGAACCGTCCGACGGTGACAGTCATGACAGAGGCTCCCGGTCTGGCTCCCGAGGAAGTCGAAGTCCTTGTGACACGTCCTATGGAGTATTTGCTCAATGGCACGACCGGAGTCAAGCGGGTACGTTCGGCATCGGGGATTGGCTTGTCGATCATTTGGGTCGAGTTTGACTGGGAGACGGATATTTTCCGGGACCGCCAGATTGTCTCCGAGAAATTGCAATTGGCCAGCGAGCGATTACCGGCAGGTGTGACTCCGGTCTTGGCACCGATCTCTTCAATCATGGGTGAGATCATGTTGTTGGGGTTGCGGTCCGAAGAAGTGCCGGCCGAACCCGCGGCGCAATTGGAGCAGGCCTTGGAGTTGCGAACCCTGGCTGAGTTTTCGGTCCGCAATCGGATTCTGGCGGTGGAGGGGATTTCGCAAGTCACCGTGATGGGAGGCGTTCTGAAGCAGTACCAGATCATGACTTCGCCGGAGCGGTTGGCCGCGCAGCAGGTGACACTGGATCAACTGGTCGCGGCGGCTGAAAAGGCGAATGTGATCAGTGGCGGCGGGATTATGGAGCGTGGAGAGCGGGAGTCCTTGATCCGCATCAACGGTCAAAGCTTGACGCTGGAGGAGATCGGCGGCACAGTCGTCGCCTGGCGCGATCCGCGACCGGTCCTGGTCCGGGACGTCGCGGAAGTGCGTTTGGGTGGACCGGTGCGACGGGGCGATGGTGGTGTTTGGGTCAAGGAAGACGGCGTTCCCAAAGGCGGTTCGGCAGTGATTCTGGCAATTCAGAAGCAGCCCGGCGCGGATACGTTGCAGTTAGACCGACACCTGGACACGGTGTTGGATGAAATTCAGCGGGAATTGCCGCCGGGAGTGCGTCTGGAGCGGCGAGTCTTTCGCCAGGCGGAGTTTATCCAGGCCGCCGTAGATAACGTTGCGGAGGCGATTCGGGACGGGGCATTATGGGTGGTCGTCATCTTGTTTCTGTTCATGTGGAACTTGCGAACAAGCTTCAGTTCGCTGGTCTCAATGCCGCTGTCCATTTTGTTGACCGTGATGGTGTTTCGCTGGCTGGGGGTTTCGGTGAACACGATGACGATGGGAGGCGTTGCAGTCGCGATCGGTGATCTGGTCGATGATTCGATTGTCGACATCGAGAATATTTTCCGACGGCTGAAGGAAAATCGCCAATTGCCGGAGCCTCGCCCGGCGTTACAGGTCGTTTACGAGGCGTCGCGCGAGGTGCGCAATTCGATCGTCTATGCAACCTTGATTGTGACGCTGGTTGTGTTGCCGCTCTTCGCCCTCGAGGGGCTTGAGGGACGGATGTTTGCTCCGCTGGGATTCGCCTATATCGTCTCCCTGCTTTGTTCACTGCTGGTTTCGTTGACGGTTACTCCGGTCCTGGGATACCTGTTGCTGGGTCGGGCCCGTTTGCTGGAGCGGCGCGGAGAGGCCTGGCTGTTGACGATGCTCAAGGCGCTGGTTCGTCCCCTTTTGCGACTGACTCTGCGCTGGTCCGGACTTGTGCTGTGCGGTGTGGCTGCTTTGTGTGGATTGTCGATTCTTTCGATTGGCTGGATGGGCGGTGAATTTCTCCCGCCGTTCAACGAGGGGACATTAACGATCAACCTGCAGGCCGAGCCGGGAACGAGTCTTGAGGAGAGTCAGCGAATTGCAAAGCAGGCAGAGCAGTTATTGCTGGAGGTTCCTGAAGTCTTGGCGGTGTCACGGCGAACCGGGCGTGCGGAACTCGACGAGCATGCCGAGGGGGTGAACTCCTCGGAAATCGAGGTCCGCCTGTTGCCTGAACGACAGCCGCGGCGAGGAGTCCTCTATTCGATTTTGCGGGCAGTGCCTCTGGCTCATTTTTGGGGATACCAATCTACGGGGCGCGCGCGTGAATCGGTTTGGAACGAGATTCGTGACCGGGTGACGAGGATTCCAGGGGTCAAGGTGAATATCGGCCAGCCGATTTCCCATCGACTCGACCACGTGATGAGCGGAGTCCGCGCCCAGATTGCGGTGAAAATCTTTGGCGCCGACCTGACCGAGTTGCGGGCGCGAGCGCAGGACGTGGCAGTCGCAATGTCAGAGGTCCGGGGCGTGGTGGATTTGCAAATCGAGCCGCAGATTGAGATTCCTCAATTGCGCTTGCGTGTAAAGCCGACGGAGGCTGCCCGCTATGGCTTGGCTGCGGGCGATATCGCTCGCCTGCTCGAAACGGCCTATCGCGGACGAGTCGTCTCGCAGATTCTTGAAGAAGACCGTTACTTTGATCTCGTGGTCTGGTTTGAGGAGTCGGCCCGAAGCGATCCCGGGCAAATCAACCAGACAATTCTGGAAACGCCCTCGGGGAGACGCGTGGCACTGGGAACCGTGGCCGAAGTATTGGATACCACGGGGCCAAACACGATTAACCGGGAAGATGTCCAGCGGCGCGTGGTGGTGGCCTGCAACGTATCTGGGAGAGACTTGTCGGGAGTGGTCAGCGAGCTAGAGATGCGAATCCAGCCGATCGAGGCCGAGTTGGCCAACCTGCCGGGAAGTTATCGAATTGAATTAGGTGGCCAGTTTGAGGCGCAGCAGGCGGCGAACATTCGTCTCGCGGTGCTGGGTTTGCTGTCGGTTGCGGTGATCTTCCTCTTGTTGACCCGGGCCCTGCGGTCCTCGATTGCCGCCTTGCAGGTGTTGGCCAACATTCCTCTGGCCGCGCTTGGATCGGTGATTGCCTTGCTGGTCGTCAATCAACCGGATTGGGCAAGTCTGGCTACGGCACCGATTTGGGAATGGCCGCGGTTGTGGATTGGATCGATCACCCTGTCCGTGGCCCATTGGGTCGGCTTTATCACGCTGATTGGGATCGTCAGCCGAAATGGAATTATGATGATTTCCCATTACCTTCACTTGATGGAGCACGAGGGGGAGGCATTCGGT
>JAJTFE010000100.1 GCA_021298375.1 Blastopirellula sp. | reverse complement strand
CAGAAACCAAGCCCAGAAACCGAGCCCAGAAACCGAGCCCAGAAACCAAGCCCAGAAACCGAGCCCAGAAACCGAGAACGGGGCGGGGAAAGCCGCCCCCCCGCTCCGGAAAAGTCGCGTTCACGAGGCAGCAAAACCAGCCATACGTCAAAGCACAGCAGGCCTTGTCCCTCTGTTCCGAGTTCGGATTTGGACTTTTGGTCGCCTGGACCAAGGCGAATTTTATCGGTGGGTCGTTTGATTGCAAGCGAAGGTTGCCCGTTCTTAAATTACAACAGGCTTTAGGGTACAATTTTCGAACCTATTTCCATCCAAGTCGGCTTCAGAGACGGACTGCGACGAGAGTCGCCGCGGGCCCGTTTCTGAACCTTCTGATCCTGCTCCGAGGGAAGCGCTCATGTTGATTACCGGCTCCAAACTCCTGACCAACCTCTTTCACCGCGTTTCGATGCTCTTTTTGCTCGCCGTTTTGGGTGTCGCTACCGGTCTGAGCGCGGAAGCACCCGGGGCTGACGACCCGGACAAGGGGACCAGCCGCGAAGTGGCTCTCGCCCGCGTTACCGCCGATATCAAATACCTCGCATCGGACGAATTGGGAGGCCGTCTCCCGGGCACTCCCGAGATGGAAAAATGCGTCGAGTACATTGTTGAAGAGTTTAAGCGGGTCGGCCTGAAACCGGGCATGCCCGATGGCACTTACCTGCAGCAACTCGATGTCAGTGAAAACCTCGGTTCGAGTCGCACCTTGGTCCGCGAGGGCTGCGAGCTGACCTTGGTGGCCCCGGGCGGCGAAAACCTCCCACTGGTGCTGGACGAACAATTCAAGCCACAGATTTGCCGCGAGAACTTTTCCCTCGACACAGGACTGGTGTTTGTCGGATACGGCATTCGTTCCGCGGAGCACAATTACGACGAGTACCGGGATGTCGATGTCAAAGGCAAGGTAGTGGTTCTGGTTCGAGTCGAACCACAGCAAACCCGCGGTGACAGCGTATTTAATGGCACGGAAAACAGCATTCACGCCATGATGCAAACGAAGATTGCCGCGGCCCGTCGCGCCGGCGCAGCCGGAATTCTGATGGTCAACGATTCCGTTTCTGCTCCTGATGCCGCTCGGGATGAGTTGGCGGCTTACGACCTGTTTGGTCGCGTTACCAACCAAATCCCTTTCGCCCACATCAAGCGTTCCGCTTTCGAAGCTTTGTTGGCCAAGCATCCCTTGCTGCACCCGGATGGAACAAAACTGGAAACACTGGCTCAGGTTGAGAAGATTATCGACGACAGCCTTTCACCGGTGTCTCAGGAGCTGGAAGGTTGCCGAGTCAAGTTCAAGGCGAATTTCGACCAGAAACAGGTCCTGACCTCGAACATCATTGGCGTCATCGAGGGCGAAGGCCCGAACGCAGACGAAACGATCGTGGTCGGGGGCCATTACGATCACCTGGGGCTCGGAGCGTTTGGCAGCCGGACGCCTGACCGCAAAGAAATTCACAACGGGGCGGATGACAATGCCACCGGCACCGCCGGGATCATGGAGTTGGTCCGTCGTTTTGCCAAGAGCGACAAAAAACCGGCTCGCCGCCTTGTCTTCATCTGCTTTACGGCGGAGGAGATGGGACTGATCGGAGCCCAACACTACGTGCAAAACCCCGTTTTTCCGCTCGAAAAGACAGTCGCCATGATCAACTATGACATGATCGGCTGGTTGCGAGAAAACAAGTTGACCTGCTACAGCTGGTTCACGGGTGACTCCTTCGGCGCGGCGCTCGACCGGGTCAACGAAAAGCACAAACTGGAACTGGTCAAACCGGAACAGGGATTCGCAGGCAGCGACCACCTGCCCTTCATGCAGCGGGGAATTCCCGTCATGTTTCTGCACACGGGCATCACAGACACCTATCACACGCCGGAGGATGACTTCGAGACGATCAACTGCGAGGGAGCGTTGAAGGTTATCGAATTCACCGAAGACCTGCTTTGGGATCTCGCCAGCTTGCCGGAGCGGCCAAAGTTTTCCAATACAGCCGGCAGTTCGGCTCCACGGATTCGCCTCGGGGCTTTGATTACGGAACTTGATGGAAAGGTCAGCATCGACAGCATTACGGACGATTCGCTTGCCGCCAAAATCGGCCTGCAGCCGGCGGATGTGCTGCTGGAGTTAGCTGGTGAAGCGATCAACTCGCGACGGCAAATCAATCGCTTGCTCGCTGCCAACGCCAACAAGACCATCAAGGTTAAGGTCGAGCGGGCGGGCAAGCCGGTGGAAATCGAATTCAAAGTCGAAAGCATCGGCAGCGGCAATTAGGTTTTGCTTCAACGCGTTCGCGGACCCGGAACCTTTTCACCCAGCTCGTTGTTTGCGTGTCCTGGGAGATGAAATCACCTGGAGCGTTCGCGGAGTTCCGTCCGCTTCCACTAGTTCCTTGATTGAGTCAGGGCCGTCGAGTTCGCTACTTGTCCGCCCTGTGATTTCCTGTTCCCGAATCCGTTCTCACCTCGACATCATCCCCTATGGAAAAAGCCATTGAACTGCGGGGTGTGACCAAGCGATTCGGTTCGCAGGTTGCCGTCAACCAGCTCGATTTGAAAGTCCCGCGCGGGTCGATTTACGGTTTCATTGGCCCCAACGGCAGCGGCAAAACGACCACGCTGCGAATGATCCTCCGGATCTTTCAACCTGACTCCGGGGAAGTGATCGTCCTCGGCCGGGGCAGCGGTCAAGTTGCCGACGACCGACTCGGCTACTTGCCGGAAGAGCGGGGACTGTACAAGCGGATGCGGGTCCGCGAACTGCTGACCTATTACTCGCGGCTCAAAGGACACTACGACTGCCAAGGCGACATTGATGATTGGCTCAAGTTTCTCCAAGCCGATGGCTGGGCAAACCGCAAAATCGAGGCTCTCTCCAAGGGAATGGCACAGAAGGTGCAATTCATTGCCGCCGTCGTCGCCCGGCCCGAACTGGTGATTCTGGACGAACCGTTCAGCGGGCTGGACCCGGTCAACATGGAAACGCTGCGCGACGCGGTCCTTCGCTTGCGAGATCGCGGAACGACGATCATCTTCTCAACTCATGACATGAACATGGCTGAGCAGATGTGCGATACGATTTTCATGATCTTTCGCGGGCACAAGGTGCTCGACGGTTCGCTCGAGGCGATTCAGAACCAATACGCGGCTGACTTGATTCGGGTTGCCTTCGGTGGCCGCGAACAGAGCTTCCCCGAGATCAGTGGTGTCACCGAATTGCGGCGGGCGGGTTCATGCTACGAGTTCAGGCTGGGGGAGATCGCACAATCGTCCCGCGTCCTGCAGCAATTGGCGGCTGTTCGCGAGGTGGTTCATTACGATGTTGTAAAGCCCTCTCTGCATGACATTTTCGTGCGAATCGCCCGCCCGGAGAGCGCTCCCGCTGAGATGGCCTCCGCTCCTGCCTGACCAAGCTCGCCATGCACTAGTTCTCTCCCCGACTCAACTTCCATCGTCATCCCCGGCTTGCACCTGATATGCGAAAAATCTGGACGATTGCTGTCCGAGAATACAAGGCCATGGTCGCGACCAAGGCCTTCCTGATTTCGATCATCATGATGCCGATCCTGATGCTCGGAAGCTTGCTCGCTGTGAACCTGCTGAAAAATGTCGGTGAAGTCAAAGACCGACAGATCGCGGTCCACGACCCGGAAGGCAACCTTTTTCCGCTTCTGGAAGCCGCCGCCGAGGCCCGAAACACCGCGCTCTCCTCCGCCTTGGAGGCCGAAAAGAAAGCGTCTCAAGGCAAAGAACCGACGACAGCGGTCAATGCCTCTGAAGACGAGGGACTCCCCACGGCTGTTCGAGGCGAGTTTCTCCATTTGCGACGGCTGGATGCGGCTGAAGCGAATGATGAACTCCGCGCCCAACTTTCCGAGCAGATTCGCAGCGGCGAACTCTACGCGTTTCTGGAGATTCCCGCCGGGCTGGCACGGCAATCAGCGGGCGACCTCAAGGTCAGCTTCTACTCTCAAGATTCCAGCATTGCGGAGGCGAGAGCCTGGTTCTCCGCGGTCATCAATGAGTATTTGAAAAATCAAAGGCTCGCAGAGGCGGGAATCGATCCGTCCCTGGTGGCTCAGGCCAGCCGTCCGATTCCGGTCAGCAGCATGGGGTTGGTCAGTCGATCATCCAGCGGATCGATCACGGCCGCCCGGGAAAAAAATCAGATGGCGGATATCTTCCTCCCCATGGGGGCAATGATGTTCATGTTCCTCGTGATTTTCATGGCCTCCCAACCAATGCTGGAAGCCGTGCTCGAAGAAAAATCACAGCGCATTGCCGAAGTTCTGCTCGGCAGTGCCAATCCCTTCCAGCTGATGCTCGGCAAGCTGATCGGAACGGTGGGGGGCTCAATGACCGTCTTCCTGATTTACTTGCTGGGTGGTTATCTGGTCGCCAGACAACGAGGTTGGCTCGATAACGTCCCGCTGGAACTCATTCCCTGGTTCATCATTTTTCAACTTCTCGGCGTCCTGTTTTACGCCTCGATTTTCATGGCCGTTGGCGCCAGCGTGTCGCAACTCAAGGAAGCGTCCGCGATGCTGATGCCGGTCTGGATGATGCTGATGCTGCCGATCTTTATCTGGCTGCCAATCGTTCAAGACCCCAACGGAGGTCTGGCGCGAGGCATCTCTTTCTTCCCGCCAGCGACGTCGACCACGATGATCCTTCGCCTCGCGACCGGAGTCAGCATTCCACTCTGGGAGTTGCTTCTGGCAACCAGCGTGCTGCTGATTGCCACCATCCTCGTTGTCATTCTGGCAGGGCGGATTTTCCGGGTCGGCATGCTCTGGCAGGGCAAAGTTCCCAAGCTGACGGAACTGCTGAGCTGGGCATTCAGCGGCTGAGTTCCTGCCTCGGTACCAAGTTTCGGATTGCAAGGGTGAGCTGAAACATGAACTTTATTGATGAGCCAACTCTCAACAACCCCGAGAAGCTGGAAATTGCCAGGAACTGGTTGCCGCGGTACACCGGGATGCCAATCGACCAGTTCGGCGACTACATCCTGTTGACCAATTTCCACGATTACGTCGAGCGGTTTGCCAACAAGTTCGATTGCGAAATTCGCGGGGTCGGCCGACCGATGCAGGCCGCGACCAACTCCGCTGGTCTGACGATTGTGAATTTCGGGATGGGCTCGGCGAATGCCGCCACCATCATGGACCTGCTTTCAGCTCGGCATCCCAAGGGCGTGCTATTCCTCGGAAAGTGCGGGGGACTGAAGACTTCAACTGAAATTGGCCATTTTATCCTGCCCATCGCAGCAATCCGCGGTGAAGGAACCAGCCTCGATTACTTCCCCCCGGAAGTTCCCGCTCTGCCGAGTTTCAAACTGCACAAGTTTGTTTCCGACAAAATGGTCGAACGCCAACACGAGTATCGTACCGGTGTGGTTTACACAACCAACCGTCGGTTATGGGAGCACGACCACGCCTTTCGCGATCGGCTGGTCTCAATGACCTGTATCGGAATCGAAATGGAGACCGCCACGATTTTCATCGTCGGACACTACAACGCCATTTCCCGAGGAGCCTTGCTTCTGGTCAGTGACGTTCCCATCACTCCCGATGGAGTCAAGACGGAAGAATCTGATCGCCGGGTGACCAGCGAATGGTCGCAAATTCACCTCGACATCGGGATCGAGGCCATGACCGAGATCGGCCACCGTGGTGAACAGATTCGCCACTTCTATTATTGAGTCGTGATTGCCCGACTCCCGGAGCCCTCTCGAATTGACCTGCCGGGACCTCGAATCCGGGTGATTCGCCTGTGCAGAGGAGTGATTGGCAGTTAGTTTATGCCCGTCTCGCCGGTTGTGGACGACGGCATGGACAGCCCCTCTCCTCGATCGGTCCACTCGCTCGTCGCCCCCTGTTGTTACCCCGATGTCAACGGCTCCCCACACCTCCTCCAATCCGGTTCCGCTGCTGATTGCCGGTATTGCTGGTGTCGCGGGACTCAATGCGCTCAATTGGTTCCGCGCGCGCTATGGCGACCAAGTGATTGGCCAGCGACCAGCCCGGAATTGGCCACTGCGAGGGCCGGGAATTCTCGGCTGGGATCTCGAGGATGTGGCTGCGACCCGCCAACTGCTGATCGATAAGGGAATTCGGGCTGTCCTGAACTGCGGCGGAAGTTGCGCCCTGAAATCATGTGAGCTCGATGCGCAGATGGCTCGTCGAGTCAACGTCCAGACGGTCGCCTGCTTGCTCGATGCGCTGGAGGGTTTGCCGATCCGGTTCGTTCACCTGTCGATTGACCTCGTCTATTCGGGAACTCAGGGCGGGAGTCATCTTGAATCGGACCCGCCCGACCCCGTGACGGTTTATGGGCAGACCATGGTCGAAGCAGAACAATTGATTCTTTCCCGCCGTCCCGAGGCCTGCATTGGGAGAATCTCGCTCCCCATGGGAGTCAGCTTCAACGGGCATGCCGGCGCGATTGATTGGATTCAGGCTCGATTTAAACAGTCCAAGCCAGCCACGCTTTACTACGACGAAATTCGGACCCCCACCTATGTGGAGTGCCTGAGCGAGGTTTGTGCCGAGTTGCTGGCGGGAGATTACGCTGGCGTCTTGCATTTGGGTGGACCGCGGCGACTGTCGCTCAATGAAATTGCTCAAATCGTCAACCGAGTCGGCGGTTATGACCCAGAGTTGCTCAAGGGATGCTACCGGGTCGAGGCAGGCCCGATCCCGCCCCGAGCAGGAAACGTCACGATGGATTCTCAGCGATTGGCGAGCCTGCTGCGGCGTCAGCCCTTTGCCCCGTGGCCCTATTTTGAAGAGCTCGTTCCCACCGACCGCACGTGGCATTATCGCCGCGAGGGCTTTGCGGGCTCCCCCGCCCTCATTCCACGACTGCTGTACGAGCGGCCACGTCCGGGCCAAACGCTTGCGGATTTTCTTGGGGAATAGCTTGGTGGGTTAAAGTCGAGCGAAAGTCTGCCGATTTCAAGCTTGGGGGGCCAGAGGAAAGCAATCGATAACCTGACCAGCGTTCGCCGCTACGTTGTGGCTCCAGGCGTAAGTGAGGCCGGGCCTGGGTTATGAGTGCCATTGGGCCCGTCCGCCAGCCTCTGAGCGAGAAAGCCTTGCGGCGATACCGCGACCCAGCTTTGAGTAATACCGCGAGCCAGCTTTGAGTAATACCGCGAGCCAGCTTTCAGAGATACCGCGAGCCCTCTTTCAGAGATACCGCGAGCCCTCTTTCAGAGATACCGCGAGCCCTCTTTCAGAGATACCGCGAGCCCTCTTTCAGAGATACCCGAGCCCTGAAACGCAAACCGCCGGATGTCTGCACAGACAACCGGCGGCGCGATTGATAGATTACAGGGTCAAAAGTGCCGTCATTCGGCTTGGCTACAGAGCATCGCCGCGTGACTCACTACCAGTCCCTGGAAGGTCCAGGTCTTACTTGACCATGTCCTTGAGGGCCTTCAACGGGCGGACGCGAACCGTGCGGCTGGCCGGCTTCGGGTCGGCCCACACCATTTCGTTGGTGCCAGGCTTGCGGACTTGACGCTTCGGCAAAGCGGGCTTGTTCTTGACAACGATCTTGCAGAGGCCGGGGATAGCGAACATTCCGACGCTTCCCTTCTTGGCAATGCTCTTTTCAATTTCGGTGGTCAAAGCTTCGAAAACCGAGTTGATGTCCTTCTTGGACAAGCCGGTCGATTCGGCAATGTTGTTCAGGACTTCGGTCTTGGAAGGGGCTTTACCTGCGGCGGGTTTCTTGGCCATGCGAGCTTTCTCCTAGGTCTATGAGCTGTGAAAACGCTGAAAGGCGTGTAAAACGCGAGAATTAGAGTGATTAGAGCCGAAATTACAAGCGGATTAAGGGCCCCTGAGCCCCAAAACCCGCAATTTTTGGCAAAATAGTCCCGTTTTCTTGGCGTTTCCGCCCCAAATTGAGCAATTTTTCCCAACGAATCCGGGGTTTTCACCGGGCCGACTTCCGGTTCAGTGGCGGTTCCCCGAGTTGCCCCAAGACCCCAACTTTCCCCTCACGAACTCCATTCCTTCGAGTCGCTCATGCCCTCCGCCGCTGACGTTAATTGGATGAAAATGGCTCTCGACCTCGCACCGCTGGGGGCTGGCGGCGCCGAACCAAATCCCTTGGTGGGTTGCGTCTTAACCAAAAATGAAGAACTGATCGGTCAGGGATTCCACGCTCGCTATGGAGGACCGCACGCCGAGGTTGCGGCCTTTGAGGCGCTGGCTGACCCGAAGACCGCCGCAGGTTGCACTGCCTACGTCACGCTTGAGCCCTGTTCTCATTTCGGAAAAACGCCGCCATGCGCTGACGCCTTGATCGCTGCCGGCGTTCGCCGTGTCGTCGTCGCGATGCTCGACCCGTTCCCGCAAGTCGCAGGTCGCGGAATCGCCCGGTTGCGCCAGGCTGGTGTCGAAGTGGAAGTCGGCGTACTCGAGGCCGAAGCTCGCGCGCTCAACGCTCCCTATCTGAAGCGATTGGCCACCGGGCTACCCTGGGTGATAGGCAAATGGGCAATGTCTCTGGATGGCAAGATTGCGACCTCAACGGGAGCCAGCCATTGGATCAGCGGCCCTGAATCGCGGGCGGAAGCACATCAGCTACGCGGTCGAATCGACGCGATTGTCGTCGGCATTGGCACCGTGTTGGCCGATGACCCGCTGTTGACCGCCCGCCCTCAAGGGCCACGCACCCCAATCCGGCTGGTCTTTGATTCGCTCGGGCGGTTACCGCTGGATGGGCAACTCGCCAACTCGCTGGACCAGGCTCCCTTGTGTGTCGTTTGCGGGG
>JAJTFE010000099.1:1380-13360 GCA_021298375.1 Blastopirellula sp. | reverse complement strand
CTTTTCAATCTTCTCCCGAGCCACGGCTGAAAACCGGTGAGCCGCAACTTTCAGCTTCTTGGTGATTTCACCGTGGCCGAGGACCTTGAGAATGTCGTAGCGGTACTTCGCCAAATCCTTGGACCTGAGCGAGGCCGGGGTCACTTCTTCGCCGGATTCATAAACGGCGTCCAAGTCGCCAACATTGACCTCACCGACCTGGTAGGCGAACTTGTTGTTGAACCCGCGCTTGGGGATGCGGCGATAAAGCGGCATGGTACCGCCCTGGAAGACAAGACTTTGCGGCGAACCGCTGAGAGCGTACTGGCCCTTGTGGCCGCGCCCCGAAGTCTTGCCCTGACCGGAACCGACACCGCGGCCAAGCCGCTTGGTCGAACGGTAACCTTCAATACCTTCGTTGATTTCGTTCAGGCTCATATCTGGACTCCCCGCAGACGAGCAACGTCGTCTTTTGTGCGAACGTTTTGCAGTGCACGGATGGTCGCCTTGACCACCGTCACCGGATTGGTGCTGCCGTAGTTCTTGGTCAAAATGTTTTTGATGCCGGCAGCTTCACAAACCGCCCGGACGGCAGACCCGGCGATCACGCCCGTACCAGGACCGGCGGGAATCAGCACCACGCTCGAAGCACCGCAACTGCCGGATGTCTGGTGGGCAATCGTATCGTTGACGACCGAAACCTTCACCGCGGTCCGCAGGGCTTGCTTGGTCGCTTTCTCCACGCAGGGCGGAACTTCGTTGGCCTTGCCGTAGCCCCAGCCAACCTTGCCGTGGCCATCACCGGCCACAACCATCGCGGCAAAGCTGAACCGGCGACCACCTTTGACCACAGTCGCGCAGCGCTTGACTGCCACCGTGCGCTCGACCGTTTTGCTTTCTGTTTCGTTGGACACTTGAATCACTTCCCGACGTAAATGGAAAAACGACTAGCTGCTGAACTCTACCAAACTAACCACTCACAGAGCCGAACGGAAACAATCACACCGCTTTCCAATCACCTCTGCCTGCCTTCAGCATTCCACCTCGAATCAACCCGAACTCTCACCAACCCGCTGAACTGGCTTCCAATCCCGTGCCGAAGGGCACCAAGGGACACGGACACGAGCAACGCGGGCTGCCAACTCTCCATCCTTGCCAAGCCCCGCTTCGCCCGTCCAAGTTACTTGTGCAGGCGTTTCGGGTCCAGCTTGGGAAGTTGCCGGCCAGCCTTGCTTGCCAGCCAGCCTTCCCTGCTAGAAGGAGAGCCCCGCCGCGCGGGCTGCCTCAGCCAGTTCGGCGACTCGACCATGATACTTATAACGACCCCGATCAAATTTGACCTGAGTGATTCCGGCTGCCTGGGCCCGCTGGGCAATCACCTCACCCACCAACTTGGCGGCCGTGCAGTTCCCGCCCTTGGTCACCTGATCCCGCAAATCCTTATCGCGAGTGCTGGCCGAGGCAAGTGTCCGACCCGATTCATCATCGACCACCTGGCAATACAAGTGGGCGTTACTGCGGTACACGGACAGCCGCGGACGGCCGGCATCACCCCGGACCCCCTTGCGGACCCGATTGGTCCGGCGCCAACGGCGAATATTGAGTGCTTTTTGCGGTTTCACGACTCGACCTTCAATTGTTTACCAAAACTTGACTTGCGCGCTGCCTGAGTTCCCGCTTCGGCCGGGCCCCCGAGAAACTGCCACCCGACTCGTCGCCCTTCAGAACGCTGAGGTCCTTTCAGGTCGCAACCGCCAGAGGGCAGTGTCCCACCGGGCAGCTATCCTTACTTCGAAGCAGCCTTACCGGGCTTCAACTTGATCTGTTCGCCGACGTAACGAATCCCCTTGCCTTTGTACGGTTCAGGCTTGCGAACTGAGCGAACCGCCGCCGCAAACTGACCGACCAACTGCTTGTCGCAGCCGGAAATGTTGATGTGCGTCTGGTCGGGACACTCCACCTTCAAGCCGGCAGGAACATCTTTCTTGACTTCATTCGCATAGCCGACCCGCAGCGACAGGATCTGTCCCTTGAGGGAGCAAACGTAACCAACGCCTTGGAGTTCGAGCTTCTTCTCGTATCCCTTGGTCACGCCTTCAATCATGTTGGCGACCACGGCACGGGTCAAACCATGCAAAGCCTTGGCCTCGCGGGTGCCTGTCAGGTTCGTCACGAGGACTTCATTGCCTTTGACTTCCACGCCAACTTCAGGCAGGAATTCAAACTGCAATTTCCCCTTGGGGCCTTCGACGTTGACCTTGTTCCCGGCGACGTTGACCTTGACGCCTGAAACGATCTGGACCGGCAGTTTTCCAATACGTGACATGTCTGTTTCGCTCTATCTAAAAATCCAACCAGCAGTGCTGTCTTCGACTACCTGAATCCGAATGACTCGTCGGCTCGCCGACCGCAGCCACTCCCACCTGCCTCACTCCCTCGTCACACTGCCAGCGAGCCATCAGGCCGGCAGGTTCCAGGGAAACTAGCCCTTGTTCAGGCTCCCCTTACCAAATCTCGCGAATTACCAAATCTCGCGAATTACCAAATCTCGCGAATTACCAAATCTCGCGAATTACCAAATCTCGCAGAGAATCTCGCCACCAATCTTTTGCTGTCTCGCTTCTCGATCACTCATCACACCGCTGCTGGTGCTGAGAATCGAAATCCCCAAGCCGTTCAAAATCGGACGCAAATCCTTGGCCGGCCGATAGACGCGGCAACCAGGCTTGCTGACCCGCTTCACGTGCCGGAGCACCTTCTCGCCGCTGGGGCCGTACTTCAGCTCAATCCGCAGCTGCTTGACCGGGTCGGCTTCGACTTCGGCCCAGTCCCAGATGTAGCCTTCCCGCTTGAGGACGTCGGCCACACCCTTTTTCACCTTGGAGCTCGGGACATCGACATGCTGCCGCTCCACGTTGATGGCATTGCGGATGCGCGTCAGCATATCGGCAATCGGGTCAGTCATCATAATTGCAAAATTCCTCTACCAAATTCGCTTCAACAGTACGCCCCAATCCCACCGGCTCGTGCCCGCCCGCCAAGCTACTCAGGTGGCTGCCAATCCAGCCCGCTCGCCCCGAGGTCTCAGCGGAAGCCTACCAACTCGCTTTGCGGACACCGGGAATCAGACCCTGGTCAGCCAGCTTGCGGAAACAAATCCGGCAAATACCGAACTTGCGGTAAACCGCCCGCGGCCGGCCGCACATGGTGCAACGGCGCTCACGCCGAACCGGATACTTGGGGGTGCGCTTTGCTTTCGCGATTTTTGATTTCTTAGCCACAACCTAAACCTGCCGTGTTCAACTACCTTGCAACAAACGGTCCACACTTATCAACCACCGCCACCCCTATCCCTGGGCAGCCGGCTTGCGGGTCTCCCGGAAGGGCATTCCGAAGAGCTTTAACAACTCACGACCCTCTTCGTCCTTGTCCGTGGACGTCACAAACACAATATTCATCCCCTGCGAGCGGGTGAACTTGTCCGGATTCAATTCCGGAAAAACCAGATACTCTGTCAATCCGAGGCTGTAGTTTCCCTTCCCGTCGAACGCTTTCGGGCTGACGCCACGAAAGTCGCGAACCCGCGGCAAGGCCAAACTCAACAAGCGGTCAAAAAACTCATACATCCGGGCGCCCCGCAACGTGACCTTGCAGCCAATTGCCTGACCTTCCCGCAACTTGAATCCCGCGATCGATTGACGAGCGCGAGTAATCACCGCCTTTTGGCCCGTGATTTGGGTCATCGCATCGGCGGCATCTTCCAAGTGCTTCTTGTCTTCCTTGGCACTGCCCACGCCCATGTTGACCACAATCTTTTCCAGCTTGGGCAGCGACATTGGATTGTCCCGGCCGAGCTTCGCCGCCAATGCGGGCCGAACCTGCTCGAGGTACATCGTCTGCAACCGCGCCCGACCAACCGGGACCGCTGCTGTCTTATCTTGTTTCTTTGCTTTAGCCATGAACTCAATCCACTTGCCTGCGGGCTGCCCGGTGATTGGGCCGCCTCTTGCCTATTTGATTCCGCTCGCCAACCGAAAATTGCTTCTCGGCCAACCACTGCTCAGCGACTGCCAGTCTCCCGGCAGCCAACCAAGGCTAAATTACCTCGCTCGCCAGACTGACAATCTTCATGAAGTTCCGGTCGCGGAGTTCGCGGGCGACGGCACCGAAGATGCGTGTCCCGCGTGGGTTGTTGTCCTTGTCAATAAGAACCGCGGCGTTCCCGTCAAACCGGATGTAACTTCCGTCGGCCCGTCGCGTCGGCTTCTTCGACCGAACCACGACCGCACGCACGACCGCCTTCTTCTTGATGTCGCTGCCGGCGATCACGCTCTTGACGCTGCAAATAATCACATCGCCAATCCCGGCCGTTCGCCGCCGCGAACCACCCAGCACCTTGATGCACATCACTTCGCGGGCACCCGTGTTGTCCGCAACTTCGAGTCTGGTTTCTTGCTGAATCATGTCAGTTCAACTGTTCCAAAAAATCTGTCAGCCTGTCTCGCCTTCGCCCAACTGCCTTCCAGCAACCGCCGCCTGACTGCTCCCCGCTTTCCGACCCCGTCGCGGTCAGGCTGACTGGCCCGACCAGAAGGCGAAAGAAAGCGTCTGTCCGCAATCAGTTGCCACCGGCTCCGGCAGCCTTTTCCCGTTCCGCCTTGATCGCTGCCAAGTCGACATCCGTGGATTTGGAAACCACCTCCACCAATGTCCAGCGCTTCGTTGCCGACAGCGGCCTGGACTCAACAATGCGGACGGTGTCTCCGACCGCCGACTCATTGTTCTCATCGTGCACGTAACAAGTCGTCCGCTGACGGATGTACTTGCCGTACTTCGGATGACGGACCCGACGACGAATCTCGACCACGCGGGTCTTCGCCATCTTGTCACTCGTCACCTGTCCGACCATTTCTCGCTTGGGCATGGCAATGTCACTCAGCTTGCAAATTCAAAAATTCTTGTTTTCTGGTTCGTCACCGGCCGTTATTGGCCCCGTTTCCGCTCGTTGGAAATTGTCTTGATTCGGGCAATCAGCCGACGATTGCGGCGGATCTCCGACGGCACATCCAACCGATCCGTTTGCGACTGAACCCGCAGGCGAAACAGGGTGTTCGCAGCATCCTTGGCCTGAGCGGCCAACTGTTCGTCAGACAGTCCCCGCAGGTAATTGGCTGTATTTTCTCGCTCGTTCATGACTCAACACCCTGTCGTCGCAACCTTGTCGTCACCGTTCACAATCGCCTTCATCCTCGGCAGGACCCGAGCGACTGCGGCCAGGACCAAAAGTCCATCGGCTCCAGCCACCCCCGGCCCACCGGCCCACTCCCCAGCCTCGCTCACCGCCAAGCCAGCAGAAGGGGGCCCCGCCCCGCACCCATTAATGGGAACGGCGGCGAATCATTCGCACCCGCAGCGGCAGTTTGTGAGCCAAACGCGCAAAGCACATCTTTGCCTGCTGCTCGGTCACGCCTGCCAACTCGTAAATCACTGTTCCCGGCTTGATCACGGCAACCCAGAATTCTGGTTCGCCCTTACCGGTACCTTGCCGTGTTTCCAGCGGCTTGGACGTGATCGATTTGTGCGGGAACACCCGGATGAACAGACGACCTTCGCCCCGGACGTATTGCTGCGCAGCAATACGACCAGCCTCGATCGTTTGAGCCTTGAGCCAGGCGTACTCCAAGGCCTGAAGTCCGAAATCGCCGAACGCAACTTGGTTACCCCGAGTCGCGTTACCTTTTAAACGACCTCTTTGGACCTTTCGATGTTTGACCCGCTTGGGCATCAACGCCATCGGTCTCGTCTCCGTAAGTACCTTGATTAATCCAAACCTGGACGCCAATGTGGCCCTGGGCCGTCATCGCTTCCGAAAAACCGTAGTCAATCTTTGCCCGCAGCGTGCTCAACGGCATCGCACCGGCAATTTGTTTCTCGCGGCGGGCCATTTCGGCTCCACCCAGCCGACCAGCCAACTGGATCTTGATCCCCTTGGCCCCGGCTTCCATTGTTTCTTCGACGGCTCGCTTCATCGTGCGGCGGAAACTGGCCCGCTTGGCCAATTGCTCCGCAATCTTTTCCGAAACCAGCTGAGCCTGAATTTCCGGACGACCAACTTCCTCAATCTTGAGGTTGATTCGGCGGCCCGTCAGGTTTTGCAGCTCTTCCTGCAGCAACTCGATCTCCTGGCCCTTCTTGCCGATGATCAACCCGGGTCGGGCGACCATCATCAACACCTTGACTTCATCCCGAGTCCGCTCGATCTCAATCCGATCGATGCCAGCCGCGGCGTAGTTTCGCGTCGGGTGCTTCTTGATAAACTCCCGGATCTTCTTGTCCTCCAGCAACAGCGAGGAGAACTCCTCCTTGGGAGCGTACCAGCGGCTTTTCCAGCCCAGCATCACACCGGTGCGATAGCCAATCGGATTAACCTTTTGTCCCATATCTCGTACTTCCGTATTTCCAGTCTTGCTGGCCGAAAAAACCCACGCTGCTCGCGACCGAATCGACTCTCGCGACTAAATCTCTTCCAACGTCACGCTGATGTGCGCGAAACGCTTCTTGATTCCGTATGCCGTACCACGCGCCCGAGGCTGAATCCGCTTGAACATCGGACCACCGTCAATCCGCGCGTCGCTGATAAACAAATCGCGCAAATTGGCGGTCTGACCTTCGTTCTGATCAGGGTCCTGGGCATTGGCCGCTGCGCTCTTGATCACCTGCTCCAGCAACCGCGCGCCGCGGTGCGGCTGGTAACGCAAAATGTTCAAGGCCTCGTCGACGAACTTGCCCCGAACCAGATCGGCCAACGGGCGAACCTTGCGGGCACTGATTCGTGCAAAGCGATGTTTTGCCTGGTACATGACTGACTTTCCAACTCTCAATTGACTTCAACCCAACTTTTTCCAACCGCCGGCACTGACCAGCTGACTCGCCTCGCCGACACCCTCCAGCCTCGCAGGCCAGGGTATCAACCAGCAGAGCCTCACAACTCCACCCTTACGGAGCTGCCTTCTTGGTGCCACCGTGCCCTCGGAAGGTACGGGTCGGTGCAAACTCACCCAGCTTGTGACCAACCATGTCTTCAGTCACGAAAACCTTGATGTGCTGCTTGCCGTTGTGGACCATGAACGTATGACCAATGAACTCGGGAATGATCGTGCAGGACCGCGCCCAAGTTTTGACTGCGTCCTTCTTTCCACCCTCATCCATCTTCTGAATCTTCTTGAACAGCGAATCGCTGACAAAAGGACCCTTACTCTGTGACCTGCTCATAATGACCTGCTCGACCTGAGTTCCGGGACACTCGCCCCGCATCCAATCTGAATATCCAACTTGACCCATCCACCCGCCAGCCAATCCACGGACCGGCAGCCGGCTTTATCGCAACTTCAACTGACCATATCGCCGCGAGCGGCGACGGCGGACAATCGCCGAATTCGAGGCCTTGCCCCGCTTTCGAGTTCCACCGCCCTTGGCTGGCTTGCCAGTCGGACTGACCGGATGGCGACCACCCTTGGTTCGTCCCTCACCACCACCGTGCGGGTGATCGTGCGGATTCATGGCCGTACCGCGAACTGTCGGACGAATTCCCATCCAACGGGTCCGCCCAGCCTTCCCCAAGTTGACGTTCATCGCGTCAGGGTTGCTGACCTTGCCAATCGTCGCCCGGCAATTGGCCGGAATTCGTCGAATTTCGCCCGAGGGAAGAGCGATTTGGGCCCACTCGCTCTCACGCGCCATCAAGGTCGCCGCCGTCCCGGCGCTGCGGCACAACTCGCCACCTTGACCAGGCTTCATTTCGATGTTGTGAATGTCCGACCCGAGCGGAATGTTCTTCAGCGGCAGGCAATTCCCAACCACCGGCGGCGCATCGACGCCGTTCATCAATTCCGCTCCCGCCAGCAATCCGTCAGGCGCGAGAATGTA
The DNA here is from genome assembly GCA_021298375.1 of Blastopirellula sp. Lineage (GTDB taxonomy): Bacteria > Planctomycetota > Planctomycetia > Pirellulales > Pirellulaceae > BJ22. The sequence goes on along the minus strand of JAJTFE010000099.1, from coordinate 5,455 downwards.
TCGCTTCTCGCCGTCGCGGTACTTCAACAAAGCGACCCGGGCATTGCGATTGGGATCGTACTGAACCGAATCCACGACTGCCGCAATCCCGTCCTTGTCGCGGCGGAAGTCAATAATCCGATACATCTGCTTGTGACCGCCGCCCCGATGACGGCAAGTGATAAAGCCCTGATTGTTTCGTCCGCCCTTCTTCTTGACCGGACGCAACAGACTCTTCTCGGGCTTGGCGCCCGGAGTCAACTCCGCGAAATCACTGACGCTCGCGCCGCGACGACCCGGGGTTGTCGGTTTGTAATTTCGAATTCCCATTACTTCGCCTTCCTTACCGCGTCCGACTTGGGTTTCAAATCCCGCCTCGGCCGCCCATCTCTTGTCTTTTGCTCTCTCGTCCGGTCCACTCGCTCCAGCCAACCGCCCCGACTAGAAGAAGTCGATCTTGCTGTCCGGCTTCAGCTTCACGATCGCTTTCTTCCAAGCCTTGGTCTCGCCAAACTTGAAACGAAATCGCCGCGACTTGCCGCGCCGAGTTTGCGTCGCCACCTTGTCCACCTGAACATTAAACAGCGACTCAACCGCCTGCTTAATTTGGGACTTGGTTGCCAAAGGGTTCACTTCAAACGTGTACTGATTGCCTCGCTCCGACTGGAACACACCCTTCTCCGTCACCCGGGGACGAAGGATGACCTGGTGGGGCTGGAAATCAGCCGCTACGCCAGTTCCCGGAACCTGTCGCTTGTTGTTCTTTGAATTTGCCATCTCGAAGTTTCCTTCCGCAACCTGCCCCAACCCAACCATCGCCTGAGCTCAAGCCACCGGAGCTCAAGCAATCGCCTGGCTGGCCTGAGCCTTGAGCCAATCGAGCGCCGCGCGGGTGAAGACCACCTGACGGGGCTTCAACACGGCCAACGCATTCAAATCTGCAACCGGTGAAATCTCGACCCGATCAATATTCCGGGCACTCCGATAAACCACCGGGTTGTGTCCTTCCGTCGCGATCAAAGTCGACTTTCCAGCCAACCCCATCGCCTTGAGCATCGCCGCAACTTGCCGAGTCTTCGGGACCTGCATCTCCAAACTGTCGACCACAGCAACCTGGGACTTTTGAATCTTGCTGGCAATCGCCATCCGGGTCGCCAGACGAACCGCCTTGCGAGGCAGCCGATAGGAAAAGTCCCGTGGCTTGATGGCAAACGCATGGCCACCACCAACCCGAACCGGCGATCGCTTTCCACCGGCGCGAGCATTGCCCGTACCCTTCTGGCGATACAGCTTTTTGGTCGAACCGGCCACTTCGGCCCGCGACTTCGTCTTGCGGGTACCTTGGCGAGCATTCGCCTGGTACATCACCACCACGTCGTGAAGCAACTGCTTGTTGATCGTGTCCGCAATCTGACTCGGGTCGATCTCGTAAGTCCCGACCTTCGAACCAGACTTGTCGTAAACTGGCAAGCTCACCATTTCGCTACCCAAACGCCTGACTTTTCCGTTGATTCCAAAACCGGCTTCTACTTCACCTGCCCGCGACCCGCCAAATCGCCGACGCCGCAGGAGCCGCCCAGCCGAGGCAAGTTAGCCGAAGCAAATTAGCCGAGGCCAAACAGCCGAGGCCAAACAGCCCCAAGCCACCCTTATCGTTTCATGTTCGTTTCGCGGACCACCACAAAAGCCCCATTGGGACCAGGCACCGCCCCGCCAATCAGCAGCAGATTGTCATCGAGATCAACCCGCACCAAACGAAGATTGCGAGCCGTGACCTGCTCACTGCCGTACTGGCCCGCCATCTTCTTGCCCTTCTTCATGCGGCCACCACCCCGCCACGCCGCCAAAGCGCCAGTACCACCGGGATGACGATGCACCTTCTTGACACCGTGCGTCGCCCGCTGGCCCTTAAAGCCATGCCGCTTCATGACGCCCGAGTACCCGCGACCCTTGGTGATACCGACCACATCGACCGCCTTGACCGAGCTCAACTCGTCAACGCGCAGCTCCTTGCCGACTTCATAGCCCTCAAACGAACCGCGGAGTTCGCGCACAAACTGCTTGGGCTCACAATTCGCCTTGGGAGCCACCGTAACGCCGGCCGCAGCCCGCGCCTTCGAGCGCTTGCTGCCGATGCTGGCGACATGGCCGCGCTCTGAGCGACTGGCCTGACTGGGACGAGAACGCTTGTCCTTGAGAGGACGCTTTTTGTCCAGAAAACCCAACTGAATCGCAGCGTAACCGTCCTTGTCGACCGTCTTGACCTGCAAGACATGGCAAGGACCCGCCTGAATGACGGTCACCGGACGAATTTCCCCGGTTTCATGGTCGAAAATCTGAGTCATCCCGACCTTGCGGCCAAGTATGCCTTTGCTCATAGCGCTCGCCTTTGATTCAGTCAGTCTTGTCGACCGGAAGCACCGCCTGCAGCGGACTTATCCGTTCGACTTCCATTTCATTGTTTTGTGAAACGTCGCTTGTTTCGTTGCTTCAAAAACAGTTCCCGCCAAAGCCCGCTTCCGGAAGGCACTCAAACCGCCCAACCAGAACTGGACCACCAGCCCCCGCCGTACAGCAGAGAATTCACCGCAGAGAATTCACCGCCTCACAGCAGCCGCCAGTTAGCGAGAAGTCGCCTTAATCTTAATCTCCACACCCGCCGGAACACTCAGCTTATTGAGCGCTTCAATTGTCTTGGCGGTCGCCTGGACAATGTCGATCAATCGCTTGTGAGTCCGAATTTCAAACTGCTGACGAGCCTTCTTGTCAATGAAGGGACTCGACAACACCGTGAAACGCTCGACACGCGTCGGCAGGGGAATCGGGCCGTGAACCTCGGAGTGAGTCCGCTTGGCCGTATCTACGATTTCCTGGGCACTCTGATCGAGCACGGCGTGATCGTAGGCTTCCATTCGAATCCGAATGACTTCATGTACGGGACCAGACACGGAACGACTCTCCAAATCTTCAGGAAACCAAAACCCGCCTCGCAACCACACGGAGCGCTCACTCACACGGAGTCATAGCTCACACGGAGTCACAGCTCACACGGAGTGCTTGGGGTACTGACGGAAAGCCGCTCGGGCTTCCGCTCGAATTCAAATTCGGGAGAGCCCCAAACTTGAAAAGACCCCAAACTCGAAAGCTCTTCGCACCGCGGGGCAATGGCTCAACGCCATCGAAACGACCGCGGAGTCAACCAGAACACCCCGCGACTTCCAAAAAGCCCGCGAATTTCCATACAGGAGGCGATCAGATTCCGCTGCCTCTCCGGGCAGCGACGAATCGACCAAGATAAAGGGCCCCTGTTGAATCGTCAACGGCTAATCAAGAATTTGGCAAAATTGGATCAAAGGCCCAGAAAACAGGCGGTTTCGCCGGACCCAACCCCACCTTCAGCCTCTTTCACCAACCGAGTCCATTTCGCCGCACCCCGGGAACTCTCCCCAACCTCCCAAGACACCCCAGCTTCGACCGAAACACTCCCCCTTCATCCGATATCGGCCAAACATCCGGCAGCTCGGCTGGATAAGCCCCAGCCGCCAGCGCTACAATTAAAGGAGTGCGGCGCGGGTCGCTTTCACATCCGGATTCCTGAATTTCGCCTCGGTCACTCCTCTCCTCGGGCGTCAGCCATGTCCACCCGCTTCCGCAACCCGCCGCCGACAACCGCCGGCAAACGAAACCTCTGCCGCGATAGCCGCCGGGCTTCCCCCGGCTGCCTGCTGTTGCTGGTCTTCAGCAGTTTGGGTCTCGGCGGATTGGGACCCCAGCTGCAAGCCCAGCAGTCGTTCGGGATTCCCCTTCAGCTGCCGACCCAATCCGTCTTCAGCGTCGACACCACGGTCAGCGTCCCGGATGGCGGCTCGATCAGCCTCGGCGGCAACAGCGGCAGCGCCTGGAGCAGCACGCGGCGCGGGGGCTTCGGGCCCGGCTTTGCCACTCGCGCCGTCGGCGGGACCCAATTCGCCCACAACGCTTCGGTCCACGTACAGATTCTCAGCCAAGCCGAACTGGAAGCCGAACTGCTCAGCCAACTCCCGCCCGGACGCACGCTCGCCGATTACGCCCGGCCCACTCCCCCCCGACTGTTTCT
>JAJTFE010000099.1:0-1335 GCA_021298375.1 Blastopirellula sp. | reverse complement strand
GCGGAACGAGTTCGGCCGCTGTCGCCTCTTCAACGGCTGCGCGCACGGCGGCTCGCCCCGCGCCGCAACCCGACCGGCCCGCCGAAGCCCGCGGGGAACTGGTTGATCCCAACGGCTCGCGGGCCGTTCAGGACAAAGCCGACTTCATGTCGCGGCACATCGGACGAAAGAAAAAGTAAACCGCGCATGATCGACCTTCGGCAGCTCAGCTTTCGTTACCCGGCCAGTCCCTTCACGCTGGCGATTGATTCACTGCAAATCGCTCCGGGAGAAAAAGTCGCCTTCGTCGGTCCCAGCGGCAGTGGCAAGACCACGCTGCTCAACCTGCTCGCCGGCATTCACGTTCCCAACGCAGGTACCGTTCGCGTCGCCGAGACCGATGTCGCGCAGCTTTCCGATTCAGCGCGACGGAACTTCCGCATCGCCCGGATCGGCATGGTCTTTCAGCAGTTTGAGCTGCTCCCTTATCTCCGCGCCCGCGACAACATCCGGCTCCCGTTTCTGATCAACCAGACGCTGGACTGGTCAGCCTCGGCCGCCGCGCGGCTCGAACAACTGGCCACCGGGCTGGGCATTGCCGACAAGCTCCAGCGCTTTCCGGCACAGCTCTCGCAGGGCGAGCAGCAACGAGTGGCGATTGCCCGCGCGCTGGTGCATTCACCGCCGCTGCTGCTGGCTGACGAGCCAACCGGCAATCTCGACCCAGCCAACAAGCGGAACATCCTGCGGCTGCTGTTCGAGCAAGTCACCGCGCGGGACGGGACCTTGGTGGTCGTCACCCACGACCTCGGAATCCTCGACGGCTTTGATCGGGTGATCGACTTCACCCTGTTTCAGCAGCCGCTCGCGGAATCCACCTGGGCAGGGCAGGGGAGTGAACCATGAGCGGTTGGCTGGAGCTTGCCCTGCGCTATGTCGCGTTTCATCGCTGGAAAACAGCCTTGCTGGTGCTCGCGATCTTTCTGACCGCGCTGCTGCCGGCGGCCGTCCGCCTGCTGCTCAATGAGTTCGAGCGGAACCTGCTGGCCCGGGCCAGCGCCACGCCGCTGGTCGTCGGCCCCAAGGGGAGTGGACTGGACCTGACCCTGCATGCACTCCACTTCCGCGCGCCACCCAAGGATGACCTCCGTTATGGCGAGTGTCTCGAACTGCAGGATTCGGGGCGAGCGTTGGCGTTGCCGCTGTACCAGCGGTTTACTGCCTCAAGGTTCCCGGTGGTTGGCACTTCGCTCGAGTATCTAGAGGTTCGCCAGTTGAAGTTCGCCGCCGGGAGGAGTTTCGCCCTGCTCGGCGAGTGTGTCCTGGGGAGTGACGTCGCCGCTCAACGCCAACTTG
>JAJTFE010000098.1:18862-22361 GCA_021298375.1 Blastopirellula sp. | reverse complement strand
CTGGAAGTTTGACTGCAATCCGAAGAAGTCTCGATACGCCTTGCGAGGGGCGACCCGAAATCACGTTGTCGGGACCCCGGTGATTTATGACGGGTTGGTTTATGTAGCGGTGGGCGAGGACCCGGAACACCTGGAGGGTGAAGGTCATCTCTGGTGCATTGACCCGACCAAGCGTGGTGATACCAGTCCGACGCTCGTTTTCAATGCCGCCGATCCAACCAAGCCGATCCCCCACAAGCGTCTGCAGGCCTGCGTGGAAACGGAGGGAGATTTCGAGCGGGATAATCCCAACTCCGCGGCGGTTTGGCATTACGGTGGCGAAGATATTGAAGAGAATGAACTCGCGATGCATCGGGCGGTTGGCTCGGTTGCGATCAAGAACAATCTTTTGTTCATCGCCGATCAGACCGGCGTATTCCACTGCCTCGATGCAAAAACCGGCAAGCCTCATTGGGCGTATCACATGGAGTCGGAATCATGGGCCTCGCCCTTGATCGTCAACGACCTGGTCTATATCGGCGATTCGGATGGCGAGATTGCTGTCTTCCGTTGCTCAGCCGAGATGGAGAAGCTTTCGGAGGTTTATATGGAGAGCGCTTGCTTCACCAGTCCGATTGTCGCCAACGATACGCTGTTCATCGCCAATCGCAATCGGCTGTATGCTTTGCAAGAAGGAGCACAGGCCAAGGTGGAAGAGGATAACGGTGAAGAGCCCCGCTGAGTTTAAGGGGGAGTAGCGCCGCGACCCAAGCTGAATTCGGTCGATTGCAGTGGCCGTCTTTTTTGTGCAGCCCGGTAAGTTCTTGTAGGCCGGTGAGCCTGCGTTTCATGCTCTGGGGTTTGGCAGGGACTCTCTGCTCCAGCGTCGCCGCCGGATTGTTGAAGCCCGCCGGAGTGTCGACGCATCCGGATTCTGGTGCCTCGAAGGACGGCTGAGCAAGCGACCGTTGAGCGAGAGGCGGCGGCATCAGAATCGTGGAGAACGAGAGGCAAAGCCCAATTCGCAAAGCCGCACTCCACTTAGAGTCCGGCTTAATCATTCCCCAGGTCGTCGGTCGGCAAACCAGTCACCAGTCGGCTGAGGATTTCCTTGATCCGATTGGTGCCTTGGGAACGGTCGGCCGATTCGCTGCAGGAGAGGGGAAGCAGTCCTTCTGCGGAGAGGTTGGATGGCTTCTCCTCCCGGTTCCGGCGGGTTTTGGTCACGGACGGTTCAAACTTGAGGACATCGGCATGAGCCCGCCTGGCGGCTGGTTCCCGCTTGGCGACGTTTTCCTTTCCGGCGGAAACGCCCTCTTCGCTCGGGGAGAAGCTGAGAGTCAATTCCATCTCGCTCCGTACGGGCTGTTGGTTGGCAGGTCGGGCATCAGGCAATTCGCCGCGTTTGACCTTAACGGCGGGGGGAGCTTCAATCCCAATCCGGACAGTGTTCCCTTTAACCTTGAGCACGGTGACCTTGATGTTGTCGCCGATCAGGATTTCTTCGTTAGGCTTCCGTGAAAGTACCAGCATGATTGCACTCCATTACATGAGGGGTCGAGAAACATCACTGCAACATTCGTCAGTACGATGCAGTAATTGTGCCAATAGACGAAAAATCTCCTAAAGATGTTCACGGAAAAGACCGAAGGTGTCCGCGAATCACAACTTTTGCCGGAAATTTTTGAGGTTAGCCTCAGATGATTAGAGTTGGTGCTTGGTTTGAGTGCCCTGTCTAGCCGTGAAAAAACGACTTGCCAGCATGTCAATTCTTCAAAAGCCGGGGGAAAATTCTCAGTCCAGCGTTCGGATTCTCAAATTGTTAGCCAGCGGGTGATGAGGACGGTTGCTGACGGTGTTTTGGACAGACCTGTTCGAAAGTTAGCCATCTGGTGCTAGCGAGAGTCTGTGCAACTGAGCCGAGTGAGGCGCGCTAACGTGCTGGTTGGCTCGGCACAGTAAGCCCGCCAGTTGGGGCTCAGTGAGCTGGCGAGCCAGCCTTGGTTGACGGCGCGAGGATTGCGGGGAACGGCGTCCGCCTTGGCCGCTAGCGGATTTAAGAGCGAAAACGAGGTTCGGAGTCTGGGTCAGGATTGAACCAACTTGGCCGGCGCCCTGGCCCGTCAATCGCCGACTTGCCCGTGCAATTGGTCCCGCAGTTGGGCGGCTTGTTCGTAGTCCTCCGAGGCGATTGCTTGGGCCAGGCGTTCGCGAATGGTATTTTGCAGGTCAAAGCGTTGGCGGAGGTTGTCGCGGAGAGCGGTCAATTGCTGAACCAGTTCATCTTCCTGAAATTGCTCTTCGGCCTCGTATTTGACGAATAGTTGCCGGATCCGGTCGAGCCCTTGGTTGAGTTCGTCAATCGCCCGCTCGCCGAAATTTTCGCCGCCAGCCTCCACCAGGGCGAGAGCCGCTGCCTGGGTCCGATGGTAGAGCACAAAAGGGCGATACTGCTCGTGAGAAATGGTCCATTCTTCATCCGCCGAATGGTCTTGGCTCAAATCCATCAGTTGCAGCGTGTGGTCGGCGTCCTCGACAGCCCGCTCGAACTCATGCAGGTGTAACCAGCAAATCCGGCGGTGATAGTACTGCACGAACTCGCGGTCGATTTCTGAACGCTGCTCTTCGCTGAGCACGAATTTCTCTTTGCTCTTCTTAATCTGCCGTTTGAGGTAGTCGAGATAGGTTTTGGAGCCGTGCGGGCGTTTGCCGTCGGGGCGGTGTTTGACTTCCATTTGCAGCAGTCCCAAGTCGAGCCGCAATTGGAGAACCTGCCGTGAATTGACCGAGAGTTTCCGGACGGTCACCGTGGTCGGGTCAAAGGGCCAATGCTTCAGAATTTGGTCGATATCTTCTCGTTCTGCCATCGTCGAATCCCTGTGCGAACAGGTCGGGAGATTCAAATTGCCCGGCAACAAAACTATAGGCCGGAGCGTGGGAAAATCGATTGGAAACCCGGGGTGGTGGAGCGGAAATAACCTTGAATTGCGGAATTTGTCGGTTGCAGGGTTGGCCACGTCCGAACGATCCCGCTGACCATTTGCGCCACTCAAAAAGGAAGCGGGAAAATGGCAACAGGCGGAGGCCGATTCCCGGGTCTCAGTCGTCCGCGCGACGGGAGCGAAGTTGTTTTTTGCTTGAGAGTTTTTTCTTGGCCTCCAGACGCCGTCTTTGAGCCCCGGCCGAAGGCTTGGTCGCTTTTCGCTGTTTCGGAGGTTGAGCGACCTTGAGGAGCAGTTCGCGAAGTCGTTCCAGACAGGCAGCCACGTTGCTGGACTGGTCACGATGCTCGTGGCTGGTGATCATCACTTCGCCAGCGAGGTTAATCCGCGTGGGAAAGCGGGCTCGAAAACGGGCTTTGACCGGCTCGGGAAGGGACGGGGATTCGTCCAGCTGCCAGCGGAGAATCGCCTTCGTGTTGAGCTTGTTGACATTCTGCCCGCCAGGCCCCGGCGATCTGGCGAAGGTGAACTTGAACTCCGAGCGGGGAATCGCGATTTGCGGGGTGACTCGAAGCATG
>JAJTFE010000098.1:0-18791 GCA_021298375.1 Blastopirellula sp. | reverse complement strand
GGGGAATTGAGAGCCGAGTTCGGACCGGACCGCAGGTTCCCCGCACCCCTTCCCACCTGCCTCAATGTCTCACAGAAACAGCCGCTCTGCAACGACTCGGCCGGCTAAGCTGCCTCGCACGTTTGCAGCCAGACCGCGAGGGCCAGCAATTCACCGCGGAAGCGCGGGCTGCGATTAAAGCTGAGTCGGCCAACTCGCCTGGCTCTGGAGTTGGCGCGTCTCCAGAAAATCGAGGACTGGCTGCAAGACACAGCGATTGACCGCCTGGTTCGGGCCGAAGCAGGGAGTCTCGATTTCCCATGGGCCACGATAGCCGCAATTTTGAAATTGGTTCAGCCAAGCGCGAAAGGGAACACTCCCCTGCCCCAGTGAGCAGCGTCCAACTGAGGGTCGATGAGCTTGTCGGTCAGCAAGCTGGACAACCGCGATCCGCGGCAGGACGCGGGGCAGCTGCGCCCACGCTTCCCGGTCGGTCCCCAGATGGCCGAGGTCCCAGACCAAGCCAACTTGGTCGGCTGGGAACTGTTCGCAAAACTCGAGCGTCGCTTCGAGACCGTCCAGCATAGTCCAACTGGAGGCAGGCATGGGCTCCAGTGCGAGGCGGACGCCATAGTCTCTCGCCACGGGGAGCAACAACCGAAAAGCTTCCTCGAGCAGGCGGCGGGCATGCCGGCGGATATGTCCATTCAACGCGCCGGGATGAACCACCAGGCAGCCTGCCCGCAGGGCGGCGGCCTGTGCGATGGCCTCTATCGCGTCGTCGATTTGCAACGCAAAGGAACTTCCCTCCGAACCGGTAAATCCTCCACACCAGCTGAGGCTGCTGACAGAAAGTTTCATTTCGTGAAGTAAATCGCAGGCTTCATCCAAGCCGAGTTCGTCGAGCTTGCTGCGCCAAATCCCAATCGAGTGGCAACCCTTCGCCGCCGAGCGAATCACATCTTGAAAGAACGTCCAGCGGAGGGTTGAAAACTGGCTGATTCCTAAGCTGTCGAACACGTGCACTCCCTTTGTGGACGATGGGCTAGCGGGCCGACCGCAAGCGCTGGCGACTACCCCGCTCCGGAATTGCGGTCTCACGGATTTGGTTCACCCGGATTTTAGCTCACCCGGATTTTAGCTCACCCGGATTTTAGCTCACTGTGGCGAGACAGCGCTCGAAGCTGTTCCGATTCGCAGCGACCGCTACTTCGGCAAACCCGCGTCGGTAAAAACCGCTCCTCAGCTGACGGTTAAAAAAGTATCAGCGGTAGCACAAAAAAAGTAAACCTGAGTTTGATATCAAGGACTGAACTGATGGCATTGAGTGCTATCACTCGGATTGGTGAAAATTCAAATTATCCGGTTGCAATTGGATGAGAGACGATATGATGTGGGCAAGGCGACGGCTCGACAAGGATGGACATCTTCGACGCTGACTGTTTCGTCGCCTCCCGAGTTTGGCGTTGCTGAAATTGGCGTTGCTGATTGAGAGTGCCGAGTGGGGCATTGTCTCTATCTCTGCTGAGGAACCATCTCTGTTTGGGAACTGGGGCAGGTGAGAGTGCTTCCGAGTTGATGGCTTCGCGCGGCGCGGACGGTTTTTTTCAGCGGCCGCAGGGCAGGCACGGTGCAAGTCCTCGAACGGTCACTCGCTTTCGGTCACGCGCTTTCGGTCGCGCGCTTGCGGTCACCTGATTGCGAGGTTCGACAGCCAGTCTGGGGTTTGCTTGTCAGAGCTTTGCAACTGCGACTGTCAAAGTGACTGCGACTGTCAAAGTGACTGTGACTGTCAAAGTGACTGTGACTGTGAAAGTGACCGTGACTGTGAAAGTGACCGTGACTGTGAAAGTGACCGCGACAGCGCGAGCTTTCCGGCGAAAACTTCCCGGCGATTGGTTTCCAGGTTTAGCTCCCAGCGTGTCGGGAGCCATATCGGCAGTTGCCATTCGATATGCGGTGTCGACAGTGTCCGAAAGCGATGAGAAAGAAGGAGCGGTTCATGCGAAAACAATTGGAAGTGAGCAGGCGGCTTTCCACCACGGAGTTGCAGTTGCGAGTTGATTACCCGGATGAGGATTTGCGCCGCCGGATTTCGAGTTTTCTGGGGTCGCGGCATTTTCCAGCCTTCCGGCGGCTGGAGGTCAGCGTCCTGGCAGGGGCAGTTACCGTGCGCGGGCAAGTGGGTTCCTATTATGAGAAACAAGTGGCGCTGGATACCTGCCGCCGCGTTGCCGGCGTGCTCTGCACAATTGACCAAGTAGAAGTCGAAGCGGGCGATGGCGCCGCAGCTCCTGGTCGCGGCGGCATGGAAATGGTTCGGGCAGGTTGCGTGGAGCCTGGCGGGGCTGGCTGTCAAATCCAGTTCCCGGCTCACGCCGGCGTCAGCGCTTTTTGAGCCGAAGCCGCAGTCCCTCTGTTCACGCGGCGAATACTCACGCTGCGGATACGAACCCCCGGGCGCATCACGGACCGCCGCGATCAGGCATTGAGCGGCGAAGTGTTCGGGCTTGCCTGCTCCCCGTATTTCAACCCCTATTTCAGCGGTACTGTCGCAGCGAGTTGGCGGGGCGTTGGCGATCGAGTTCGCTGAAGCGGACTTGTTCGGCAGAGAGTTCCGTTTGCAGGCTTTTGGTTTCGGCAGTTGCGTAGTCAATCAGTGACTGAACCACGGTATCGTAGGTTTGCTCGATTAAAGCCTGATTATAGGTCGCTTGTTGGAGCAGGGATTCATTCAGGCACTCAGCCAAGGCGGGGGTGAATGTTTCCGCCAGATTCGACTCGAAGCGGACTTCCGGTTCCGAAACCGTGCCGCTGATGACCGCTGTGACTTCGATGCTTTGGACGGTTGCCAGTTGGCGATTCAGTTTCTCCAGTACGTTTTGCCCCCCGGCGATTTCGCTCAAGCTGTTAACGTAGAGCCCAAGTTGGGAATGGAAGCACTTGATCGTCCCCTCTAGTTGTTCACCGCGAATTTGCAGCAGCCCTTCGGCTTGCATCCGATGGGGGCTGGCGGTGATCAGCACGGAACTGGCGGTGCCGACCTCTGAGCTGGGAACATTGCATGGCAGTAACTGAACCTGCATGGTTTGAGTGGTGAGGCCATCTTCCGAGGTGATGTTCCCCTCGATTTGAAAGGCTCTTTGACCCTGTCCCTTGACGTGAAATTCCAAGGGTGAATCAGCCAAAGCGGGGCGGTCAGTCAAGTTCCTGCAGTTGCCGGTAAAGTCGATATGGCCGGAAGTCGAGTGGAAAGAGCCTGAGAAGTCCATTTCCCGGACGACGATCCCCGGCATCGGCTTGATGCCGCGAACCGCGATCGGTTTGCCCCGCTCCGGAGCTTGCGCGGCGGTTTCCCGAAGTTCGGCCAAACGTCGCGAGAGCAGCAGCGACCAGTCGACCAGTTGGCGAGCGGTCTGCAGGTCAAGTTCCGAAACGAGCAACGCTTGGCTCGATTTTTGGGTCGCGGCGATGAAGTTGGAGTGGGGCAGCTGGCTGGGGGCACCATGCTTTCGGCTGCCGGCCAATTGCAGCAAGGCCTGCTCCTGGATTTGCGGCCAGTTACTCAGCCAATCGCGGACCTCCTCCAGTTCGCCCTCCAAGTCCGTGAGGCGGGCGAGGCGAGCTTTCTCTTCGGCTGCGAGGCGGAGCGGGTTGCCGCCGCTTTGATTCAGCTCTCGCTTGAGCGCGGAAATCTCGTCGCGCAGCGCATTCGTTCGCTTGCGCTGGCGTTGGAATTCGTTTTCCCAATCCGCTCGGATTGATTTGGTAATCGAGGCAAAGGCTGCGGCGGAGACGCCTCGCTCTACGGGCGGGAGCGATTGAACTTGGTCGAGCCAGCCTTTGGCGGCGAGGTCGAGGTCGTAAGCCAGTTGCTCCTGATATTTTTGTTTCCAGCCAGGCGTGGCCCCATTCAGTCGGTCGCCGGCCAGATTCGGCCGCGGGGAGCCGAGAACAATTTCATTCCAGCGAGCAGAGCGGACCTCCCACTGTCGAGTCCACAGGGACTGGGGATTGAATTCCACCCATACCTGATTGGCCTGAATGAGATTTCGCAGTGGGTCTTCGGGGTCGGAGATTTGAACATTGGTTAGTTGCAGACCGCCTTGGCTCCAGTCCAAATGGCACTTCTCAAAGTCCACCGCGGTTCCAAAAGTGCGTTGCAGGCTGAGCCGAACCATGGGCTGGATCCAGCCAGGGGCGGTTAGCCAGAGACAAAGCAGAGCCAAGGACAGGATGACCAGGCGAATGGGCAGAACCTGAAGTCGGTACATCGAAAGGGTTTTCCTTGAACTGTGAACGATTCAGCCGGATGTTGACCTTGAGAATCGGAGCGGATCCGCTCGGTTTTGACCGATGCTATGAGCTGGGGGCTGAGCGTTGTGTTTGACTTCGCTTAACTGTCCAGTGGCCGCTGGAGTCGGAGCCCAGCCAATTTTCCAGTCGCGGCTGAATTTGGAGGAATAAGGCGCGGGCGAGAAAAAAAGCGGGGAGCATCAGCAGCAGACCAAGGGCAAACGTGCCGAGGGTTGCTGCCTCATGAAATCGAAAATGGGTCAGCACCGGGGTCTCGGTCGCCTTCGTTAGCAAGGGAGACAGGGCGTCGAGTGCGAGCAGTTTTTCTCCCAGGGGCAATGCGACCAGGTCTGCGAACGAGATCGCAAAACAGCCGACAGCGAATCCGGCGATTAGCGTCGCCAAGTTGGCGGTACTGAGGATGGCCAGCGTCGCCAGACACCAGGGAAGTAACGAGAATTTTGGGAGCAGACCGATCCAGACTCCGAGGCAAATGCCCGCCGCGAGCCGGTTAGGAGAATCCATGCCCGAGATCTGAAGCAGGCTGAAAATGGATTCGAGTGTCGATTTGGGTTGCCGCATGCAGAGTCCTTTCACCGCTAGTTCGCCCGGCTTATAGCGAAATTCAAGGGCTGGTGTCGACCTGTTTTTTTGGAAATTTCCGCGGCGGGTTGTTTCAAAACGGGCGATTGCCGGAAGGCTGCGGAAGATGCGCGGCTTGGGTTGAGATTGCTCTCTGGCTCAAGCGGGAGGCTTGACGGCATCGTGCGGGAGGAGTCGTGCCCAAAGGAAAAGTTCGTCGTGAAAGAGCGCCTGAAAATGCTTGCTCGGGTTGCTGGGCGGTGTTAGAAATTGGGGTCGCGCGAACTCTCTTGACCGCCAGTCGCTCCCGTTTTACGAGGTGGCCGGGTGCGGCTTGGGGACCAGCAGTACAGACTTCACAACAGCCCTCACTTCTAGGAGCAAGGTAGATGGACCAGAATCAGGAAATTTATGCGGACGGCATTGGGGAAATTTCACTCTCGGGCGGAATGGTCCGGATGGACCTGGTCTCTTTGGTCGGTTCTCAGCAGGACCAGGACAACAAGCCTCGCTTGAAGAATAAATGCCGGGTCGTGTTGCCACCGGAGGGGTTTCTCCGCAGTTTCAGTGCAATGGAGAACCTCGTGAAGCAGTTGATTGATGCGGGTTTGGTTCGTCCTCGGGAAGGCGGGGATGCCGCAGGATCGGCAAATCCGGTGCGTTCGAACCCGCCTAAATCGCCCAATTTCTAGGGGAAAAAAACTGGACTGTCGATTTGCTGGCTGTCTATAATGGGCTCATTGCACCCAAACGGAACAGTTTCCGGGTGTTAACTGCATTAAACCCGTCTATTGACCCCGCGTTTTGGATTCTTTTTCCCGAATCTGACTCGGCCGAACTGGTGACACTGGTTTGGCCGAGTAACGCAGCCATCTTCGTCAGGAAACCAGTTAAATGGCGAACAATTTTGCCCCCACAGTCACCGTCAAGAACACCAATGTCGAAATTGGTGCGTCAGTTCTTCTCAAGGACTTGTTCGACGTCGTCGACCTCGATGGCAATGCCATCACCCGATATCGCTTTCGGGATAATGGCTCGGCGGCCTATTCGGGCTTCTTTTCCATCGGCGGAGTTAAGCAAAACTCCGGCGGCTGGATCGAAATCACTGCGGCCCAGTTGAACTCGGTGAGCTATTCTGCGGCTTTGCTGCTGGATGCGGAGTCAATTGGCATTCAGGCATACGACGGCAAATTCTGGAGCTCGGCGGCATTTGGGGTGATGTCGACGGTCCAGCCGAACAACCGCCCACCCATTGTGACCACTCAAAATGGGCAGGTTCTGGAGACCGAGTTCCGGTCGATCACCGACCTGATTTCGGTCTACGACCCAGATGACTACCCGATCACGAAATACTCTCTGGTGGATCGGGACAATTTCGCGATTAGTGGCTATTTCACGCTCCGGGGCAATCGGCTGCCCTCCGCCCAGTGGAACGTGATTGACGCCGCAGACCTGTCAGCGGTTCGCTACATTGGCGGTGAGTGGGGACCGGTGAACGAGAGAATTGGCGTCATGGCTTATGACGGCAAGAAGTGGAGCGAGGTCTCTGAGTTCACCATGCTCACCACTCCGAACCTGAACAGTCCAGTAGTCGGAGTTTACAACCTGCAGGGCGGTGTGGGGCGTGTGATTGACGCCCAGACGATGTTCACTGTCTCGGATGCCGACGGGAACACGATCAAGAAGATTCGGTTCCTCGACACCGGCATCAATCCCAACAGCGGCTTTTTCACGATCAACGGCGTCCGCCAGACTTCGGGAACGTTCTTCGAACTTCCCTACAATCAGCTTTCGACCGTTCGCTACAACTACTCCGCATTCCCCGAATTTGAGCAATATCAGATTCAGGCCTTTGACGGCCGGTACTGGAGTGATCTGGCGGTTGGAAACATCAGTGCTGTGGTCCAGCCGACCGTCACCTTTGACACCCGAACCGTCGTTTTGGATACGCTCGAAGAAGTCAAATTCAACACGCTGTTCGAACGAGCGGATGCAGGTCCTCCGCTGATTCAGTATCAGGTGGTTGACTTCAACACCGTTTCGACCTCTGCAAACCTGACGCTCAACGGGGCACGGTTGACTCCAGGACGGCTCTACTCCCTCTCCGCAGCGGAATTTGACACCCTGCGGATCGAAGGCGCGGTGACTGACGACGGCACCAGCTACGACTCGATGATGGTCCGTGGTTACAACGGAACCTTCTGGACTGACTGGGAAAAAATCGATGTCAACACCGAACCGGTTGGTACTCGGGCTTTGGAGGGTGGTCCAGAGATTTCCCCGCGTGAAGTGGTCAATGGCAAAGTCAAATTAACTTACACGTTTATCGAAGGTTTCAATCCGAGTAGTCCCCCCTACCCGCCGCTACCGATTTACTACGGCCCTGATGACCCCGAAGCTGATCAGACGACATCTCTTGCTCCCTCCCAACGGGCTGTGGTCCGGGATGTCATGGCTTACTACGAGTCGATTACCAACATCGACCTCGTGGAAGTCCCATTCACTGCCGACGCGTCCGAGGCGATGACGACGATTGGCTTGTGCAACATTGACGGCCCGGGTGGAACTCTGGCTTATGTCTACGGTGGCACGCAGTGGTACGGCTCCAAGCCCGGCGACTTCTGGCTGGACATTTCGGATTTCCCTGTGGACAGCACGGACACTCGCCGCGGTGCGCTTTATCGGTTGACGGTTATCCATGAGTTGGGGCACTTGCTCGGATTCAAGCACCCCTTCGAGTACGAGCCAGCGCTTCCGATTGCGACGGACCATCGTGGCTACACGGTCATGAGTTACGCTTCGCCTGCTGCTTCGATGTATCAAAATCCGAATCCGGCTTTGACCGAGCCAGCGACACCGATGCTTTATGACATTGGTCGGCTGCACGAGACTTTTGGTGCCAACACGAACTTCCGCACTGGCAACGACACCTATGTGTTTGAGCAGAGCGACAACATCCTTCAGGCATTGTGGGATGCGGGTGGTGATGACACGCTCAACTACGGCAACCAGGTATTGCCGGCCTCGATCGACCTCCGCGAAGGCCGTCGCTCGTCGCTGAACGGAGTCGCCAACGCCCTGCTTCTGCCCTATGGCAGTGTCATTGAAAATGCCCGTGGTTCGCGGAGCAACGACGTGATTACGGGCAACCAGCTTCGCAACTTGCTCTTCGGCAACGAAGGGAACGACCGCTTGATTGGTAACGGTGGCGAGGATGTGCTTCGGGGCGGGGCCGGCAACGATACTTATTTCTGGTCCCGTGGGGACGGAAATGACGTTGTCCGCGAAGAGACTCAGAGCGGACGAGAAATCATCGAGATCGCGGATCCATTTGGCCAGTTGAATGCACTTCAGGACGACTTTACGTTCCGGCGATTCGGCCGCGACCTGCGAATCGACATTGCGTTCGACCGTGGCGAAGCGTTGGGATCGGTTGTCGTCAAGGATATGGCTTGGGGCGGTTCACGGGTTGAGACCTTGCGGTTTGTCGATTCTGCCGGTAATCGGATTGGTAACGACATTGACCTGAATTCCATCTTTGTCCAATCTACCGATGTCCGGCAGCGATTCCAGCTGTCCAGCAGCCAGACTCAATTCGGTTTTATCGCTACCCCGGTCTAGAATTGCCGGGCGGAAATTTAACCACTAGAACCTCGCTGGTTCCCGCCAGCGAGGTTTTTTTGTTTCTACGTTCAAGCGTTCCGCCAATACGGCCCGGCCGCCAAGCTGCTTTCAGGGCTGTCATCAAGCTGCCTTCGGATGGTACGACAAGCTCTGATGATGGTCTGAGGCTGGGTCGCGCCTAAGATTCAACCATCCGATCCAATTGAGCGAACCGCATGAACAACACCGACGACCGCAAAGAACTGGCCGCTGAATCGCAGGGCGGAACGGCCGGGAGCGGGAGCCGAGCGAACTCAGGAATTCGGGCAGGGGCAGAGTCAGCACACCGCCGTCAAATGTCTCTCGCTCATCGGGCGGCATCACGGGCTCGATGTGAGCGCCGATCGCTTGATCCACGATTACTCTCTGGAAAACGAAGAGCCCGACCAGCGGCGGCTGCTTCGCATGGCCCGGGATGCCGGGTTGAAAGTGCGGCCTGGGAAGTTGACTTGGAAGCATCTGGAAAAGATGCAGCAGGTCTTTCCGGTGATGGCCAAGTTGAACAATGGAAACTACGTGATTATCGTCGGCCTCCGCCGCAAGGAGTTGGAGGATGGCACGATTCTCAATCAGGTGGCGATCTTTGACCCACTGGCCGATCGTCCCGATTTCATTTTTCTCGAACGGGATGACTTCGAGCGATCCTGGAAGGGTGAGGTGATCCTAGCCAAGCGGACGTTCACCGTGCTTGACCAGGACCAGCCTTTCAGTTTGAGCTGGTTCATCCCGGAGATGTGGAAGCAGCGTTCGGCATTTGTCGACGTGGCGATTGCGGTCTTCTTCATTCACCTGATTTCGCTGGTGGTCCCGCTTTACTTTCAGATCGTAATCGACAAGGTGCTGGTGAATTACGCCCTCTCCACCTTGCAGGTGATTACGGTCGGAATCTGCCTGGCGCTCCTGTTCGATGCGATTCTCGGGTTTCTGCGAGGATTCCTCCTCCTGCACGCAACGTCCAAGATCGATGTGCGCGTTTCGACGCGAACCTTCCAGCACATGCTCGCCCTGCCGATGACATTTTTCGAGCACATTTCCGCGGGCGTGCTGGCGAAGCACATGCAGCAGACCTCCAAGATCCGGGAGTTCCTTACCGGCAGCCTGTTCACGACGCTGCTCGACGCGACAGCGCTGTTTGTGTTCCTGCCCATTCTGTACTTTTACTACAGCGCATCGCTGACGCTGATTGTGCTCGGGTTTTCCGGACTATTAGCCTTGAACATCGGAGTGCTGCTCGGCCCTTATCGACGCCGCCTTGAGGCCCTGTACTTCGCCGAGGGCAACCGGCAGGCGATGCTGGTCGAGACAATCCACGGCGCCCAGACCGTCAAGGCCCTGAGCATGGAGCCAGTCCAGCGAAAGAAATGGGACCAGCGAACGGCTGAGTCCGTGGCGATGCATTTCAAGGTGGGCAAGATTTCCACGATTGCGACCACGATTTCCAAGCTTTTGGAAAAGCTGATGACGGTAGCTGTCGTCTGGTTCGGAGCCAACATGGTGTTTGAAAACCAGTTAAGTGTCGGAGCCCTGGTCGCTTTTCAGATGATCAGCGGTCGCGTTACCGGTCCACTGGTTCAGTTGGTTTCGCTCGTGCATTCTTACCAGGAGGCGGCCCTGAGTGTGCGCATGCTCGGAGCGGTGATGAACCAGCCGCGCGAGGCGGGGGTCGGACAAGGTCTCCGCCCCATGATTCAGGGATCGGTCGAGTTTGAGAATGTGACCTTTGCCTACGCCCCGACATCTCCGCCGGCGCTGGACCGCGTTTCCATTCGGATTCCGGCGGGTAAAGTCATCGGCGTGGTGGGACGCAGTGGCAGCGGCAAGACGACCCTGACCCGCTTGCTTCAGGGGATGTACCGGGCTCAATCAGGCGTGCTTCGAATTGACGGGCTCGACATCCGCGAGCTCGACATTTCGCATCTCCGCCAGAACATTGGCGTCGTTCTTCAGGATAACTTTTTGTTTCGGGGATCGGTTCGCGACAACATCGCCATGGCCAAGCCCAACTCCTCATTCCAAGAGGTCGTTTTCGCCGCCAAGATGGCCGGGGCGGATGAATTCATCGAACGGCTGCCGCAGTCATACGATACGCTTCTGGAAGAAAACGGATCCAATCTTTCCGGCGGTCAGAAGCAGCGTCTGGCGATCGCGAGAGCGCTGCTGACCGATCCCCGCATTCTGGTTTTCGATGAGGCGACCAGCGCCCTCGACCCGGAGAGCGAGGCAATCATTCAGGCCAATCTCGCCCGGATTGCCAAAGGTCGAACCGTCATTATTGTGTCCCATCGCTTGACCACGCTGACCGGTTGCGACGCCATCGTGGTGCTCAATCGGGCTCAGGTCGATGCGATGGGGACTCATCAGCAATTACTTAACTCCTGCAAGGTTTATCGCGACTTATGGCATCAGCAAGTGGGCCGACATTAAAAGAGCGGGTGCAGCAGCAGCGGGATGCGCGCCGTCGCGCCGTGGTCGATGAACTGCGGGCCCGAAGCGGGCGCACCGAACAGTTGCTGAATGAATTCCAACCCGATGCGGTTGAAATTGAGCAGGCGCGGATTCCCGGTGGGATGCGCTGGACGCTCTACACCGTGATTGCGATGATCGTCGCGACGATCGGCTGGTCCTGCTGGGCCGAAGTCGACAAAATTGTGACTTCACAGGGCAAGCTGACCACGGCTGACAAGCAAGTCATCATTCAGACCCCAAATACCGCGCCGATCCGCACCGTGCTTGCCCGGTTTGGCGACATCGTCCGCGCCGGGGATGTTCTGGCAACTCTCGACCCGACCTTTTCTGCCGCCGACCTCGCCCAGTTGGAGCAGAAGCTGATCAGCCTGGACGCTCAGATTGCGAGATTGAACGCCGAGCGTGACTCGATCCCATATGACCTCACCGGCCACGAGAATCATCGGGATTGGCTGATGCAGCAGATGGCTTATGTCGAGCGTAAAAATGAATACGATTCGAAACTTGCCGAATTTGAGTCCGAGTTTAGCAAGGTCGAGACGCAGCTCAAGAATAACGGCGTCGAACAGGCCATCGAGAAAGAGAAGCTGGTCAAACTCGAAGAGGCTCTGGAGGCTCGCAGCAAGCTCAAACAGCAAGGCTCCGTCTCGGATATCGATGTCATGCGTTGGGAAATTCAGACCATGGATTCGCGCAAGAATATCGACGTCCTCGAGGGGAAAGAGAAGGAGCTTGCCGCCGAGAAGGAAGCGATCACCAAACGCCGGGCAGCCTACATTGCAAGCTGGCGGGCCGATGTAGCCAAGCAACTGGTGGAAGCTGCCGAGAAAAAGAACAGCAGCGACGAGGAAGTCAAAAAGGCGAAGCGGACCAGCGAACTGGTCGAGCTGAGGGTTCCGACGGACCTGCCCTACAAGGAATTTTACGTTCAGGAGGTCGCTGACCGCACTGTTGGCTCCGTCGTCCAGCCGGGCGAAGCTCTGTTCAAGTTGACACCGCTCGACGCTGAACTGGAAGTTGAAGTTGAAATTCCCGGTAAGGATATTTCCTATGTCAAAACGGGAGATTTGGTGCGGGTGAAACTGTCGGCGTTTCCCTATCAGAAGAATGGCTGGCTGGATGGCAACATCCGAACCATCAGTGAAGGTTCGTTTGAGAAAGAAGTGCAAAACGGTGCGCCGCCGATCACCACATTCAGGGCTCGCGTCACCCTCAAGCCCGAGCAAATCAACTTCCGCGCCAAGGACTACCGCCTTCTGCCCGGAATGACCGCTGACGCCGATATCAAAGTGGGCAAGCGACGGGTGATCGAGTACATCCTTTACCCGTTGATGGGCGCAGTCGACTCGAGCATCCGCGAGCCCTAATCCGGCGATTTACCGCCCGTGGAAGGCAGTCGCAATACAACGAAGGAAACCCGAGCTTGCGGGTCGCTGGGGTAAATCAGAGGCAAGCGGCAGCGGTCGCGAACCTGATCGTACTCGGCTTGGGGCAAGAGCAGATAATCTGCGCCGAGCTCCGCGCCCAGTTGCTGCAATTGCAGATCATCGAAGGCGAACAGACCCAGTTCATAGTCCAGTTGCGGGCGGTAAACCAGGTTCAAGCGTCTCGACCACTCGACAATGCCCGCCGGGTCCTGGGGCATGTCCTTCCAGCAAACAACCTCGGCCCGTTCGGCGTACCATTTGAAGCTCTGTTGTCTGGCCGGAGTGATGAAGACGGCCTGCGGGGGAGTCTCGGCAGCTATCCATTGGCAGACTTGCCTCCAATTGGCGGCCAGTTTCAATTCTTTGTTCGGCTCCGAGGGGAATTGCTCCAACGCCGCCGCATCGGCGCCCGGCCGGCTGGTCTCCCAATTCTCCAACGCCTGCAGTCCCGCGGCCAAGCTCAATACGACCAAGACTCCTCGGGCAATCACAATCTGCAGGCGGGGATTGCCCTGACGCGACCACGACTCAAGCAGCCAGCCCGTGCCCAGAGCCACTGCCAAGGGGATCGCGAAATCAGCAAAGCGAAACCAGTAAAGTCGGAGCAGGGAGCAAGCCACATTCGCTCCAGCCGATTGTTCGGACACCATGGCCGAGAGGCAGAGCCCGATCAGGTTGAACAGCAATCCGGCAAACGCGAGTCGGAACATCAGGCCGAGTGCTCGAGGCCAGAGGACCCGCATGGCCATCAGACAGCAGAAGGCCGCGAGCAAGGCGAACGCTGCGACCCGGCCTGTGGGAAACGCAGTAAACCACAAGTGATGGCTCAATCGCTGGGTCACTTGAATCCAAGCCACCTCGCGTAACTGCTCAGGACTGGCCGCCGATTGGCTCAGCAGGCTCGGCAACACCCCTGTCAGCGCCAAGCAGGCACCCGCCGCGATTTGGATCCCGCTGAGCAGCGAGCCTCGACTGGGCCAGCAACCGGCGATGGCTTCACGAATGCCCTGAGAGCCCAGTGAGAGCGTGGCCAAGGCGACAGCCAGCCCCAACCAACCGCCGACCAAAGCGTGCCAGCCGATCGAACCGTTTGTGGCCAGTTGCCCCGCAGCCAAGCGGCCACGGCCCAGATTCCGCAGGCGTAGGCCAGCGGCTTGCCTTCAAAACCCCCGACGACCCACTCGCCAGCCAGATGAAAGCGCAGGTTGAACAGCAGGAATAAGGCAAAGCTGAACAGAGCGAACCAGGCGCGTTGCGAGACCTGGCGGCTCAATTGCAGCCAAGCGGTCGCAACCAGCAGCCAACTCAACAGTCGCCCCAGCCAGGCATAGGTTTCCAACGAAACGAATTTGGTCAGCCATCCCGTTGCGAAAAAAAACAGCCAGTGAGCCTCGGCCGATCGCAGAAACAAATCGCCCGAACACCACTGCGGATTCCAGAAATGTTTCGCCTTGGTCAGGTAGTGGGATTCGTTGACGTCGGGTGGAGCTTGGCCAAAAAAGAATCCGCAAAGGAGAACCAGCAGGGCCCAGGTAAGCCAACCGGAAAAACCGTGCCAGCGCCCTTCGCGCGCTCCGGCAGGCACCTGGGCGGAATTCCAGAGCGGGGGCTGCACCGGGCTGCTCATGTTGCATGGTTTCCAGGGAAAGAGAGGCGACCAGCTCCCGCAAGAGCAGTCTCTGGGAACCAGTGTAGTCGACCGGCGCCCGATAGCGAACCCGCGCCAGAGCGATCAGGGCGAGAGCTTGCTTGACCCTTTGACGAGCCTTGGCTCACTTAAGCAACGCGGCGGACAGCAGGTGGAACTTGGGCCGCTCCGGACATCGTGGACGTCGCGGACTGTTTGGCTGCCAACTCTTTTCGCGTTTGCTCCAGCTTCTGTTCAATGCGAACCAATTCCTCTTTCTTTTCCTCGAACTGGTCCTCCAGGTTGCTGAGGTAGCTGTCGAGATCCAATTTCTGGACGCGGTCTAGCAACTCCAGAGCGACGATTGCCCGCCACCAACGGGCATACAACCCCCTCGTGCGATAGGCCCTAACCGTTTTGCTCAAGTCTTTGAGCCGCGCTAAACGCCCCAGCCGAGCGGTGCGCAGAAACGCCAGCATCGGCAGGGCGATGACCAGAATTTCCAGCCAGTGACGGAGGACATATTTCAGCTTCTTGGGTGTCACCGAGATCATCAGAATGAACTCGAGCGTAAAGGCCACCCAGATGATCGCCGTCAGGACCTCCAAGCCTCGTCGGGCTGGCAGATTCTCTTCGAGCAGCTCGCCGGCCAGCAGCTCAACTCCCACGATCGGGACGACCAGAACGGCAATCACGACCATTGGCCAGCGAAAAAATACAGCCAGGTACTTTTCCAATTCGGGTTCTACTTTTTTCCAGCCTGACAGGGGCAGCCAGACATACTCGGCTGCTTCGTGGTCGCGAGCTCCCGAACGGAACATCGGCAGCAGAGCACCTAACCAATGCCCCGGCGTCAGGCGATTGCCGCGTAGCCAATAGAGTGCCGCCTCGGTCGGGAACAACCAGTAAATCGAGGCAGCCAAACGGGCAAACTCCCAACGCCATTCGCCCGTGTCTTGAGGGTCGAGTTCCAAGTGGAGCATCAGACTGAAGAAAACCATGAAGAGGACCGAAGCCCAAAACATCAACGGTCCCGTCGTCCGGTCGAGCCCGGTCGGCTGCCAACCGGTGGCGGTTGTGACTGGAAAGCTGGGGCAGGGACAGGCGGACATGGTGGCGAGCAGCGAGTTTCAGTGGGCTTATGGCGATTGGCGAAAGTGAATCAGCAGGGCTTGGAGGCGAACCCACGCTCTTTACTCTTGCGAGGGGAGCAGCATGATTTCAGGTTCCCCTCAGTGCGAGCTCACGCCGACGTAGCGCAGCGAGTTACGCCTTGGTCAGGAAAAGTCATCGAATTTCCTCAGTGGCACGGCCGTGCTGCTGGGCGGGCGAACGACCGGCCCCGTTCCGGTTTTCAGGATGTTTTCGGGCATTGTGTCAGCTCGGAAGCGGAGGTGCGGGGCTGTTCCGGCGGTCGCCGATGAAGCACCGGCGAAATCGATTTCGCCGAGGTACTTTTGTTTAACTTCCTCGTGCGAGACGATCTGGTCGGTCGTGCCGCTGACCAGGATCTTCCCCTCGCTGACGACATAAGTGCGATCAGTGATTTGCAGGATCTCGCGAGCCGCGTGGTCTGTGATCAGGATCGAGATTCCGTTTTCGGCCAGTTCCTGAATGATCAGCTGGATGTTCTGTACCGTGACCGGGTCGATACCGGCAAACGGTTCGTCCAGCATGATGATCTCTGGCTCGGAGATCAGGCAGGGAAAATCCCAGCAATTGCATGATCCCCCGCAGGTTATCTTCAGCCGAAAGTTTGGCGAAAACGCTGGACTGCTGGGGCAGGTACCCCATCCCTCCCTGTTTCGCCCGCTGATACATCGGCCAGTGAGTGACATTGGTGTTCTTGAGAAAGACTTCACCGGAGTCGGGTTGAGTCAGCCCGCAAATCATCCGAAAAGTTGTCGATTTGCCGGCGCCGTTCGGGCCCAAAATTCCGACGATCTCCCCCTGCTCGACCGCGATCGAGACCCCGTCGACGACAGTGCGCCGGCCGAAGACTTTCACCAAGCCGTTGGCTTGCAGAATGGTCATGCTTCCTCCTTGAAGCGGGAGATCCGTCACGGGGCAGGCGAGGACGCCGATCAGCGTATCGGGCCCATCCTCGGGAAGTTCGGGAAAAAGGGAATCGGTTTGTTCAAACTGTGGGGCCAGTAAATAAACAAAGCCCGCCCCAGAAGCAAGGCTTCTTCGACATAAGGCGCCCCCGGCCAAACCCGCGCATCCAAGCTAGCAGGGCTATTGTCCCCCATCGGCATGTACTGTCCCTCCCCCAACTGAAACATCGGCTTGTCGGGGCGATAGCGTCCCGCCATGGCCGATCGGACGCGACTGGAGCCCCAGCTTTTGGGCTCGCGGGAGATGGCCAGCAACTCTGGAGGGGGCACGATACCCTCGTCAAAGGTTTGTTCGCGTTGAGTCACCGAAATGTAGTAGATGTCTCGCCAGACCTGAATTCGTTCAACCTTCAGCGCAGCTCCGGCTGAGCCAATCCCAAGCGGTTCTGCGTCGCCGGCATCATTGGGAGACCAGGTCGGAAAAACGCGACCTTCTCGCGTGTAAAGGTCTGTGGTGAATTCGACCAGTTTGCCGTTCACCCACAATCTGAGTTGGTCGTCAGCGTTGACATACTTGACCAGGTAGCGGCCCGGTCCCCGAATCGAGGTTTCTGCCGTGGGCTCCTCGATTGGCTCGCCACTGGCGCTGCGAAAGCGGACGCTGGAATCAGCACAGCTGAGCGTTGCCTTGCCCGAGGCGATATCGACCGTGCATTGGAAGTGAGCCCCGCCCTCGACAAGGTCGAGCAACAATTGGCCTGACTTTTCCTGGATATCGACGACCGCCTCCAGCCCGATGTCGCCGACAAAATTCGCTCCCCAGCTTTTGTTTCGGCGCGAATTATTGACCTCTGAATCGTTGTAGGCATAGTAATCGCCGATCCAGCGACCTAGATCGTTCTGCAGACGGGCAACCTGTCGCCCCTCCGAAATAAGCTCCCAGTCTTCCTGGGTGGGGAGCATGTGGCGATAGCGAAGCCACTGCGGCGTCTTGGCGGATTCCGCGGTCACCTGATAGAGCGGCTTGCCGCCGGACTCGACTACGGTCCAGCCGCGCTCTGAATCCTCCACGCCCCACTGTTGCCAGCGCCACGGCCAATTTACTTTGCGCAACTCGGCGGCGACGAAGTGCGTATCGTCGACCAGTTGGAGCATGGTGAGCAGCTTTTCGGGTGGCTTGCGAACGATCTCCCAGTTCCACCCTGCCCCTTCCGCTTTGGGAGTCAACGAGAAGATATCGCCGCACTGAATGACGAGATTTTCTCCGGGCAAGCCGACCAGACGCTTGATGTAATTCTGTTTGCCGTTGTTCGGGTACTTGAAGACGATGACATCGAACCGTTCGGGTGGCTGGAAGTCGTAGACAAACTTGTTGACCAGAATTCGATCGCCCTGATTCGAGCGATGGTCGGCGTCCTTGTTTCGACGCAAGCGCATCGGGTACTGGCACAGCGGACAGAAGGTTCTGGTGATTGGATCTCGTTCGGCCACCGGGCGGGTGGTGTTTTCCTCGGTCGCGCCCGTGCGGTATTGATACCGGCATTTGTCGCAGGCGACATCGATATGCTGGCCCATCAGAGTGGGAGCCATTGAGCCCGTGGGAATGATGAAGGCTTCGGCTTGAAAGGTGCGAAACAAAAGGGCCAGCACGACTGCCACTAAGATGGACTCAATCGTTTCCCGATTCCCGTAATCGGTAAAAAAGCCCTGAATTGGACCTGCCGGACGAAGTGTGCCTGAAGCGGCCACTCCGCCAGTTGATCCGCGGCCTGCCGCCCCAGTTGCTCCGCTGCCTGCCGCCGTGCGATCGCGTCGGGACGCTGTTTCAAACGGTTGGCGGCGTGATTCCCTGCTCATTCCTGTTTCCCTGCTCCAAGTTTTGCGGCCGCGGTTGTCGACAGCCAATCCGAGAGGATTCTCTTCAACGGATTCCAGACAATGGGATTCCGGGCGGCGACAATTACTCGCGATTATAGCCCCGCTTGAGCATCCTTCCTATCCAAATCCTAACCGAGGGTCTCCCTCGCCGGTTCGGAGGGGACGTGAGCTCGCTGGGTTCGTGATCCGGCCAGTTTCATTGCCGGCCGACTTTCCCCACGCGTCCGATCATCTGGCTTCTTGACAGTCCGGGTTGAGGCCAGTCGCGACTGTCAATTGAGTCCTGCGGATTATCCCCGAGCACCAAGTATTCACGGGCTCCGAGCTTGTATTGCTTGTCCCTTGGGGATGCGGGCTCTCCGCTGGCCCGCTCGAGGTAATAGACATCGCGAAGCAATTGGATGTGACTCAGCCGGATGGGACCGTCTGCCGATTCAAGGAACAGCGGGCGGCTGAGTTGCTGGCGGTCGGGCTGGGGGGAACTGGTGATAGGAATCTGGAGCAGTTGGCGATCGTCAATCGCGATGGTGAGTTGCCGGTCGCAGGTGGAGATTCCGAACTGATAGGGGGCGATGGGGGGTGTGTAGGTGAACTCCTGCACCGTTTGGTCAGCGGTCTGTCGGACTCTGAGCTTTCCCAAGTCTGGACACACTTCGCAGCTTATCGGGGGTTCAAACTGCTGAAACCCGAAACCAAAACGCTTCTCAGGCGTGGCGACGGCACAGGTCAGCAGCAAGTCGTAGACCGGGAGCAGGGTACGGGCCTCGCGAGGGTCAAAGGGTTGAGCATCGAGGATCGGCACCGGTTGAAACCGCG
>JAJTFE010000319.1 GCA_021298375.1 Blastopirellula sp. | reverse complement strand
AGGAAGCGGGTCGATTTGATCTAGAGACCCGATGCGGCCCACCCACGATAGCGATTCAAGGGGCAGGCGCGTTCACAGCCAAAAGTCACCCTGACCACGAACCGCCCATTCCCCAGGTTGAACCGGGAAATTGCGCAAAAAAAAGCCCCGCAATGAATGCGGGGCTCTGGTCAGGCAGACGTCGCCTTGTTTCAGTAGGGCTGAGGTGATCGCCCCGACTGCAACCAGTTACTTCATGATTTCGATCAGCTCCAACTCGAAAATCAGAACCTGATTGGGCCCGATTTGCGGCGGTCCATTTTGCCCATAGGCCATTTGCGACGGAATGGTCACAACCCACTTGTCGCCGACCTTCATCTTTTGCAAAACCTCAGTCATTCCCTTGATCAGTCCCCCGACTGGGAAAACAGCCGGCTCGCCCCGCTCGACCGAGGAATCAAATACCTTGCCATCGATGGTCTTGCCAGTGTAGTGCACCTTGACCTGATTCTCAGGCGAAGGGGTCGCACCGTTGCCGGCTGTCACAACCTTGTACTGCACACCGCTTGGCAAGGTAGTGACCCCCTCGGCGGTCCCGTTTGTCTTCAGATAGGCCTCGCCAGCCGCAGTGTTTTCGGCTGCCTGAGCCTGAATTACCTTGACCATCCGCTCCTGGCATTGGCGCTCAAAGGCCATCATTACAGTCCGAATTTCCTCGGGGTTCATTCCGATTTCTTTGCCTTCCATCGCGGCTTTCATCCCGGCCACGACTTGCTCAAGGTCCAATTCGGCCTGCTGCTGCTTCAAGCTTTGCACGAAATCAAAGCCCAACAGGTAGCTCGCTTTCTGATTCAAATTTTCCGGCACTTGAGCCGGCGCGGGAATGACCGACTCGGCTCCCGGATTCTCCTGGCCCACGGCCACCACCCCAATCATTCCCACACACAACAAGGCCATTGCCAAACGCTTCATCTCTTCACTTTCAGTCCAAAAAACAGGTGACCAATGGCAATGCTCGTTTCGCTTGCCTTGCCCCAAAGTATACCGCCGCCACCGGGGCCGCGGCTACGGGCAATTCCAACAGCCATCCCTCCCGCTGGGCGCCTGCTCCAACGAATTTACTCCGCGAGTTCACTCCTTTTGCCTCGATTCACAAACCGACGGTAAACTGGGTAAACCATGCGATAGCACCTGTCAGCAAATCTCTTTGTCAGTAAGCTCTTGCCAGCGAACCAACGGCCCGGAACACATTCCGCTGCAGAAAATATCAAGGAAACCTCCAGGAATCACGGCGATGCAACTCGGTTTCGTAAGCGCCATTCTCCCTGACCTCTCCCTGTTTGAAGTCCTCCAACAAGCTGCTCAGTTGGGCTACGAATGCGTCGAAGTCATGTGCTGGCCCCCGAGCAAAGCGGAACGCCGCTACGCCGGTGTGACTCACGTCGACGCGGCTCAACCCCTCGAAACACTCCAAGCAGCGGTCACTGCGGCTACCAGTCAAACGGGAGTCGCGCTCAGCGGCTTGGGTTACTATCCCAATTGCCTGGCGGCAGATCGCGGGGAGGCGGAGGCCGCGGCGTTCCACCTCCAGCGGCTGATTCGGCTCGCTCCCCAGCTCGGTCTGCAGCGGGTTAATACCTTTATCGGGCGCAACCCGCTACTGAGCGTCGATGAGAACTGGCCGCGCTTGCTGGAGGTTTGGCGACCATTGGTCCGGCTGGCCGAGGATCACGGAGTCCAAATCGGGATCGAGAACTGTCCGATGTATTTCACCCGCGATGAATGGCCGGGCGGGAAAAATATCGCGACCTCGCCTGCCATCTGGCGTCGCTTGTTCAGCGACATCCCCAGTCCCCACCTCGGCTTGAACTACGATCCCTCCCACCTCGTCTGGCAACAGATGGATTACCTCCTGCCCTTAAGCGAGTTCGCCGACCGCCTGTTTCATATCCATCTCAAAGACGCCGAACTGCATCGCGAGCGATTGAATCAAGTCGGGATCCTCGCTCACCCGCTTGAGTATCACTCCCCCCGAGGACCGAGACTTCGAGCATTCGCTGCCAGCTCGACTTCAGGCGCTCGCACTCAGCCTCCAGCACCTGCAGCCACTGCTCGACAAGTCGCCAGCTTAAATTCCGCCAGCCTGCTCCCGACCGCGCTAACTACTTCTTCTCTTCAGCTGGCAAGTCGCGGCTGGCATCGGCTCGAAATCGTTCCTTGTGCGCGGCCCAAGCCTCGCCCATCTGCTGGACTCGCGCCGGCGCCGACTGGGCAAGGTTTTGCAACTCCGTTCGGTCTCGGCTCAAATCATAAAGCTCCCAAGCCGAATCCTCGCCTGCAGCCACAATTTTCCAATCCCCTTCGCGATACGCCCGGTTTCCTTCGTGCTCCCACCACAACCAGTCGTGGAGTTGCTCGACCTCGCCTCGCAGGGCAGGGAGCAGACTCCGGCCGGGCAGTGAGGGTGCTGAGCCCAAAGCTTTTGTTCGCTCTGCCGAGCCCCCCGGCTCAATCCCGGCCGCCTCCAAAAACGTCGGTACCAAATCGATTACATGAGCGGGCGTATGACGAGGTTCTCCACAAGCGATTCCGCCAGCGGGCCAATGCACCACGAATGGAGTGGAAATCCCCCCTTCATGGACCCAAGTCTTGTGCTTGCGAAATGGCGTGTTGGCCAAACTCGACCATCCCGGACCAAGGCATAAAAACGTTCCCGCACTCCCGGCTGGGAGTTCCCGATTGTGGCCATCACCTCGGACCATCAGCTCAGCTGACGCCCCGTTGTCGGAAAGAAATACCAACAAGGTTCGTTCCCACTCACCCATCGCCTTCAGCTGGGCAATCAACCGCCCAATCTCGGCATCCATTCGCTCAACCATTGCGGCGTGAATGGCCATTTTCGCTGCTTGGAATGACCGCACCGACTCGGGTAGCTCGTCCCAAGGCTCGGCCCGCTCCCGCTCCTCCGGTCCGAGCTTATTAAGGGCATCTTCCTGTGGATAGGTTGGCCCCTGTGCCCGGTCGATGGGAGCCGGGCCAGTCGCGGGAATTCCCAAGTGCGCCATCCGCTTCCAGCGCTCATCGCGCAGTCGATCCCAGCCAGCCGCATATCGGGTTCGACAACGCTCAATGTCCGCTTGGGGAGCTTGCAGAGGAAAGTGCGGAGCCGTGAAGGCGACGAAACTGAAGAACGGACGACCGGAATGCTCCGCAGCATGCTCCTGCAAACATCGAATCGCATGGTCCGAGATTGCTGTGGTCGCGTAGTAACCCTGATCGGCTTCCGGGACCGGCAGCTTTTTCCCGTCCTCGCTATGTTGGCGCGGTCCAAAAAAACGATCGTGATCGTCGAGACAGTAAGACCGGTCAAACCCACCGGCTTGGGGCGCACCATCCACGTGCCATTTGCCAGAGTGATAGGTCCGGTAACCTCCACCCCGCAACGCTTCAGGAAGCAAACTCGCCCAACCTGGCCGTCGTCCGCCGTTGCCACTGGGTATGCCCGCTAACCGGTCCCGACGAATTTGCTGCGGGTAGTAACCTGTCAGCAACGCTGCCCGGGTCGGCCAGCAACGGGCCGTGTTGTAGAACTGGGTAAACTGCACCCCCTCGCGAGCCAGCTGGTTCAAAACTGGCGTCTCGATTTCGCCGCCATAACAGCCGAGGTCGGAATAACCTAAATCATCCGCCAGTATCACGACGATGTTGGTCCGCTGCAGCTCGTCGGCCATCGTCGAGCCAGCGCCGCAGGCCCCCAAGCTGCCCGCAACCAGGTTGCAAACGAGCATCCACCATCCGAGTTTTACCCGAGCGTTTCCGACCATCGTGTTTCCTCGACTCCCGCAATGAATCTCTTGCGGCTCAGTCCACCAAATAAACCGGGCTTTGGAGTTAGGCCCGGCCGTGCACGGCAGTGAATCTGAAACCAGCCGCAGGGCTCAGACGCTCCGCCACCACAAAACCGCGGTCGTCAGAAAAATCACCCATTCCGAAAGCGCCAGGTTGATCGTCATCGAGGGAATCCCCTGATACATCAGAAATCCGGCGCTGCGAAAGGCGACCAGGCAACCGTGAAGCAAGAGGCAAACAAACAGAGGCCAAGCGGTTTCTTCCGGTCGGAACAAGGGCCAGAGAAAGACGATTCCCAA
>JAJTFE010000097.1 GCA_021298375.1 Blastopirellula sp. | reverse complement strand
GTCCCGGGCGGCCCTCCTTACCGGCTGCTATCACACCCGGGTGAGCATTCACGGGGCGCTCGGCCCCAACTCTCCGATTGGCATCCACCCCAGCGAGACCACCCTCGGTGAGCTCTGCCAAGCCCGTGGATATGCGACCGCCTGCATTGGCAAATGGCACCTCGGTGACTCACCGGAATTTCTTCCGTTGCAAAATGGCTTCGATGAATACTACGGACTCCCCTACTCCAATGACATGTGGCCACAGCACCCGGACTTGGCCAAGCTGCCGGCGGAAGCGGCCGCACGAAAATCGCGTTACCCCAACCTCGTGCTGTACGACGGAAACCAGATTGTCGACGACAACGTCACCGCCGAGGACCAGCAGCGATTAACCACCGCTTACACGCAGCGGGCAGTCGACTTCATTGAGCGCCATCGCAACCAGCCATTCCTCCTCTATCTGCCTCACAGCATGGTCCATGTTCCGCTTTTTGTTCTTCCGGAACACCGGGGTCGAAGCGGTCATGGCCTGTTCGCTGATACGCTGCAGGAGGTCGACGATTCTGTCGGCCAAATCCTCGACACCCTCAAACGCCTGCAGCTGGATGAAAAGACGCTGTTGATCTTTACCTCCGACAACGGGCCGTGGCTTTCATACGGTGACCATGCTGGCTCGGCCGGCAGGCTCAGGGAGGGAAAAGGCACAAGCTTTGAGGGTGGCCTCCGCGTTCCCCTGCTGGTCCGCTGGCCGGGAAACGTCCCAGCCAACACTCGTTGCGATGAATTCGCCTCCACCATCGACCTTTTCCCGACCATCGCCAAACTGCTCAACGCCGAGTTGCCAGCATTGCCGATCGACGGACTCGACATCTCCAATTTGCTGTTCGCTCCCGAGCCGGGCCCCTCGCCCCACGATTATTTTTTTACTTACTACGCCGGCGGCCAACTGCAGGCGGTTCGCGACCGGCAGTACAAACTGCTCCTCCCTCACCGCTATGGTTCGCTGGCTGGGGCCCCCGGAGGGAGCGGCGGCAGTCCGGCTCCTTACCAGCAACTGGACTGTCCGCTGAGCCTATTCGACCTCAAGGCCGACCCGGGCGAGAGCCATAATCTGCTCGAGTCTCATCCGGAGATTGTTGCCCGCTTGCAGGCAGCAGCCGATCAGGCGCGAGCCCGCTTCGGCGACACTTTGAGGAAACAAACCGGCAGCGAAGTGCGTGCGGCAGGGAAGCAGCAGGCGCGCTGAAACCGATCGCTGCTGCCAACCTGGCTCCCCCCCGCTTCGGCCAAATGCCTGCATTCGCTGCGAAAATCTGCTGCTGAGCCGTGCGGCGAAAAACTTTACAATGAGCCGCAGACGACCCGACCCGGGCTCGCCGCTTCCTCATTACCGCTTGCACCCATGCTTCCATTCCGCCTTGGCGACCAGCTCCGTTTTTTCCTCTCCCGGAGAGCGCCCTTTGGTGTTCTTTCCGGCTTGGGACGGATTTGGGTTTCATTGGCGTTGACAGTGCTCTGGAGCGGGCTCCTTTCCCAAGTTGCGGCCGGACAGGAAGCAGCCAAAGATCCCGCCCAACCGGCACTCGTTTCAGCCACACCCGCCGAAGCCGTGGACGCCACCAGCATCAATGCTGCGATTGCCCAACTGCAATCCAACACCGACCTGGATGAGGCCACTCGCACGGCAGCCATCCAGCTTTATCAAACGGCACTCAAGCGGCTCGAAACGCGCGACCAGGCAGCGCGGAAAATCGCGGAATACGATCAGGCCGTCCAGTCCGCCGCCCAGACACTCGAGGAAACCCGGCGCGAACTTCAACAGTTGGCCAACACGCGACCGACGATTCCCTTTGGACTTCCCGCATCGCAGCTCGAACAGCGGCGCGTGCAGCTCCAAACCGAAATCGAGAACCAGCGAAAACGGTTTGATCAGTTGACTGACGAACCCAACCGGCGGCGCAATCGAATTGCCGAACTGCCCGCGGCCGTGCAAGGCACTCAAACGCAGCTCGCACAGGTCAAAGCCCAGTTGGACACGGCCGCCCCCCCAGGCGAAAAAGCGGAAGTCACCCGGGCCCGACGAACCCAACTGCTCGCACAGCAATTGGCCCTGCAGGCCGAACTTGACCGACTCAATCGAGAGCAGCTGTTCTACACCGCCACTGCTGACTTGCTGCCGGAACAGCGCGCTCTGGCGAAACAGCAACTCGACGATTCGCTGCTGCTGCTGGAAACGATCCAGCGGACGATCAACCAGCAACAGGAGTCGACTCTGCAGCGGTTCTCCCGCGAGACGGCGGAACTGCAGAAGACCGTGCCGACTCCCCTGCGGGCTCTGGCGGAGAACAATGCAGCATTGGTGGAGAGCTATCGGCAACTCCTCGACCAGAACACCCAAAACCTGATGCGGCTCAAGGAAGTGCGCACGACCGCCGAGAGCGTCGACAGCCAGTATCGGGCGAGCACCGAACGAGTTCGCAAGTTGCAAGTCATGTCATTTGACTTGCAGGACAAGCTCAACGGGTGGCTGAACGATGAACAAACCGCGGCGGCCGAGTGGGAGCGGCTGGACGTCGAAGAAACGCTGCGCGAACAACTGCTGCCGCAACTCAAGCAACTGGTCAACCAGCGGCGGCTGATTGCCCAGGAAATGAGTCAGGCAAACAATCAGACCTTTCAGAATCTGATTGCGCTCGATACCGAGCAGCACAAGCTGGCCAGCCGGATCGGCGAGTTTACCCGGTTCGTCGACCAGCATGTGATCTGGATCCCCAGCGCGCCGGTCTTTACGCGCGGCGATTGGCGGCACGTGCTCGATGCTACCCGCTGGCTGGTCTCCCCCAAGAACTGGTCAGCCGTGTTGCGGGAACCACCCCGCGATCTGCAGCAGTACCCGCTGATTTACCTGCCGCTCATCCTTTCGCTGATTTTCCTGTTCATCTTTCACCGACGGTTGAAGCGAATCATCTTTGACACTGGCGAACAGGCTCGCCGCGTAAGCTGTGCGGCGATTGCTCCCACCCTGAACAGCTTGCTGGCGACATTCCTGATGGCCTCGCTCTGGCCAATGGTGTTTGCCGTTCTCGGCTGGATGCTGATCGTGAATTTCGAACGCAATGAGTTCGTCTCGGCCAGCGGCCATGCGGCTCTCTCCGTCGCCCTGTTTGTCGCCCCGCTCGAATTGCTGCGGCATGTCTGTCGCCAACATGGGCTGGCCGATGCCCATTTCGCCTGGTCGGAACGGGTGCGACGTTTTTTTGGGCAAAACGTCAAAGTGTTTTACATTCTGGCAGCTCCCCTGCTGGTCGTCGTGATCATGCTCGACAATCAGGAAAACGAGCACTGGTCCAACTCGGTCGGGAGGCTCGCGGCCCTCGCCCTGTTTGTTCTGGTTGCCTACTTCCTGCACCTGACCCTGCGCTCCCAAGGCGTGATCTTTCAGCAGATGGCGATTCGCAATTCCCAGAGCCAAATGTACAAGCTCCGCCAGTTCTGGTATCTGCTGGTCGTCGGTATTCCCGTGTTTCTGCTGATTGCAGCGATGTCCGGCTACTACTACACGGCGATTCAACTTGGAGCCTGCCTGCAGAATTCAGTGACCCTGGCGATCGCCGTCATCGTCACCGGGGAGGTGATTCGCCGCTGGCTGCTTGTGCGCCGCCGGAAGGTCTCGATTGAGGAGTTTCGCAAGCAGCGAGAACTGCTCCTTTCCGCGGCGACTCCGTTTGGCGACTCCACTGTCCGCGCAAGCGAACAATCAGCGACCGCCACAAATGCGACCGCCGTTGGCGCAGCCGGGCCCTTCGCTCCCAGCGGCCTGGGCTTTGACAGCGCTGCCCTGGCCCTGCAGGAACAGCCCAATCTCGACTTGGCGACGGTCAGCCGACAGGCGAGGGAAATCGTCGTCTTCGCTCTGGGCGCAGTGACGATCGGCCTGTTGTGGTGGATTTGGCGCGATGTGCTGCCGGCGTTCGGGATGCTTGACCGCGTGACGCTCTGGAGCGTTTCCCTCGGAGAGCGGGTCGAGTCAGTGACGTTGAAAAGCGTCTTCTATGCTCTGGTTGTTTTTCTGACGACGTTTCTGTTTGTCAAAAACATGTCCGGCGTGCTGAATCTCTTCTTCCTCGAATACTCCTCAATGGACGCCGGTGCCCGCTATGCCGCGACCACGATCTTCCGCTACCTGTTCATCGTGATTGGAGCGATCGCAGCGTTGAGCTTCCTGCATATCCCCTGGTCGCAGTACGGTTGGCTGGTCGCAGCCGTCACCGTGGGGCTGGGGTTCGGGCTTCAGGAAATTGTCGCCAATTTTGTCTCCGGTCTGATTCTGCTGTTTGAGCGACCGGTCCGAGTCGGAGATGTCGTCACGATCGAAGGGACCACCGGAGTCGTCACCCGAATCCAAATGCGAGCCACGACGGTCACGAACTGGGATCACCAGGAACTGATCGTCCCGAACAAGGAGTTCATCACAGGCAAGCTGCTGAACTGGACCCTTTCCTCGCAGATCAACCGGCTCGTGCTGAATGTGGGAGTCGCCTACGGGACGGATCCAAACCGCGTCCGCGATCTGCTCCTGGAAACGGTTTCCCGGCATCCCGATATTCTCAAGGACCCCGCGCCGGCGGTGAATCTCGACACCTTTGGCGAAAGCTCTCTCAACTTTGTTGTCCGGTGCTTCCTCGCCAATCTCGACCGGCGGTTGCAGGTCAAACACGAACTCAATACGGCTATCACGCAGGCATTGCGGTCCAACGGAATTTCGATTCCATTCCCGCATCGCGAAATCCACATCGTCGATGACCGTCTCAAACCTTGAAGCCGTTGCTCCGCGTGCCGGCTCGGCGGCCTCTGGCGACAAGCGAGTTCAACAGCGACGCCAGTGGCGTTGTCGAAAAGGAGACTCGATGGGTTGCGGATCGGGTATCCCGCCTGAAGCAAACCGGCGGCCTGAAGCAAACCGGCGGCGAAAAGGCTATCCGGGCTGGTTGGACTTCGACCAGTCTTTCCGCTGGCGGGAGCTGGGGATCCCCATTTTCTGGCGATACTTGGTGACGGTGCGGCGAGCGACTTTCAAACCGGCCGCCCCCATCCGCTTGACGATCTCGTCGTCGCTCAGAGGATCGGCTTTGTCTTCGTGATCGATCAGCTTTTGCAGTTCAATCCGAATTCGATCCCAGGCGATGTCTTCCCCATCCTCGGTGGTTGTCCCGCCCACAAAGAAGCGACGGAGCGGAAAGACGCCCCGCGAAGTTTCGATCCACTTGTCATCCACGGCGCGAGAGACGGTGGTCACGTGAACACCGACTTGATCAGCAATCTGCTGCATCTTCAATGGTTCGATAAACTCCGGTCCGCTGTCGAGGAACCTGGTCTGGTAATCCACTATCGCCTGCGAAACCTTGAGCAGCGTGGATCGCCGTTGCTCAATCGATTCGATCAGCCATTGGGCGGCATTGATTTTCCGTTTGATAAACTCCCGCTCTTCCTTGGTTGCCTGTCCATTGGCCAACCGCTGGCGATAGTATTTGCTGATGTAGAGATTGCGACTGGGGCCCTCGTCCATTTTGACGATATATCGCCCGGTTTCATCCTGCACGACACTCAGGTCGGGCGTGACGGCCGGCGCATAGGACTCGACAAACCGCCGGGCCGGCTTGGGCTCCAGTTTCCGCAACTCCGCCCAGGCCTCACGCAGTTGCTCCTGCGAAAACCCGGTCGCCTTTTGAATCTGCGGAATCTTGTTGTCCCTCAAGTCTTCCAAGTGGTGCAGAATCAGCGTCCGGACGTCCTGGTAATGGGGGATCTCCACGTTCAACTGCAGCAGCAGACACTCTTTCAGGTCGCGGGCCGCAATCCCCGGAGGGTCGAGCGACTGCACAATCGATAATGCTTCCTCTGCCAGATCCAATTGGTCTGGTCCGGCATCCGCTGGCAACATGTCCCGCAAGCTGATTCGGAGATAGCCCCCATCTTCGGCATTGAGTGAAGAGATGATTCGCTCACACATTTTCCGCAACTCGGGCTGCAACTCCCACTCACCCAACTGCTGCAACAGATGGTCCTGGAGAGTCTCCTCCCGCTCAGCCACATTCGCCATCAAGTCCTGGTGACGGTCTGAACTGTCCTGAATTCGATTGGACGAGGGACGGGTTTGATCATCAAAGTAGCTCGGCATTTCCTGGTCGAGATTGACCAGTCGCTCAAAGTCATCCGCGTTGTGATGCGCCTCATCAACAATCAATTCCTTTTGCTCGACGTCGCGAGTCGCTGGAACTTCGTCCGCAGGAGCGACCTCATCGGGCAAGGCAGGATCTTTCTCGCGAAGTTCGAGAACCGGATTTTCGATCAACTCCTGCTCAATCCGTTCGTTCAGTTCCACCAGCGGCATCTGGAGGATCTCCATCGACTGGATCATCCGTGGAGCCAGCGTCTGGACTTGTTTCTGTGAGAGATGTTGACCAAATGAGAGCTTCATGTATTCCTGCCATTTGCCCGCTGCTTGCCGAATCGAATCCCAGGCGGAACCTGGCAGCAAAGACCCGTTCGCCCCGCGGCAAAAGAAATTCGCGAGAGCGGTCCGCGCGGCGAACTCACTCTGCTGACTGGAAAGGGAAACTCAGAACGACCAACTTGCCGACCACTTCCGCTCGCCCGCTTCTGAGGCTAATGATCGAGCCCAACCTGCGGTCAGGACCTCGATCCAAAACGGCTCGTCCCGGGCAACGGCCCATCAGCCGCGGTCGACGTGAGGCCAAAGCAAACCCGGGGCCGTTCCACGGTCGCCAGCATTTCCCATGCCAGTCGCCTGATTCTATCTGAATTCTAGTGCGCCGGACAAATCGGGACCGCCTGCTTCGCGGATTTGGAGAAAATTAATCGCGGTGGGGGAATAAAAAAGCGATGGCTGCCGGTGCAGCTGAAATTCTTCAGGCCGCTTTGGCGGCGGACAACACCCCGCTTTCAGCCGGACTCACCAGTGCATGCGGGGCAAGCGGCGCCCCAACCTCGTTCCCAGACTCTTCAGAACCGACCGACACAACTGCCGACTTAAGCACCGCCTCGATTCGCTCGATCAACCCGTCCAGTTGCTCGATCACCGCATCCTGCTGAGCCAGCAGCTCCGTGATGAGATTTGATTGATCCACTGATTCCATGGGCAAAGCTCAACCGGGGCAAGCGTTTCAGGGGGATTCGAAAAGGCGATTCCTGGAGTTCCTTCAGCCTCTCCTGCACCCTAAACCCATCGACTTTTCAGGGCTTTGACCTCCGTCCGGGCCGTTTGTACCGACTGCCCCGCTTTCAACGGGATTCCGGCCAAATATCTTCACCATCCCACCAAACTTGTTCCGAAAATCCTGTTGGCTGGACACCGGTAAGGATGATTTGTTACCATTAGAGGTTCCCCCCGGCCCACCTGCGGTTCGGTAGGCTGGACCAGCTTGTCTCGCCACTGACAAGCTCGGGTCCCTGGTGTCCTTTCCCTGGTCATTTCAGAAAGGAGCGAAAATGCGTTTGAGCAAAGTCAATTTGGAGGCCCAATGGTAAAGTTGCTGGTGCGTGAGAAGGAATCGATTCAAGAAGCAGTCCGTCGATTCCGTAAGCTGGTTGAAAGAAGCGGCATTAAGAAAGAAATGCGACGTCGCGAGCACTATGAGAAGCCGAGCGAAGTGAATCGCCGGGCCCGACTTCGCGCTGAACGTCGGAACAAGAGCAAGCGGATCAAGCCGACTCTGGGACGCTAATCCCCCAGTTCGTTCGATGAGTCGAACAGATGGCTTCTGTCTAGCGGATCAGCACGCGGACAATTCCCTCCGCGTGCAGCAGGGTCCGGATCGAGATTGAGTTCGCGCAACGGCAATCGGGTTTGCGCGCTGACCTCTGGCATCTCGTAAAATTTCTGGCTCCGCGAGATGCGAGCGCTGCATCCGGGAGTCTCGGGCCTCGCTGCTTCGAACGCGGAGCCACAGCGCGAACGCGGCCCGGGAAATTGAGAAGGGTGGTTGAGAATAGCGGTGGCGGCAGGGAGTCCCGCTGGCAGCGCCAAATTTCGCTCCGGATGGAACAGAGGACAATTCCGCGAAATTACCTCCGCAAGATATCCAGCGCAAGATTCCCAGCGCAAGATTCCCAGCGCAAGATTCCCAGCGCATGCTCCCCAGCGCGAACTGAACCAGCTCAGCGTTGCGCACTGCTCTCGCCCCTCTCTTACTTACCTCTCTCCTCCCTGCCCCTTCCTAGAAGGCCGAAGCGGGGACGCAGGTTTTCCGAAGTCCGATTTGACACACTGCTTGCGGGGCGGACGCAAGACAGGCTTCCTGCAGTGCAGTCCTACCCGTAGTACGCTTCCTCGAAGCTTTGAACTTGAGGATGCTGAATGAACTTGGGCTGTCTAATCACTTGAGCCGCATGCACACGCCGTCCCGCGAGTGAGTGGTCCTGGGTTGCCGGGGCCGGGGTGCGGTGACTCGGTTGCAGTGGCTGATTGCGTTCGATTGCCGGCTCGGCAGTCGGTGACGTCTCCAGAGACTTTTCGGTCACTTGGGACTTTTCAAAGGCGCGCTGCAATGTTTCCACTTGCCGGGAATTCAGTAATCCACACTCGACCAGCAAAAAGGGAATCGCGGGGAGAAGCATCTGCTGCGCTTGTTCAAGCCGCTTCTGACCGTCATTGCCCAGGAGACCGAGACTGCGGGCTGCTTCGAAAAATGTTCGCCCCGGATTCAATTCCATCAGGCTGAGAACTTGCCCCACCTGACGGACCGTGAGCAAATTGCTCCGAATCGCGACTGAGGCCGGAGTCGGAAGCGCCATCTGCTGGACCTTGACCAACCCGCAAAACTGGTCGCAGCTAATCACCCCCTGTTCAACGAGGTACAACCCGAAATTGAGACTCATTGAAATCACCTTCGTCACGAAATCGTTTTGCTGGAGCCCCAACCCTACGAGACGCTGGGCGCAAGTGTGGCATCGGCTCTTTTCGCCGGGAACTCGAATCGAAAAGCCGTCGCGACTGACTTGAGGGGCCAACAATCAGTAGCAATCGCCATTGGGTGGATTCGTCCGAGAGTAGCGATTGTGCCGGTCGGGGGCTTTTTTTCGTGCAAGCCGGCGGAGCTGAGTTAAATTCAGCTGAATCCATTCCCTTCAACGCCCGGCTCAGGCCCTGCGAACTAGGTTTTTCTATCGGTAGCCGCCTCGACGCGGCCGGGGAAAGACATGGAACCGCCCAAGCTCCGTGGCTCTCGCTGACGACTCGTCTCAATTGCATCGCCTTGAGGGAGCCTCCACATGGACTCCGAAACGCTTAAGCCCAAAGAACGCCGTTCATTCGTCGAACCCAGCCCTTATTGGCTGCGCATTTTCGGCCAAGTGAAACGGGTCCGCCGGTACGTCGACCGAAAGGTCCAAGGCGGCCTGCTGGTGAGAATGGCGATCCACTGGGGCTTGTTCTTTTTCACATCAGCCTTCGCTTATGTCGTAATTCAGGCGATTGCCAGCCCCAGCGGCAACTCCTTTCTGCAGCGAATGCAGAGCGCCTTGACCGTCTTTTCGTTGCTCGGCTTGTTGATGTTGACCTTGGTCCCCGCCTTCATGCTGGACATCATTCGGTTCAGCAACCGGTTTGCCGGACCAATGGTGCGACTGAGACGTTTCATGAAGGAGTTGGGCGAGGTAGGAGACGCTCCTCCGCTGAAGTTTCGTGACGACGACTTCTGGTCCGAACTGGCCAAAGACTTCAACCTCTGCCGGGAACGGATTATTCGACAAAAACTGGAAATCGAACGACTCCAACTGCTAATATCCGAATACCGAACGAACGGCCAAATCACCTGGAAGGTGGAGGAACAGGCCGTCAATCAAAGCGACTGACACCCAACCTCGCCCTTCGCGACCGTTTCCCGGCCGAGATGGTAAATAATCCAGTCACGCACCCCTCGGGTTCGCAATTCGCGAGTAGAGGCAGCCTTTCACCAACACTCCCCTCTGGTTGACCGGCACCTGCTGATGGCGCTGACGAACGCCAGCCACAGCGGACCGCTCCTACCGCCAGCCAGGCACACCCCCCTCCGAGTCACGCTGATACTCTGAACGCACCTCAGCGTGCGAGGCCAGGCCGCTTGTTGACGATGGTGCCCTCGGCCGCAAACGGACCGAGACGGCAACTCCGCAAGCGGCTATCCAAACCGCCTCACCGGGGCTTCCACAACCCAGAGTCAATTTGGCTCGACTCCAAGCCCAAGGAAACCAGCCCGGAGCGGGACAAGCAACCCAAAGCTGCTCGCGCCGCCCAAGGAGACACAACGGTTGTGATCGTTACCGGGCTGGACGCCCTTCCAAGCCCGGCAAACCAACCGCAACTACTTCCCTTTAACGCCCACCCATCGGAGAGTTCATTCCGGTCGTGGCAGCGGGGGCATACGAGGACCGGAAGTTGGTTTGGCCGGCAATCCCCATGGCAGCGGCAGTGGGAGCGGTCGGCATCGCAGCCCGGGCTCCCGACATGGACTTCGGATTTTCAGCCAACACCTGAAGCAACTTGCTGATGCAGAGCCGATTCATGCTGGTGTGATGGTCATTTGCCTCAGCCTTCAGTGCTTCATGCAGGCTTTCCGGCAATCGGACGGTGATAACCCGGGTCGGCTCATTCACGGCTGCCGCGGCGGCCTTGCGGTTCCGCAGCATGGCCACCATCTGTTGAATCTCGACAAACTCAGGCGTCTTTTCGAAGGCTACGAAATCGGCGTTGCTGAAAACGCTCCGCGCAGCCCCGCCCACACCCAAAATCTCCCGGAAAAACGTAACCCAGTCCGGGTTGCTCTGGTAAAGCTGCCGTCCAACCGCCAAAATTCGCTGACAGCGGGCCGAAAATTCCTCTTGCTGCATGCTGACTTCGTTCATCTTCAAGACTCCTTTCAGAGCTCCAGGGGCAATTACCGATAGTTCTTCCCACAGCACTCGCCGCGGTCTGAACCCATCCTGCTGCCAGCGTCAACCAAGCCTGCTAATGGCATGCTACTGCAAGCACTTACGACAAAAAACCAAAACTGCAAATCCAACAGGCACTGCCGCTTAAAAATCAAGCAACTCTAAGCTGCACAAAAACAAGGCAGTCGCTAAAGTCTCATTTGGTAAGTGTCCGCCTCGCGGATTCGCCCCAGATTCTTGGGAAATACGCTCAAGTTTGCAGATTTATCCTAATTTGTTGAGGATTTAGGCGTCCGGCTTGAGCCCCAACTGCCGACCAATGACTGATTGGACGCAACCTCGAAACAGCCAGCACCGGCACTGACGCCGCAGAGGCCGCATGTTACACCCACTTCCCATCACGCCGGCTGCCCGGGCC
>JAJTFE010000096.1 GCA_021298375.1 Blastopirellula sp. | reverse complement strand
TTCCCTCTTCCCCATCGCGTGTAGCCCACCCTCCGCTGAGTCCCACTCAATCCGCTTCCCGCGGCTCGTTCCACGGTTCAATATGCACGAAGGCGTCGGCGATCCGCAGCGAAGATTCCCGAAGCGCCCGCCGGACTTTGCCCCCAATCACGTGTCCCTCGTGGACTGTTGCCCGCCCATCCACCTCGACGTGAATCTCGATAAAGTATCGTAACCCGCTTTTGCGAATCCGGCATTTCTCGATCGCTTTCACGCCGGGGATTGGCAACGCCAATTCACGCACCTGTTGCTCAAATACTGCCGGTGGCGCCGCATCGAGCACCTCCCGTACCGACGCCCGCAGCAACCGGATTCCGCTGAACCCGATCACCAGGCAGGCGAGCAGCGCTGCCCAGTCATCCGCTGGCTCATAACCCGGGCCGCCAATCAATCCAATCGTGATTCCGACAAACGCGGCGAGTGAAGTGATTGCATCCGAGCGGTGGTGCCAGGCGTCCGCTTGCAGGGAACTGCTGTTCTCAGCGGAACCGATCTGACCCATCCAGCGAGCCAGTAGCTCCTTGGTGATGAT
The DNA here is from genome assembly GCA_021298375.1 of Blastopirellula sp. Lineage (GTDB taxonomy): Bacteria > Planctomycetota > Planctomycetia > Pirellulales > Pirellulaceae > BJ22. Next base: position 8,326 of record JAJTFE010000096.1, on the reverse strand, counting down.
CACGGCGACCAGCACCAGCAGCGTGCTCCAGTGCGGTAAGTGATGCGGGGTGAAAATTTCGCGAATGCTTTGGACGGCGATGATTACCGCCGCGACCAGCAGCGCCAGCGCCGCAACGCTTCCCGACAAGGCTTCGGCTTTGCCATAACCATAGGGGTGTCGCTCATCGGCCGGAGTCGCTGCCACTCGCAAGCCGCCCCAGACGATCAGCGAGGTCACAATATCCGAGGTCGATTCCAGACCATCGGCGATTAGCGCATACGAATTGCCAAAAATCCCCGCGACAATCTTCAGCATCGCCAGCGCCGCGTTTACCGCGACGCCGATCAGCGGCACCGAAGTTAGAGCGGGCACCTCCGAAGCGAGCTCGTCCCCGTCTTTCACCCTCTTCCCCCCGTGCCTCAGTGCCTCCGTGAGAGACCCTCTTCCGGTTTTCTTTCCGCCATTCCCTAAACCAGCAACTCCGTCACCACCCGCTGCTTCTCCACTCCGGTCAGCTTCTGGTCCAAGCCCTGGAACTTGAACGTGAACCGCTCGTGGTCGATCCCCATGCAATGCAGGATCGTCGCATTCACGTCGTTAATGTGGACGGGGTTCTCGGTGATGTTGTAGCTGAAGTCATCGGTCTCGCCGTAGGTGATCCCACCCTTCACACCACCACCGGCCATCCACATACAGAAGTTTCGCGGATGGTGATCGCGTCCGTAATTGTCCTTTGACAACCCGCCCTGGCTGTAGACGGTGCGTCCAAACTCGCCGCCCCAGACGACCAGCGTATTCTCCAGCATCCCGCGTTGTTTCAAGTCTTTGATCAGCGCCGCGATCGGCTGGTCGGTCTGTTTGCACTGATTGCCGATTTGTCGTGGCAGATCGCCGTGCTGATCCCAGCCGCGATGGAGCAGCTGCACGACACGGACGCCGCGTTCGACCAATCGCCGCGCCAGCAGTGCACTATGAGCAAACGATCCCGGATCCTTCACGCTCGGGCCGTACATCTCCAGCGTTGCTTCGCTCTCCGAGCTGAGGTCAGTCAGCTCCGGAACGCTCGCCTGCATCCGGAACGCCATCTCGTACTGGGCGATTCGCGTCGCGGTTTCAGGATCGTTCAAGTTCGACTGAGTCATCTGGTTCAGCTGCTGCAGCGAGTCGAGCATCAACCGCCGGTCGCTGCGCGAAACGCCTTCTGGATTCGGCAAATAAAGCACCGGATCGCCGGAGCCGCGCATCGCCACGCCATTGAAGCGGGTCGGGAGGAAACCGCTGGCCCACATCCGGCTGAAAAGCGCCTGGCCGTTACTGTCCTCGGGAAACTTCGGCGTGAAGACGACAAACGCCGGCAAGTCATTGTTCTCGCTTCCCAAACCATAGGCGAGCCAGCTGCCGATGCTCGCCTTGCCCGGTACTTCCGAGCCGGTCATGACGAAAGTACAAGCCGGATCGTGGTTGATCGCATTGGTGTGGACTGTTTTCACCAGCGCGATGTCATCGACGATCTCTGAGGTGTAGGGGAACAGCTCGACGTTCGCCCACATTCCGCATTTGCCTTTTTGTTCGAACTTGAATTTGCTCGGAGCGACCGGGAAGCGGCCCTGTCCGCTGGTCATCGTCGAGAGCCGCTGTCCCCCTTGGACGCTTGCCGGAAGATCCTTGTCGTAATATTCCTGCAGGCCTGGCTTGTAGTCCCACGTGTCGAGTTGCGACGGAGCGCCGTTCATGTGGAGATAGATGATCGATTTGGCTTTCGCTGGAAAGTGCGGCAGTCCTGGGAGTGGCGGGTGCACGCGATCGCTACTGGTTCCATCAGCCGCACCAGCCCAGACGTTTCCCGGCAGCGTTCCCTGCGCGGCCAAAATCGCCGTCGCCAGTCCACCGAGCCGCAGGCCCGACGCACCAAAAAAGTTCCGGCGGTTAATCCGCATCTGCAGCGCACTCATCAGGTCCATTTCAAACTCCCAGATAAATCACAGCACTCGTGTTCGACGATCATAGAGCAGTTGTCCCCAACTGCTCAGCAGCGAGAACCAGACTCCCTTCAAAAAACTTCATCGAGTCTTCGAAATGCTCGGTGACAATCGCTTTACGCTTCAACCTGAAAACCTCTTCGCTCCGTGCCTCCGTGCCTCCGTGAGAGCCCCTCTTCTTCCTCAATTCCGCATCACGGTCTCATCCAAATTCAGCACCGTACTCGCGAGCAGCGTGTACGCGGCCAGTTCCCCAGCCGGGATCGCCGCATCCGGCTTCGAATCGCCCTGCATCACCAGCTTCCGCGCGTCTTCCTCGCTCGCGCGATAACGAGTCAAATGCTCATCCAACTGCTTCGAGAGTATCTCCAGCTCGACCGGCTGCGGCTCGCGAGCCAGCACCGTGCGGAACAAGAAGCGAATTCGCTCGTTGCCATCCGCGCCGCCCGAGGTCAGGGCTCGCTGTGCCAGCGCCCGCGCCGCCTCGACATGCTGCACGTCGTTCAGCAACTGCAGAGCCTGCAGCGGCGTGTTGCTGCGCTCGCGGCGCGTGCAGGACTGTTCGCGGTTGGGAACATCGAAGTTGACCATGAACGGTGGAGGGGCCGTTCGCTTGAAGAACGTGTAGATGCTGCGGCGGTACAAGGCGCTGCCGTTGTCCTGCGAATAAAACCGGGTATTCGATCCGGCAAAGCCGACCGGCTCCCAAACATTTGCCGGCTGGTAGGGCTTTACCCCTTTACCACCCATCGTCAAATCGATCAGCCCACTGACAAACAGGGCATTGTCACGCAGCTGCTCGGCATCCAGCCGCAACCGCGGACCGCGCGCCAGGAGCCGATTCTCCGGGTCGCGCTCCAGCTGCTCGCTCGTCACGCGGCTGCTTTGACGGAAGGTGGCCGAACAGAGCATCAGCTTGACCAGTTCCTTCGTGTCCCAGCCCGTCTCCTGATAGTGCAGCGCCAGCCAATCAAGCAACTCCGGATGCGACGGCAGTTCGCCCTGAGTGCCAAAGTCGGCGCTGGTCTTTACCAGACCGACGCCGAAGAACTGCTGCCAAAAGCGGTTGGCCGTGACCCGCGCGGTAAGCGGATGCTCCGGCGCGACCAACCAGCGAGCCAGGTCGAGCCGATTCGCTTGCGGCTGGCCTTCGCCACGCTTCATTGGCGGAAGGATCGCCGGCACATCGGGTAGTACCTTTTCGCCAGGTTGGTTGTACTGCCCGCGGAGCATCACAAAACTCTCGCGCGGCTGAGCGGCGTCTTTGTAAATGAAGGTGCTCGGGATCGCGTTGTAGAAGGTATCGCGTTCGCCGCGAACCTGATTCTGTTCATTGATGGCCGCTTCGAACTCGGGCTTGGTTGTGCTGCAGATGCGGCTGACATACCAGCCGAGCAGCTTCTTGCCATTCTCATCGAGTTCCGCAGCAGCAGGTTTCGCCGGCCCCTGCGTTTCGTCTTCTTTCGGGCCGGTTTTGGCAATCGCATTCAAGTCGCCCGGCAAGCCCGGCGTGTCTTTGCCTTTCGCGCTGCGCCACCAAGCCAAAAACGATTGGCTCGGATCCTTGGCCGGATCGTTTGAACCGACCACACCAACCTTGTCCCAGTAAACCGTGCCACCGAACTGGGTCATTGCGAAACCGGTCAGTTGATCGCCCGGGTTGAGGCCGACCTTTTCGACCGGGATTTCCAAGCGAGTCCATTGGCCCACGGGCGGAAGCTCGCCCATCGAGACCCGTTCCGTAGTGTTAGCCGCGCCCCAGTCGATCGCGTTGTAGTCGCCCCAGACGGCGCGGTGCTGCCAGCCCGTGCGATGGAACTGCAGCATCACGCTCTTGGGCGGATTAGATGGATCGAGATAGACATAAGCAAAAATCTGAGCGCCCGCCGGAATCACCAGCGGTGCCGGCGCCTGTTCCCAGACATCTTGAGCCAGCCCCGCGTCGGTCCGCTTCAGCGCTCGCTCGCCACTGTAAACCTGCTCGCTCCCCCCGCGGCTGACGAATTGGGTCGGTGCGCCCGGGCTGGCAAACGCCCGGCCCCCCGTAGGAAAGTCATCTTCTAGCCAAACGTTTTCAGTCACAGTTGCCTCCGGTGCCGGATTGGCCAGCGCCGGGTCGCGGTACTCATAAGTGGCGAGGCGATCGTCCAGCCGCTTCTGCAGTTCCGCCAACCGCGCGTCGAGCTCGGCCAGCTTCGCTTTGTCGGCATCCGACTCCAGCTTCAGCACCGGATTGGTCAGCAGCGCGTTGCCGTCCATCGCCGGGTCGGCCGAAGCATTGAAGAAGGCATAGAGCGAGTAAAACTCTTTGGCTGAAATCGGATCGAACTTGTGGTCGTGACAGACCGCACAGCCCGCAGTCAGCCCCATCCAGGCAGAGGCTGTGGTGCTCGCGCGATCGACCGCGTAGCGAAAGTGGTACTCGGCGTCGATCGAACCCCCTTCGCTGCTGGTCACATTGCAGCGGTTGAAGCCCGTGGCGACGAGCTGGTCGAGCGAAGGCTTCGGGAGCAAGTCACCGGCGAGCTGTTCGATTGTGAATTCGCTGAACGGCTGGTTGCGATTAAAGCTCTTGACGACCCAGTCGCGGTAGGCCCAGGTCTGCCGCTCGTTGTCGAGGTGCAGCCCGTGGGTGTCGGCGTAGCGGGCGACGTCCAGCCAGTGCCGAGCCATCTCCTCGCCGTAGTGAGGCGAAGCGAGGTAGCGATCGACCATCGCTTCGTAAGCGGTGCTGGAGTTGTCCGCGAGAAAGGTATCGAGTTCGGCTGGGGTGGGGGGCAGGCCGGTCAGCGCGAAGGCAACGCGGCGGATCAGGGTCGACTTGTCCGCTTCGGGGCTCAGCTTCCAGCCTTCTCTCTCCATTCGCTGGGCGATGAACGCGTCGATCGGGTTCCGCCCGCCGGAGGGGAGGGGAGGAACGGCGTGGGCCAGGGGTGGCTCGAAAGACCAGTGCTTTTGATAGGCCGCGCCCGATTCGATCCAGCGGCGGAGGGTGGCGATTTCCTCGGCCGTCAGTTGCTTATGCGTTTCCGGCGGCGGCATCACTTCCGATTCGTCTTGGGAGTTGATCCGGTTCCAGAGTTCGCTTTCCTCCAGCTTCCCCGGGACGATGGCTCGGGTGCCGGCGTTGTCGGCCGTGGCTCCCTCGAACGTATCCAGTCGCAAATCCGCTTCCCGGGTTTCGGCATCAAAACCGTGGCAGGCAAAGCACTTGTCGGCCAGGATCGGGCGAACATCGCGGTTATAGCTCGGTGCACCGTCAGTTGTCTCGGCCGCCGTTCCCTGAGCCCAAACCACCCCGCTGGGTTGGCCGCCAATTGCCAAGAGCCCCGCGACTGCAGCCCCGGTCCATCTTTTCAGCCTGTTCCCGCAACTGACCAACTTGCTTTCGCTTTGGAAGCGCGCCCGTCGTTCTTGTCCGCAATTCATCGTTCGACTTTCCCTGGAAACTTTTGACTGGTGAGATTGCTCGTCACCGTGCCATCATCTTAGTCGCTCGGCGAGCCAACTTGTACTCTCAATGCCCGATCTATAACGGCGTCAATTTTACCCTTCCCCGATCGTCGCACGATTGTCCCCAATCGTCTGGCAACTCCTTTGGCGTGCAACCCGGCGCCGAGCCTACCTTTTCAGCGCCACGCCTGCTTTCTTCCCGCCGCGTCTGCCTGCGCTCCCTCGCAGTTGGGGACAACTGCTCTGCGCTCGCCGATCGTTCACAGCTCTGTCGCACTTTTCAGCACCTCTTTTTCCCCATGACGTCCTGCTTTCTAATTCCAAGATTGGGCATTTCTTCAGTACCGCATGCCTGCATGCTCCTCAGTAGCGCTCACTTTCATTTCCCTAACGCATCAACCGGACCGATTCCCCATGGCCAAACGCAAGTCCGACTCTTCAGCCAACTCAGGCAAGTCAGGCAAGTCAGCGAAGAAACCTGCAAAGAAGTCAGCGAAGAAACCTGCGGCGCGACGCACTCCAGCAGCAGGCGCTCCAGGAGCAGGCACTTCAGGTGCCGTTCGGAGTCCCGGGGCGCAAGGCCAGATGCTGCACGAAGATGAATTGCTGACCCTGATTCAAAGCGCCCAAGGTTCAGACGAAGCAGCCTTTGAGGCTTGCCTGGACCTGGCCGACAGCAATGCCAGCCTCGAGACGCGGATTATTTTTCTTCGCCGAGCCGTCGAGCTGGGAAGGGAATTGCTCGGCCAAAACTTCGAGCAGAAGGTGGGCGAATTTTGGCTCGCTCCGGAGACCAGGCCGTTTATGCATGCCAAAGCGGCGTTGGCTCATGCCTTGTCGGAGAATAATGAATTGGCTGAAGCCGCGGTGCAACTTTCGGAAATGCTCCAGCTCAACCCGAACGACAATCAGGGGGCTCGCTGGGATCTGGTGCCGCTGCTGTTGCAACTGGAATTGGAGGACGACGTCGAGAAGTTGCTCGATTGCTACCCCGAAGAAGCGTTCGCGCTCTGGCCTTGGGCCCGCTTGCTGCTCGCCATTCGGCGCTCGGCTCCCGCCGCAGAGCGAGCAAGGTTGCTGGCCGCAGCGCGGAAGGCGAATGACAACGTCGCCGCTTATCTGACCGGAGCTCGAGCGCTGCCGCACCGTTTTGCCGATTTTTTCTCCTTTGGGGATGAGAACGAAGCGGCGCTGGTCGCCTTGAGTTTGCTTGGCCCCTGGCGCGAGACCGAGGGAGCGACGAGTTGGCTCCGCCAAGCCCTCGCAGGGCCGAAGGCAACTTCGGGGGCAGCCTCTGAGGCAGCGGCTCCAGCTTGCAAGTGGGATCCGGCGAGGATTCTGACGGCGCCGCTCCAGCCGAAGATGGTCTGGCAACTCGGTGTCTTGGAATTGCCGTCGCCGATCGAGGAGCAGGGTGAGTTGCTTCGGCCGACAGTCGTGATGTTGTTCGATCCCCTCAGCCCGATGGTGCTCGGGTTTGAGATGACGACCGCGGGCTTGTCGACCGGCCTCGTCCTGCAGCTGATTGGTAGCCAGATTCTTGAGCCCCAACTCGGCCCGGGGGGGTACCGGCCGGGTCGAATCGAGGTTCGCTCTTTGGACGAGCGAGTTGCGTTAGAGCCGACTTTAAAGGAATGGGGGATTGAGGTGGTCGTCGGCCGCGACTTTGAGGAACTCGACCGGTGTTTTGAGGGAATGTTTCAGCATTTTGAGCAAGGCGAGGGCTTCCCTGACTTCAGTTCGATTCCAGGCGCCGACCCGTCCGAAATCGACAGATTTGTGGAAGCAGCGGCCGCGTTTTATAAAGTCCGACCGTGGCGGGCCTATCCTGCGGACTTCCTGATCGAGGTCTTCGTCCCCGAGTTCATGTCCGCCCCGTGGTACTGTTGCCCCATGGGCCAGCAGGGGAGCGCTTACGGGCTGTCGCTTTATGCGGAACTCTCCCAATTTGAACAGTTGCGGCAAGAGTACAGCGAGCAGTTGGACGAGACTGATGACGAAGCGGCGGTTGCTGCGGTTGGGGCGGAAACTTGGTCGGTGCTCTTTAACGAAGCAGGCGAGGTGCCGCCGGCTGATTTGCGGTGGATCGAGGCCCGAGGATTGCCGGTCGCTGGTGATTCGGCTTTTCCCTCGACGTTCCATTTGCAACGCGGCGAAGTGGAGCAAGTGGACCGGCGGTCGTTGGTGGCGATTACCCTCTGCCTCCAGGCAGTCGAGCAAGCCGCGCGGCAGCGGAGCAGTGGCAATAAGGGGCCAATGCGGCTGGAGTTGCCCGGCTGGGGCCGACTCGTGCAGGCTCAAGTCCGCCCCGTTTGACCCAATCTGCTTGGCCGACTGCGTTTCCTTTGACTCCTGCCAATCCGCTTGTTCCCTTGCGGGCAGCTCCCGTTCCTGCTCATTTTTTCTCCGCGGGGTGACGGGCAGCCGCTCCCCGCTTTCCGGATTTCCGCCGATTCCGGGCAGGCTGGAAATGCCCTCGGCCGGTTGCGAATCCGTCTTGTGAACCTGCGGGGTTTTTTCTACACTTGAGCCATGCCGCTGAAGGGACCGAATCTTTGGCGGGCGGGCGATTTGGCTGCGAGCCGATTCGTGGTGAACCTTCGTTGGTTTGTTGAGCTCCCTTACCAGTGCGGGGCTGAAACCCGAGGGAGGCCTCCCCGGATTGGCCTGCGAATTGCGCCTTTTTTGGTCGACCAAGGGACACCGATTTTCGGTGTAACACCCTGGGCGACCAGTTGAAACATTCCTCTGTAGCTCAGTCGGTAGAGCAAGCGGCTGTTAACCGCTGGGTCGTAGGTTCGAGTCCTACCGGAGGAGCTAAGATTTTTGGCTCGGAAAGAGCCTGTTAACCAGTTAACACAGAAAGCCGAGAGTGACCGCTCTCGGCTTTTTGCATTTCTAGCCCCGTTTTC
>JAJTFE010000095.1 GCA_021298375.1 Blastopirellula sp. | reverse complement strand
CGCAACTCGTTCTCCGGCAGCCGCGTCGTTTTTGGGCGCGCCGCCTTTGGGCGGGCGTTTCAGGCTGCATGCCTGAACCCCGTTTTGCTTATTGCCGGACGATTTTATCCGCCTCTTCGAAACCAAGGGTAACGGCGGCGGGTACTCGGTCTACCTGAACAGTGACTCACCCCAACAGTGACTCACCCCAACAGTGACTCACCGAAAAGCTGTTCCGCCCAGCGCCGACTGTGGCCTGGTCGTGCCGCACCCCATCGGACAGCAACGTTTTCTCCCTCTCGCACAGTTTCGAGGACCAGATGTCAGCTTCGCTTGTGATCGAACGGCTCTCCAAGACTTATCCCAACGGCACGCGGGCTCTGGACTCGATCAGCATGGTCATTCCCTGCGGGATGTACGGCCTGCTTGGCCCCAATGGGGCGGGGAAGTCAACCCTGATGCGGACGATCGCCACGCTGCAGGATCCGGATAGCGGCTCGATTCACTTGGGAAATCTCGACGTCTTGAAACAAAAAGAAGACGTGCGACGACTGCTGGGCTACTTGCCCCAGGAGTTCGGGGTCTATCCCCGAGTATCAGCCCAAGACATGCTCGACCACCTGGCAATCCTCAAGGGAATTGGCGACCGCCGCGAGCGGCGGGAGACCGTGGCAGCGATGCTCCAGCGGGTTAATCTTTACCAGTATCGCCGCAAGGCGCTGAGCGGCTTCTCGGGCGGGATGAAGCAGCGGTTCGGGATCGCCCAGGCCTTGCTGGCCAATCCCCAACTGGTGATTGTCGATGAACCAACCGCCGGGCTCGACCCTGGCGAGCGCAATCGTTTTTACAACCTGCTGGCGGAAATTGGCGAGCAGGTGATCGTGATCCTTTCGACCCACATTGTGCAGGACGTCAAGGAACTCTGCACTCAGATGGCAATCATCAACGAGGGCCGCCTGCTCTATGCCGGGTCGCCCCAGGCGGCCGAGGACAAACTTGCCGGCAAGGTCTGGCAGAAATCGCTCAGCAAACAGGAATTGGCCGAGCATCAGCAGCAGTTCCGGGTGATCTCGACGAAGCTGGTCGCTGGCCGGCCCTTGATTCACATTGTCAGCGACGCGCCTCCGGGCCACGGCTTTGAGAAGGTCACTCCCGATCTCGAGGACGTCTTTTTCGCCGAAATCCTCGGTGTTCACCGCACGCCCAGCTTACCCGCCTGATCCTTGCAGGCACGTTGCTCGGATCAGCGCACGCTGCTGCGGGTGAGCCGTTTGCCCAGCCAGTCCAGAGTTCAATTTCCTTTCCGCCATCCGCATCAAAGACTCACCATGTTTCCCACCTTCTTCGGTTTTGAGCTGCGCTATTGGCTCCGCGGTTTCATGGTCTACGTGTTCACCTTGATCCTCGGAGTGCTGGTCTTCGCCGCAACCCAGTCCGATAACATTCAAATCGGCGGCGCGCTGGAAAACAGCTTCCGAAACGCTCCCTACAATGTGCAAAACTTCTACGCGATCATGGGCCTGCTCTCCAGCTTGATGGTCGCTGCCTTTGTCAACTCGGCCGCAACGCGCGAATTCCAGCATGACACCGATCAGTTGCTGTTTACCAAGCCGCTGAGCAAGTTGGGCTTTCTGCTGGGGCGGTTTCTCGGTTCGACGCTGGTGGCGGTGCTGCCGCTGCTGGGAGTCAGTCTGGGGATCCTGCTCGCCAGCTGCATGCCGTGGAACGAACCCGAACGCTGGGGCCCGACCGTCTGGCCCGCGCACCTCTGGGGAATTCTCTGCTTTGCCCTCCCCAATACCCTGCTGATCGGAGCGATTGTCTTCGCGATTGCCGTCTATACGCGGAGCACGATTGCCTCGTTTATCGGCGTGCTCGGCCTGCTCGTCGGTTACGCGGTATCCCAGAACTTGCTTGCCGATCTCGATTACCAGAGAATTGCCGGCCTGCTCGACCCGTTCGGGCTCCGCGTCTTTGGGCTGGAGACCCGCTATTGGACTCCCGCCGAGCGAAACACCAGCTACCTGACCCTGACCGGCGACCTGCTCTGGAATGGCATCGGTCGCTGCCCTGCAGCCAGTCACCCTGCAGCCAGTCACCCTGCAGCCAGTCACCCTGCAGCCAGTCACCCTGCAGCGCGGGATGTCGCTCTGGTCGAAGCAGTTTGCCAGCCAGGTGCGTCTGGACTTCTGGAGCATTCTCAAGAGCACCGTGTTTATCGTGGTGATGGTCGCTGGCGTCCTCAACATGCTGCCGGCCCTGTTTTTTAACTCCGGGGAGGGCTACGGCCTGAGTTCGCTCCCGGTCACCTACCAGGTGATCGACGTGATTCGCGGAACGATGTATTCCTTTCTGCTTGGTGTGATTGTCTTCTATGCCGGCGTCCTCGTCTGGAAGGAACGCGACGCCAATTTGAGCGACGTGCTGGACGCGACTCCCCAGCCGACCTGGCTGATTTACCCCGCCAAGTTTCTCAGCCTGCTGCTTGTGGTCCTGGCGATTCAAGCCTTGAGCATGGGTTGCGGCATGCTGGTGCAAGCGTCCAGCAGCTACTTCCGCCTGCAGCCGCAGCTCTATTTGACCGAGTTATTTGTGCTCGACCTGCTCCAATTGGTCGCGTTGATGACGCTGGCCTTTTTCTCGCACATCATCTCGCCCAACAAGTACGTCGGCTACTTTGTCTTCATTACTCTGGTGATCATCGACAGTTTCCTCTGGCAGTGGCTGGAGATCTCCACCCACTTGGTCAATTTCGGCGCTCTGCCGAGTTATACCTATTCGGATATGTACGGCTACGGACCTTACCGGTCCGCGCTGTTTGCCTTCGGCAGTTACTGGCTGGTGTTCTGCGGACTGTTGTCGCTGGTCAACATCATGCTTTGGCCGCGGGGACGGGATCGGGGTGTACGGCCTCGCCTCGCGGAAGCCGGACATCGTTGGCAGGGTGGAATTCGCTGGGCGAGTCTTGCGGGCCTGGCGGTCTGGCTGGGACTTGGTGGCTGGATTGCCTACAACACGATGTACCTGAACAAACTTACCAGCCCGCCGGAGCGCGAGAGCAGGCAAGCGGCCTATGAGCGCCAATTCAAGACATTGGAGCGTGAGCCCCAGCCGCGGGTAGCCGAAGTGAAATTCGAAATCGACATTTTCCCTGAAGAGCGGGGAGTCGAAATGCGCGGCACCCAGCGGCTGGAAAATCGGACCACTCAGCCAATTCGCCAGCTCTATCTCAATCTGGCCGAATCGTGGGAAACCACCGTGGAAATTGAGGGGGGCAAACTCACCGAGGAGCACCCTGAGTTTCTGTTCCAAATCTACACGTTCGATCCACCCTTGAACCCCGGTGATTCACGGCAGATGAAGTTTGTGGTCCGCACGCGGAGCCGGGGATTTGAAAACGAAGTCTCGATTCCGCAGGTCGCCCAGAACGGCACCTTCTTCAACAACCAGATTGCTCCGCAAATCGGTTATCAGGCCGAGCGGGAACTGACCAATCGCAACGACCGACGACGACAGGGATTGAGTGAACCTTCCCCCATCCCGCCGCTGGAGCCAGAGAACCTCGCTGGCCGCCAGAATTCCTACATCAGCAATTCCAGCGACTGGGTCGATGTCGAAACGGTCATCAGCACCTCCAGCGATCAGGTCGCGGTAGCTCCGGGATCGCTGCAGGAAAACTGGGAGCAGGATGGGAGGCGTTACTTCCGCTATCGGCTGGATCAATCCTCGTTGAACTTCTACTCGTTCATCTCAGCCCGCTACAAGCTGGCGCGCGATCGCTGGAATGATGTCGACATCGAAGTTTACTATCACCCGGAACACGAATGGAATGTTCCGCGGATGCTCAAGTCGATTCGCAAGTCGTTGGAGTACTACAGCCAGAACTTTGGCCCTTATCGTCACAAGCAGGCGAGAATCATCGAGTTCCCCCGGATCGACTCGTTTGCCCAGGCATTCCCTGGCACGATGCCTTACTCCGAGGGAATTGGCTTCATCGCCGACATCAAGTCAGATGACGACATCGATATGGTTTTTTACGTTGTCGCTCACGAAATGGCTCACCAATGGTGGGCTCATCAGGTCGTCGGCGCCAACATGGAGGGCGTGACGCTGCTCAGCGAAACCCTGGCTCAGTACTCCGCGCTGATGGTGATGGAACAGGAGTATGGTCGGGATATCATGCGGAAATTCCTGAGTTATGAAATGGACAACTACCTCCGCAGTCGCGGTCGGGAACTGCTCAAAGAGCGGCCGCTGCTCAAAGTTGAACCTTCCCAAGGCTACATTCACTACCGCAAGGGGAGTGTGGTGATGTACCAGCTCAAGGAAATAATCGGCGAGGAGCGGGTCAATGCGGCTCTCAAAACGATTGTCTCAAAATTCGGTTACCAGGGCCCTCCTTATCCGACTGCAGTCGATCTGGTCGAAGCGCTCAAGGCCGAGACGCCACCGGAACGGCAAGCCATCTATCACGATCTTTTCGAACAGGTCACGCTGTATGGAAATCGCGTTCTTTCGGCTCGCGCCAAGCCGCTCAGCGATGGCAAGTATGAGCTTGAACTGGAAATTGATTGCCGCAAGTACGTCGCCGACGAGACGGGCGAAGAAAAAGAAGTCCCGATGCTGGATGAACTGGTCGAACTGGGCGCGTTCGCTGCTCCCGCACCCAAACGCCGGTATGGAGAGACGCTTTACCGGCAGGCGGTCAAGGTCAACTCGGGTGTCAGCACCCACCGCTTCGTCGTCGACCAACTTCCGGCCGAAGTGGGCGTCGATCCTTTCCGGTTGTTGATCGACCGCGTTCCGGACGACAATGTTCGCAAGCCCGTCCTCGAGGAGTCGTCAACGGAAACGGCAACGGAGCCGGTCGCCACTGGGACCGAATCTCCCGCGGCTGGCGGGAACTGAGCGGGGATTGCATGGAATTGCCGGGGTGGGTTGCTGAGGTTTTTTCCAGCCACTAAAACACTGGCATGAAAGCCTATCATGACCTGCTACAGCATATTCTCGACGAGGGCGTCGAGAAGTCGGATCGAACGGGAACCGGAACGCTCAGCGTCTTCGGATACCAGATGCGGTTCCCGCTGGACAAAGGGTTCCCCTGCGTCACCACCAAGAAGCTGCACCTGAAGTCGATTATTCACGAACTGCTCTGGTTCCTCACCGGCGATACCAACATCCGCTATCTGAAAGAGCATGGCGTCTCGATTTGGGATGAATGGGCCGACGCCGAGGGCAATCTGGGACCAGTCTACGGTTCGCAGTGGCGCTCCTGGCGGGGAGCCGACGGTCAAACGGTCGATCAGATTTCGCAGGTGGTCGACCAGATCAGGCGAAACCCCGATTCTCGGCGGCTGATTGTCAGCGCCTGGAACGTGGCCGACATTCCGCAGATGAAACTTCCCCCCTGCCATTTGTTGTTCCAATTCTACGTCGCCCGCAGCAGACTCTCATGTCAGCTCTACCAGCGGAGTTGCGATGTATTTCTGGGCGTTCCATTCAATATTGCCTCCTACGCCCTGCTGACACTGATGATCGCCCAAGTCACGGGACTCCAGCCGGGGGACTTTGTCCACACGCTCGGCGATGCACACCTGTACCTCAATCATCTCGACCAGGCGCGGCTCCAGCTGACACGCCAGCCGCGGCCGCTGCCGACGATGCGGCTCAATTCCGCCGTCCAGTCGATTTTCGACTTCCGCTACGAGGATTTTGAACTGCTCAATTACGACCCTCATCCGGCGATAAAGGCTCCAGTCGCCGTCTGACTGTGAGCGGATTGTCAATTCAAGCCGCTTCCTCCCTACACTCCCAGGCCCGTGCATGGAACGCCCGCTTTCCCTGATCGTCGCCGCCAGCGACAACGACGTCATTGGTCGCGACGGCCAACTCCCCTGGAAACTGTCCGCCGACCTCCGCCGCTTTAAGCGTCTGACCATGGGGCACCACCTGATTATGGGTCGGAAGACATTCGAGTCGATCGGTCGCCCGCTCCCGGGCCGCACGACGATCGTGCTCTCGCGGCAAAGAGACTATGCTCCCGAGGGAGTCTTGGTAGCGCACTCACCAGATGAAGTGCGGCAGCTCGTTGCGACCGACCGGGAACCTTTCGTGGTCGGCGGCGCGGAGATCTATCGCTTGCTCTTGCCCTGGGTAGGCAAAATCTACCTGACTCGTGTCCACTGTTTGATTGAGGGCGATACGCTGTTCGATTTCGTGCGCTGGGATGATTGGGATATTCAGCGCCATGAATCTTTCTTTCGCGATCAACAGAACGAGCATGACTACTCGTTTTTTGATTATGGCCCAAAAGAAGAGGACTTGCCCCCCCTGCCGCTGGAATAGAACGTTCGGACCAAACGGTGCGACTCCCAGACGGCCCGCCCCAACCAGCGCACTTCCCCGCGCAGCTCTTCCCGCTTCCTCCTCAGCCGGGTCCTCGCGCCAGCCCCCGGTTCGCAGCCCTGATTCAGGGAACGCGCGGCGTTTCTGGCCGAGTGCGATGGTTTCGCTACCGCGCCTTTTCGATTAGTCTCAAAGGCTCGATTTTGAGCTCGCGTCCCTGGTGTCCTGTCGGAGTCTGGAATGTTGCTGTCGACTATTGTTCGCTTCCCTGCCGCGCTGATTCTATGCCTCGCATTGCTTCCATCGTCGCTGACAAAAGCCCAAGCGACTGCCGAGACTGAAATTGTCATTCGCACGGGCTACGTCGTTTCACCCGAACGGGCCTTCGGGGGACGGGGTCGGGTTTCGCTGCCAAAAGATTTGCTGGAAGCGGCTTGGCTCAAGGGCGAACTGCAGTTGCCCATCGCCGATCAAGCCGAGGCTCCGAGTGCCCCGAATATTCCGCCCTGGAAAAAGGTGGAAGCGGATGAAAATGGCGGGTTCGCCGGACGCGAGCTCGCCACCGGCGGCTGGCTGGTCGCTTACGTTGATGTTCCCAGCGACGGTATCTGGCTGCTCTCCGCCCAGGGGCATGGAAGCGTGCGCGTCAACGGAATCCCCCGAGTCGGCGATATCTACAGCAATGGCACGACCGAACTGCCAGTCGCGCTTCAGGGCGGGAAGAACACGTTGATTTTCTCCGGCGCTCGCGGCCGGATCGCCGCGCGGCTGAAACCGGCGGGGAAAACACTCGCCCTGAGCCTTCGCGACACGACCTTCCCGCATGTCATCCGCGGCGAGAGCGAACCGCTGTGGGGCGCTCTGATGGTGGTCAATTCCACGGGCGAAACCCAAACTGGCCTGCGACTCCGCGTCAGTGGAGAGGGATTTGAGGAGGGCGTGTTCGATCTCCCCAGTTTGCCGCCACTGGGAACCCGGAAAGTCCCCTTTTCAATCCAGCCGCTAGGCGACTCTCCAGTGTTTGCCAACCGCGAAACAAACGCAGCAAAGCTGCAGATCGACCTGCTTCCCAAACCGACGCTCGACAAAAAAGCGGTGATCGAACTCGACACGACCGAAGTCTCCTTGGCAGTTCGCGATGCGACCCAGCACCACCGCCGCACGTTCTTGAGCCAAATCGATGGCAGCGTTCAATACTATGGAGTTGTCCCGCCGAGCGAGGGCTCGCTCAAAACCGACGATCCCCCCGCCTTGTTCCTCAGCCTGCACGGCGCGGGAGTCGAGGGAGAGGGCCAGTCCGGATCCTACGCTCCCAAACCGAATGGTTACGTGATTGCCCCGACCAACCGTCGCGTCTTCGGTTTTGACTGGGAAGACTGGGGGCGCTGGGACGCGCTGGAAGTGCTGGAGCAGGCGAGTCGCCGGTTCCGCACCAATCCTCGCAAGACCTACGTCACAGGTCACTCCATGGGTGGACATGGCACGTGGCACATCGGCAGTCTCTTCCCCGACCGCTTTGCCGCACTCGGCCCCAGCGCCGGGTGGATCAGCTTCAGCACCTACGCGGGCGGCAGCCCCACCGCGGCCGATGATCCGGTCTCGCAAATGCTCCGCAGAGGAATCACCGCCAGCGATACGCTGTCGCGCGTCGAAAATCTGGCCAGCCAAGGCGTTTATATTCTGCACGGCGATGCCGACGACAATGTACCCGTCGGGCAAGCTCGCACGATGCGGGAAGAACTCGCCAAGTTTCACCCTGATTTCGTTTATAAGGAACAGCCCGGCGCCGGGCACTGGTGGGGCAATCCCTGTGTTGACTGGCCGGCGATGTTCTACTTTTTCGGAAACCACGAACTCCCCGAACCGCAGCAGGTCAACCGGGTCAATTTCAGCACTCCTGCTCCGCACATTTCGGGCGGCTATTTTTGGGCTAAAGTTCAGTCGCAGCAGCAACAAGGATTGGTCAGTCGCCTGAACCTGCAATTCGATCGCAGCAAGCGGTTGCTTAGTGGCACGACGGCCAACGTCCGCCGACTGGGGCTTCAACTCGACTCGATGCGCAGCCCGGAGGGCGGAGGCGACAACGCCGTGCTGAGCCTCGACTTGGACGGAAACAAACTGGAGAACATCCCGATCGCCGGGCAAACGACCCTCTGTCTGGAACGGGGCGAGCAGGGATGGGCCGTCGCCGCCGAAGACCGCGACCCCGCTCACAAGACCGGCCGCAATGGCAATTTCAAGGAGGCTTTCAACCAGCGATTTATCCTCGTCTATGGGACGGGTGGGAACCCGGAGGAAAACGAGTGGATGCTGGCGCGGGCCCGCTTCGATGCGGAAACGTTCTGGTACCGGGGCAATGGCTCGGTTGATGTGGTCTCCGATCAAGACTGGAAAACAATCGCCGAGCAGGACCGCAGCGTGATTGTCTATGGCAACGCTTCGATCAATGCCGCTTGGAAGGAGTTGCTGCTTGACTCGCCAGTCGTCGTGGAACGCGATGCTTGGCAGGTTCCGGGAGAGACTGCCTCGAGCGGCGCTACTGTCATGATGACCCGGCCGCGACCGGGCTCCGCTACCGCCTCGGTGGGCGCGATTGGCGGTACCGACCTGCGGAGCATGCGGGCCAGCAATCGCGTGCCAATTTTTTCCTCCGGCACCGGTTACCCTGACTTGCTCATCGCGTCGCCAGACTTTCTCGAGAAGGGAGTTGAAGGCGTCTTGTTAACAGGATATTTCGGACACGACTGGTCGTTTGAGTCAGGCGAATGGGCGCGACCGGAACGAAAGGGGCCTGAACAAAAGACACAGGAACAGAAGTAGTCCCGCCGCAGCCCTGCCAAGGAGCTACGGGCCAATTCGATCAGTCAACCACGAGGAGTCCAGCCTTGGCTGCGGACGAGAAAGGCATTCAGATTCGGCGCGGCGAACTGCGGGACACTGCAGTGCTGGCCGGCTTCAACATCGCAATGGCCGCTGAGACAGAGAGCCTCGAACTGCTGCCGGAGGTGATTTCCGCCGGGGTTGCTGCCATTCTGGCCGACCCGGGTCGCGGTTTTTATCTGCTGGCCGAGTTCGGAGGCGAAGTCGCCGGGGCCTTGATGGTGACTTCCGAATGGAGTGACTGGCGAAACGGTTTTTTCTGGTGGATTCAAAGCGTTTATGTGCGGCCCGAGTTTCGGCGGCAGGGCATTTATCGCTCGCTGCATGAACACTTGCGGCAGCTGGCCAAAACGGAACCGAACGTCTGCGGACTGCGGCTGTATGTCGAACGCGAGAACGAGCGTGCGCAAGCGACCTACTCGCGGCTCGGCATGCGGGAGACGCACTATCTGCTCTACGAGGAATTGAAACAAGGGCTCCGTTTCCGTCAGGGAGATTGAGGATGTGGCATACACTCGTCAGCAGCTCGGGACTCCGTTTGGCGACAACGTTGCTGAGGTGGTTGGCATTCGCGGTTGTGCTCTCCGGGGCATCGGGCGCAAACGGCCAAAGCAGTGCCGCCGCAAGTCGGACGCGTCCCCCGAACATCATTCTGATCATGGCCGATGATCTCGGCTTCGGTGATGTCTCCTGCAACGGAGCGACTGCTATCCGCACGCCGAATATCGATCGCCTCGCGCACGAAGGGCTCCGCTTCACGTCCGGTTACAGCTCTGCCTCAACCTGCACTCCGACCCGGTTCTCGCTCCTGACCGGCTGCTATGCGTTTCGCGTTCCGGGAACCGGTGTCGCCCCGCCCAACGGAGCCGCGCTGATTAAACCTCCCCGCGATACGCTGGCCTTTGCGCTCCGCCGCGCAGGCTACGCGACAGCGGTGATCGGCAAGTGGCAACTTGGACTGGGCGACCCCAGGCCGGACTGGAATGGGCGACTGCAGCCCGGCCCGCTTGAGATCGGCTTTGACCACGCCCTGATTCTGCCCACCACCAACGACCGGGTGCCTCAGGTTCTGGTCGAAGACGCGCGCGTTCGCGGGCTCGACCCGAGCGACCCGCTTTGGGTCGGCGACAAATCACCTTCGGCGGATCACGTCACGGGCCTGAATGCCCGTCAGACTTTGAAAATGGATTGGAAAGTCGGGCACCATGGAACGATTCACAACGGTGTCAGCCGGATCGGCTTCTACACCGGCGGAACCGCAGCGCGTTTTCGCGATGAGGACCTTTCCGACATCTGGGTCGAGGCGAGCCGCAACTGGATTACTGCCCAGCGCGATCGCCCCTTCTTTCTCTTTTTCGCCTCACACGCGATCCATGTTCCGCGGCTCGTGCCTGAGCGTTTTCAGGGCCAGTCGGGAATGGGGCCGCGCGGTGATGCGATTCTGGAATTCGACTGGTCGGTCGGCGCGTTGCTGCAAATCCTGGAAGAGCAGGGGCTGAGCAATCACACGCTGGTCATTCTCTGCTCGGACAACGGGCCGGTTCTGGATGACGGCTACGCGGATGACGCGGTCGAAAAACTTGGCGCCCACAAACCGGCCGGACCCTTTCGCGGAGGCAAGTACAGCGTTTATGAGGGAGGCACGCGCACCCCGTTCGTGGCTTGGTGGCCGGGCACTGTCAAGCCTGGCGTGAGCGAGGCGCTTGTCAGCACAGTTGACCTGCCCCGCAGCCTGGCA
>JAJTFE010000094.1 GCA_021298375.1 Blastopirellula sp. | reverse complement strand
GATGGCCCATGCTCACGATGGCCCATGCTCACGATGTCCCATGCTCGGAGTGGACGGATCTCAGGCAGCCTTGTGATTGCTCGCCGCGCGAGGAGTTTGTTCACCCTCGTTATCCCCGTGACTCATTCGCACCAGGAACAAGCGGCCCAAGGGAGAGAGCAGCAGGGCTGGCAGGAAGACCAAGTCGCCAATCAATCCGACCAGCAGCATCAGGCACATCAGGGCGGAGAAGCGGACGGTGGGCAAAAACTCGCTGAACAGGAATGGAGCCACGCCCAACCCGCAAATCAGGGTTGAGTCGATCATTGACTTGCCGCAATGGTGAAAGGCGTGTTCCACCGCTCCGTACCGAGTGAGCCCGCGTTCCAGACCGCGCCGATACCAGGCGAGAAAGTGAATGGTGTCGTCGACGGCGATTCCCATTGCCACGCTCGCCGTCATGACCGAGCCGATATCAATCAGCCATCCGGTCCAGCCCATAATGCCAAAGATGACGATGGGCGGCAGGATGTTTGGCAGCATCGAAATCAGTCCCGCCCAGAAGCCGCGGGCCACCCACATCATCACGAGACTGATCGTTGCGAAGGCCCAGAGGAAACTCGACATCAAGTCGCTCAGAACCTGGTGCTGGGCGCGGTAGATCATTGGCACGCCACCGGTGATCACAAAATCGAAGCTGCCCGGCTGTCCCCGCTGTGTCAAGCCTTGGTTGATTCGTTCGACGTGTTTGGACACCAGTGATTTGATCGAGTCGAGCAGGTAGCCGTAATCGACGTCGTTCATTGCGGCTATTCTGAGGCTGATTCGCCAGAGTTGTTCGCCTTCGGCGTAGCCGATCAATCCCCCGTCCGCAAATTGAGGCAGGCTGTTTTCCCAAGCCTCCCGCATCAACCGCTTTTCCATTTCATTGCGAATCCCTCGGCCCCGCTGCATTTCGGGGCGGAAGGTAGCGGCGGAATAAGATGCGGAAATGTTGGGGTCTTCGTGAATCGCCAATTCCAGATTCGCCAGAACCAGCATCCGATCGTAGTCGCTCAAAGGATGTTCCTGCGGCACCCGCAGAATCACCTCCATTGGTACCAGAGGTCCGAGTTTCTCCTCGAGCCATTTGTAGTCTTTGATGATTTTGGTCGATTCGGCAAATCGCCCCTGGATTTTCACCGTCGACTGCAAATCAAGACAGCCCCAGCCAACGCCGACCAAACCGGCAATGAATAAGAGCGAGACCAGAAACGGCGACACACTCCCCAGCCAGGCGCAGCCCTTCAGGAAGGGGCTCATCGGCAGGTCGCTCTCATCTTCCAGTTCATGCCGGCTGTGGACCAATGGCCGCCACTTGGCAAGAAGGTGCAGGATGGTGGGTACCAGCCAAATCATCAGGGGCAGGGCCAGCATCACGGCGGCGGCTGAGTACAAGCCAAAAAGTTTGATCGGCACAATCTGGCTGGTGGCCAGTGAGGCCAAGCCCAAGGCCGTGGTGAATGTCGAAAGGAATACTGGCATCGCACCGTAGCGAACCGCTTCCTCAATCGGCTGTTCCGCGTGGTGCACATACCGGGCCTTGACGTAGTAGTTGGTCATGTGCACGCAGCCCGAGACCGCCAGGATGAAGGCGAGTGTCGGGAGCATGATCATGGTCAAGTTCATCGAGCCGCCGGTCCAGTAGAGCAGGGCCAGCGCAATCAGACCGCAGTAGCCGGCGACTCCCAGAATGACACCCGTCAGCAGCAGGTTCCGCAGCCGAAACCAAGTCAGTGCCAGAACGACCAATGCGGTCAGTCCGATGTAGGTCTGGAGCGAGCGTTTGCTTTCCTGGTCGATGGTCGCTCCGTCGACTGTCGGCCCGCCAAGATGCAAGTCTCGCGGCTCGAGACCGATTGAATCACGGGTGACCTTGTTGAGCAGCTGGACGACCTTGGTCCGATTTTTGGCCGAGTTCGCTCCCGGAAAGGCGAGTAAGCAGGTCGTCTGGCGGTCCGGCCCGAGAAACACTCCGGTGCAGCGACGAATCGCCTCCTCTTCAGAGACATTGGCCCCGACAACTTTGCTCAGGATTTCCGGGCCGGTCAGCACCTGCGAAAAAACCGGCTGGCCCAGCTCGTCGCGCTGGGCTCTCAAGGCGTCGGCCAATTTTGGCAAGCGCTGGTCATTGAGCTGGCAATCGGGCCAGGACACGACCACCATCTCATCGACGCCAAAATTCTGGACAAACCAGTCGTATTGTTCGGCCTCGAGAAACCCCTTGGGGAGCCATTGGCGGATGTCGTTGGAAAATCGGGAAAGGACCCCGATCCCCCCCCAAATCACAAACGGCATGGTCAGGAGCAGGATCCAAACCAGACCGGTGACATTCGAGACGCGTTCAAATTTTTTCGCTGACGTATTCACAGGCAACGCAGACTCAAAGTTCGGCCAGTGAAGCACCAGCCTGAAAGTGGTGGAAGAAACTGCACCCCAAATTTTATGGCGGATAGGCTGCGGTTAAAACAGGTTGGGCTTGCTGGCGACAGACAAACTCCGCTGCCCAGACCCCGACTACTCAAGGAATTATCGACCGGCAACGGGGGACAGCTACCCCGAAATCACACGGATTCCGTGTCTCGGAAAAGAAAAAAAACCGCAGTCAGCAAGGGCTGACTGCGGTCTGCAGGGATTTGCGAATCGAGTGCGGGAGAGGCCCCGCAGGCTCTTAGTAGTTGGAAGTTGCCGGACCGAAGTCCAGGTTGCCGCACATGTGGAAGTGGTTGTGATCCAGGTACAGCACTTCTTGGCAGTCCTCGTCAATCAGAGTGTGCGGGAACGGCCAGCCGACAATCTTTCGCTCCGAGAAATAAGCGGTGCACTTGTAGTGAGCATGGTGCAACTGTGCCGGGCCAATCAGCGGAATAACGCGGGGCGGATCGACGTAGTCGGCGATCTTCTCCTTCACGAAAGTGATATTGTTACGCTGCGTCTCATGGAGGAAGGGAATTCCGCCTTGAGTGGGGCGAGCCCGCTCCAAGGCCCACCAGACCTCGTCATCGCTGGGTGGGTCGAGGGCGACAATGTTGCCCGAGGTAATGGGTCCAAGAATCGGTACCCGAGCGTACCGTTCCTGGATGTGGAACTTATCTTCGTAATTCTTCTGCCAGTATGGAGAAACTGGAATCGGAATACTGAAGATACCGAGCGTCGGTCCGGTCGATTGGAAGCAGCCGGTCATGGTCAGCGAGCAGCAGGCTGCAATGGCCACCATCAGCAAAGTGAATCGTTGTTTATGCATCGCAAATCCCTTGTTGGAAGGCTCGCCCTGCGGCGGCCAAAAGTGGCTCAAGCACTTGAGCCCCACCCTGGTTGACCGGCTCGGACCTCATCTTCCAGCGGTACCTCAAGACCGCCGGCCAGTGGCCAAGCCGCGAACTCTACCGCTTATATCGAGATAAACTCTGCCGGACTTGCGGATTTTTCTGGTGATTCCGGAATTTCGGATTCGATCGGCGAGCGTCTCGGGAGCCGCCGCCCAGCTGAATCTACAGTTCCTCGCGAACGCTAGCAGCTCTGCTTGGCCCGGCTGCGCCAACGTCGCGCAACCCGTGCCGCCGCGATGTCCAGGCGCATAAAAAAACCCTCGGCAAGTTACCTCGCCGAGGGTCTCGGATTACGGTTTGTCTTCTCAGTCGACGCGTCGATTAACGGTCATGGAAGTCGAGGTACCACCACCCGTCATCCCATTCCAACTCCACGCGACGCCATCCCAGCGGCACTTGGGGATAGGGATAGAACGGGCCAATGTACGGCCAAGCTGATGGCGAGTACTGGGTCGGGTAGCTGACTGCCCCGTAGTTCGGGTAAGCAGCATAACCCGGCCATGCATAGCCCGGCATGTTCGGCTGGCCACCGGCCATGGCCGAAACGTCTTGACCTGCAGATGCCATTGGCAGCGGCATGGGAGCCGAAGCTTGCATCATCGGTCCGGAAGTTTGCATCATGCCAGGACCCTGAGCAGGAATACCTTGTGAAGGAATACCCTGATTCGGAATGCCCTGAGTCGCGAGACCTTGAACCGGAGTACCCAAGGGGATGTTCCCCGGGAGCTGCGGCTGGCCAATCGGCTCCTGATAGTTGACCATCATCGACGGCTGGGCCATCGGGGCCAACGGCATGGTCGATTCGCTGGCTTGAACCACAGCCGGCATGGCTGGGGCCTGAGGCATCGCCTTGACCTCGATTTCGTCTACCACTTGGACTGCTCCAAGATGGCCGGCGGCTTGTCCCGCCTTGAGGACGAGCATTTCCATCGCTTCATCGGCCACGTGGCCTTTGAACCAGACGGTACCTTGCTCGACCCGCATGTCGATGTTGAACCCCCGCAAATTACCGGCTTTTTGCTCGGTTTGCAGTCGGCTCTTGATGAACTCGGCGATTCGCTGATCGTCCGCCTGGCCCACAGCGGGGGCGCAGGTGATTGCAGCGATCGCAATCCCCAACACGAGACGTCGCATTTGTTTCCTCCTGAATGACAACGTTAACCGTAACCCTGACCGGCTGTGGGAGATTGTCCTGAACTCGGTCGCCAAGACCGTCCAGGCTGGGTCAATCGACCGCGCCAGCTTTTCTTCAGAGCAACTGGAAGTTGTTGCGAACTCGCCCAGTCAAACCTGCTCTGTTTAAATCCCAAACTCAGTGACCGATTGGTCTTGGGCCACGGCCTAATCAGCCGCGGCGATCGCCGAAGAATCCCGGCCGAATCCCCAATGATTCAGGGATCGACCAAGGTCCCGGTCAACAAGACAAACCGGGAAAATGCCTACAGACAGGCTGGCGCAGGGGTAAGAACGAACGATGTCCGATCCGAGTTGGACTGTTTCCCCCCTGCCAACTCATCTCCGGGTATTTCCGTAACTAGTTTTCGACCAACCAGCTCGAACAGGTTATCTGCTTTTTCTGGATTTTAGCGATCTTCCCGGAAATTCTCGGGATAACCTCAGTTGCCAAGCCTCAACCCGCTAGCGAAGCAGTGAAATTGAAGAAATTGCGGGAAATTTAACCTTCGATTTCAAACACGGCCTGATTCCGGCCGGGGCCGCTCGCCCGTCCTGCTTTCGCCTGAATCTTTCGGCAGGGATTCGAAAACGTACCCCCACCGGCTTCGGAAGAACCCCACTTGGGCGGTTGATTTACCCCTCCCCGAGCGATAGCCTGTTAGCAGTCAAGATGGCTTCGCATCCAGCCGAAGGCTTTCGGCCCGCGGTTGTTTCTTCAGCGACCGCCGTTCGATCCATTCTTCCATTTTGGCATTTCACGTGCGGGGAGTGCAGCGTGTTAGTGTTAAGTCGCAAAGTCGGCGAGCGCATTTGGATCGGAAACGAAATCTGCGTCACGGTCGTGCGCCTGACCAGCGGCGGAGTCCGCTTGGGGATCGAAGCGCCCTCCGAACTCCCCGTCATTCGCGAGGAACTGAAGGTCCGGCAGGGGGGAGAAGCTCTTCAAGCGGGGCTGGCCGGCCCGAGCAATCGGGGTGACGCGCAGGCGGTCGGCTCAGGTCTCCCCGAGTCCGTTTCCGCTCCATCCGGTTTTCCCGCCTCCAGTCCCGGGGGAGTTGCTCCAGGTTCGGCAACGGCTTCGGGGTCGGCAACGACTTCGGGGTCGGCAACGGCTTCGGGGTCGGCAACGGATCGCGATGCGGTTCGAGGCCTGCTCGAGAGGGAACACGATTCGCCCGAGTAAATTCCGACCCCCACCGGCCTTAGCGTGGTTCGGTCTCTCCCGTATAAACCACTTTCCCGCCAAGCAGCGTATAAAGCACGCGGGTTCCTGAAATTTCCTCTGCCGCGCAAGTCAGCAGGTTGCGGTCGAGGACCGCCAAGTCCGCCAGTTTCCCGGCAACCAGGCTCCCTTTCTCGTGCTCCTCGAAGGCCGCATAGGCTGAGTCAATCGTGTAACTCCGCAGTGCTTCCTCTCGAGTCATCACCTGTTTCGGAAAGAAGCGCAAGCCATTGGGGAGTTGCCGTGTCACGCTGGCATACAAGCTGGGAAACGGGTTGAGCTCTTCCACTGGCGCATCCGTCCCGTTAGTGACCACGGCGCCGCTGTCCAAAAGCGAACGCCAGACGTAGGCACCTTGCTCGGCCCGCAATTGCCCCAAACGCTGAGGCACAAAGATCGCATCCGAGGTGCAATGAACACCCTGCATTGCCGCGATGATGCCCAAGCTCCCAAAGCGCGGAATATCATCCGGATGGAGATGCTGGGCGTGCTCGATTCGCCAGCGTCGGGGCGTGCGCGAAGGGTATTTTTGCAGGGTCGCTTCAAAGATGTCGAGGGTTTCCCGATTGGCCCGATCGCCAATCGCGTGGACACACAACTGAAAGCCGCGCGTCGCGCAGAATTCGGCTGCGGCCTGCACCGTCTCCAGCGGAATGGTGTTGAGCCCGACCGATCCGGGTAAATCAGCGTAAGGCGCCAGCAACCAGGCCCCGTGCGGACCGAGAGCTCCGTCGATCGAGAGCTTCACCGCCGCGACGGTCAGAAACTGTTCTCCATAGCCGACCATTTTCAGATTGGCTGCCTGTTGACGGATCAGCTCCAAATCATCGCGGACCATGGCCCACAACCGGACGGGCAGCTTGCCAGCCGCCGCATACCGTCGCAGCTCGCGAATCGTTTCCACGGAAGAACCCGCATCCTGGAAGCTCGTGATTCCGTAGCGCAGGCATTCCTTCCCGGCCAATTCAATCGCCCGCGCGAAATCGGCCGCACGTTGCTCGGCGGATTGCTTGGCCTGGTCGCGAACCAGTGCACGAGTCACCAACTCCTGAGCCCGCTCTCGCAGCACGCCCGTCGGTCGGCCATCGGCCAACTTGAGAATCTCACCGCCTTCCGGAGCGATGGTCTCTGGAGTGACCTCACCCAGTCTCAAGGCATAGTCATTCGCAATGCTCATGTGTCCGCTGGCGTGCGTCAACAGCACCGGGTGGTTGGGAGCAACTCGCGATAAGGCCTCCGCCGTTGGATAGCCCCCGACAGCCGACTCGGGAGGCGTGTCCCATTTCGATTGATGCCAGCCACGACCAATGATCCATTGTCCGGGCGGAGTGACTCGAGCTGCCACTTCGACTTGGGTGACGATCTCTTCCCAGGTCCGGGCCTTGGCCAGATTGAGCATCATCAACGATTGCCCCAAGCCGAGATAATGTCCATGCCCCTCAATCAATCCGGGGATGACCGTTTGCCCCGGTTCGAGTTCAATCACTTTGGTCCCGCTTCCGACCAGAGGGGCAACGGCTTGGCTGCTGCCTACGGCCAGGATCCGGTTCCCACGAATGGCGATCGCCTCTGCCTCCGGTTGGGTCTCATCGAGCGTGATCACCTTGCCGCCGCGAATCACCAAGTCGGCCAGTTGGGCCGATAGCGTTCCGGTTTCCCAGCCAATCAGCAGCCAAGTTCCCAACGCCGCCAGCAACCAGCGGATCAAATGAATCTTTCCCGACATGCTCGACTCTCCAAAAAACGGTTTCGTCCTGAATTTACCCGCCGCTTTCGGCGCCTGCCCGGCACACCTCAAGTGAGCTTGTCGCGCAACTGCAAACGCAGGTAATTGTGCACCTGCTTTACGCTCCGCGTCAGCCGCAGCGAGGGATGTCCCGCATGAATGAACTCTTGCTGGGCAACGTGCCCTGGTCCCACCAGTGTGACGACATACTGCGCTCGTTCGTCGATCGGGTGAAGTGCGCCGATCACCAGCCCATAATCGGCGTCGAATTGCTGGCGAACCTCCTCTGCTTGAGCGACCGAAGCATTTGCATCGAGGTTTGATTCGAGACCCCCTTTACCGGGTAGCGCCATTCCTCCCTTGAGAACAAGCTCCCCGCCTGGCACTTGGGCCAATCCCGCAGAAACCAGACCATGCAAGCCCAGGTCGAAGACCGCGACCGTCTCCTGTCGCCCTCGATAGTGGGTGCCATCCTCGCTCGAGCTTCCGCTTCGTTTCGACCCCGCGCCTGAATTCGCAGCGAAATGGTCGCGTGGCTGGCGGTGATGCCAACCCGGGGAGTACGCTGCCGATTGATCAGGTCAGGCAGCATCGACTCGATTTGGCTCTCACCCGCTCCAAAACAGTTCAGCACTTCCATGTACAGCTGCTGGCCATCGCCGAACAGTTGATTGATCTCCGGTGCGACCCAGTTGTGCCACATCTCGAACATTTCCGCGGGGACACCGGGCAAGCAGAAGAAACGTGCCCGCCGTCCTTCACGTTCGACTTGCAGGTCAATGCCAGGTGCCGTCCCCTGCGTGTTCGGGATGACTCGACTCCCGGCGGGAAAATCGGCTTGGACCAGGTTGGAAGCTGGCATCGGACGACTCGCCCGCTGAAAGAGTGACTCAATGTGGGCCACTGACTGGGGGTCGCGAATGAGTTCGACTCCCGCCACGGTTGCCAGGCAACTGCGGGTCAAATCATCCGCCGTGGGCCCCAGTCCCCCAGTGGCCACGATCAAGTCAGCCCGTCGTATCGCCTGTTCAAATACAGCCACATTATCCGCTGCCTCGTCGCCAACGGTCGTATGGAAGGCGACCTCCAGGCCCAGTTCACAGCACCGTTGGCTCAACCACTGCGAGTTGGTATCCAACCGTTGACCGGTGGTCATCTCGTCGCCGATGGAAATGATCTCAACTTTCAATACCATGCGCGCCTCATCCTGTTCGGCCCATCCTCAAAAGCGACTACCAAGCCTTGCCTTTGGACCGCGTGCCGCAAATTGAGACCCGCATGCCCAAAGCCCGAGCCATTGCGGCTTTGGCCTGCAAGGCTCGGTCGGCAGCGGCGGCATCATCGGCATAGGCAACCTGGATGTGGTTGCTTTTGTGGCGGGCCATCATCTGATCGCGGGTCACTCCGTAGGTCACGGCATGCATGATCGGCCATTCCCGCGTCGTCAGATTCCAGCGGCGTTCGGTTTCCGCGGCGGGCAACTCGACTACTTTGGCTCGGCCCAGGTCCATGTTGAGGCGATCAACCGCCACGAAGATCCGAGACCAGACGATTTCGCCCGGTTTGGAAATGCCTCGGAGCGTGCCGCCGCCTGAGGGAAAATACATCGGAACTTGCCTCAGGCTGGAGGCGCCCTTCCAGCCGCCGATAAAGTGCGCTGGCGGGGCCGCACCGCTAATCAAAAATACCCAGACGTAGTCATCGGTGGTTCCTGTCGGATCAAAGTCCCCCCAACGCAAATCATGCAGCGTATTCTCGACCGGCTGGTTCAGCGCCTTGTGAATTCGATAAGTCATCAGGCAATCCAGCCCGGCACACTCGTCGACCTCATTGAAGTGTGGTAACGGTTGACCCCGATAAAGAACCCGTTTGCCGTCACGGCTGGGCACTGGAGGTCGATCCGTGTTGTTCAAAATCCCTTCCACCAGGTCGCTGGCCGGCATCAAGTCCTTCAAGCCTTGCTGATATTGAATGCCGATCGTGTCGCAGCCAAAGTCATCCGCAATTCGCACCGCAGCAATGTACATTTTGCATTGCATCAGCATCTGCGCTTCGGTCAGCTCGGTTGCGTGGTCTTTGCCCAATTCAAATTTCAGCCCCTTTTTCCTGAGCCAGTCGAGAGTTTGTCGGGCCAGCTGGTCGTCGACGGTCGTCGCCTCGTAATACAAAGCGCTTTGGCTGAGCCGCTCCTTGAAAACTCCAGTCGGGTGGAGCAGATGATCGGGAATGATCGCATTGAACATTCCCATGCATCCCTCATCGAAGACCCCCATAATCGCTTTTTCCTGCTGCAACTGAGCGGCGAGCGCCTCCCCGAGCTTGACGGCAGTCGAGTCGAGCTTCAATTCGTCCAGCGCCTGGACGTGCGACGTATCGTGAGCGACCTTCCCCTTGGTCAGCCATTGCTTCAGTTTCCTGCGAAAGTCCGGAGCGGAGAAATCTTCGCTCCAGAGTGAGCTGTACTTGACCCCAGCCTTGGTCAGCGAGCCATTGAGGTTCAGCATTCCGACCAAACCGGGCCACTGACCGGACCAGTTGGCGACCGTCAAGATCGGGCCTCGATGGGAAACAAGTCCGTGCAGCAAGTGGTGCGAGTACTGCCAGACGGCCTCGGCCACAATCAGCGGAGCATCGCGGTCGATCTTCGAGAAAACATCCATCCCTTGTCGCTGGGAAGCAATGAACCCATGTCCCGCCTGTTTGTCGAAGGCGTGTCCGCGGCGAATTTTCCAGCCGCAATCTGCTACCGAAATCCCCGCTCGCAACCAAAACAGCCTCCTGCGGTCCGACTTTGGGGGGAGCAGCCAAACGGGGAAGCTCAATGCGCATCGCCATGATGAAATTTCCAAGTGGAATGTGAAAAACTGGCCAATGAAAGAAATTGCCGGGGAACAAACGAACCCCCAGACTGCTCCGGCCCGGAGCACGCGACTATTCTAAAGCCTGCCTCTGGCGGGGCACAGCAACCGGGCCCTCCCGGCAAATCCGGAGCGATCGATATCTTTTGACAGCCGACGCGAGTTCCGTCTTGCCAGCCTCCCCCTGCCGAGGACTTGGTCTGTATCGGGTAGCCTCTGCGGTTCGATACCAGAACTGCCGCGTACCCAATTGAAGGACGGTTCCACTGACCGTTGGGCCTGTTCGCTCAGTCTTGATTGAGTCCGGGTTCTGCTCCCGGCTGCCTTCCTCCCTTCCATGATTTCCGGAGCTTGTACCGATGTGCGGGATTGTTGGATATGTTGGCCCCCGGTCTGCTCAGGAATTCCTGCTGGAGGGGCTGCGTCGACTCGAATATCGCGGTTATGACAGCGCCGGAACGGCGACCCTCGATCAGAATTACGAGTTTCGCATTCTCAAGTCAGTCGGCCGGATCAGCGGATTGGCTGCCCAAATCGCGACCCATCCCTGCCGCGCCGGAATTGGAATTGGCCACACCCGCTGGGCGACGCATGGAGCAGCCACTATCTCCAATGCCCACCCCCATCTCGGCGGCGATGACCAACTCGTCGTCGTCCACAACGGCGTGATTGAAAACTACGCCGAATTGAAATCGAGACTTCAGAAAAAAGGCTATCAGTTCGTCTCTGAGACCGACACCGAAGTGGTCGCCCACCTGATCGCTGATTGCCTGAAGGCTCACCAGCGGGCCAGCCGTCAGGGTGAAGCCCACGAGATCGAAACCGCTATAGATTCGATCAAGGAAGCGATTGGCCAGTTGCGGGGCACGTATGGCCTGGCCATCATTTTTCGCCAATGGCCCGAGACCATTTTCGCGGCCCGCCTGGGCAGTCCCCTCGTGGTGGGAATCGGCGACAACGAACACTTTCTCGCCAGCGACGCTTCTCCCCTGGTCGGTTACACCGACCGAATCGTCTACCTTGCCGATCATCAGGTGGCGGTCATTCAGGCGAATTCACTCGAGATTTCCCACCGCGACCGCGGCATTATTGAGCACGATGTCCAGGAGTTGGCGATCGACTCCCGCGAGGTGGAACTCAACGGCTTCGACCACTACATGCTCAAAGAGATTTTTGAACAGCCCGAATCACTGCAAAACACCCTCCGCGGACGGCTCAGCGAGGACGACGCCACGGCCGTCCTCGGCGGTCTCAACCTGACGCCCCATCAATTGCGGCGGATCAAGCGAATTGTGCTGACCGCATGCGGAACCAGTTGGCATTCGGCGCTGGTGGGCGAGTACCTGCTGGAAGAGATTGCCCAAATCCCGGTGGAAGTCGAGTATGCGAGCGAACTGCGGTATCGCAATCCACCCATGGACGAGAATACGCTCGTCTTCGCCATCACTCAAAGCGGCGAGACAGCGGATACCCTGGCGGCCTTGCGCGAAATGAAGCGAAAGGGACATCTGACACTTGCCATCTGCAACGTGGTGGGCAGCTCGATTGCCCAAGAGTCAGGCGGCGGTGTCTATTTGCACGCCGGTCCCGAAATCGGTGTCGCTTCAACCAAGGCCTACACCTCGCAATGCCTTGCCCTCGCGATGCTGGCCTTGCATTTTGGACGACTGCGTCATTTGAGCTACAACGCCGGACGCAAGATGATTGAGCAGATGAGGCAATTGCCGGAAACCGTGCGCCAAGCCCTCAAGACCAACGAAGTCGTCTCGCAAATCGCCCGGAAATATCACGACTGCAACAACTTCCTCTACCTCGGCCGACACTTCAATTTCCCCACGGCGCTGGAGGGGGCGCTCAAACTGAAGGAAATCAGCTATATCCATGCGGAAGGATACCCCGCAGCGGAAATGAAGCATGGCCCGATCGCCCTCGTCGATCGCAATACGCCGAGTGTTTTCGTCATGCCCAAGGGATTCATTTACGACAAGGTGATGTCCAATCTGGAAGAAATCAAGGCTCGCGGTGGCCCGGTGATTGCGATTGCTGCCGAGGGGGACGAGCGAATCGCCGAGGTCGCGGACGATGTCGTTTACATCCCGCAAATCCATGAATTCCTCCAGCCGATTGTCTCGATCATCCCGCTCCAACTACTGGCCTACCACATTGCCGTGCTCCGTGGTTGCGATGTGGACAAGCCCCGCAACCTCGCCAAAAGCGTCACGGTAGAATAGCCTCACGCTAGAATAGGCCCAGCCGAGAAATCTGCCGGCGGGTCCATCGCTGGCGGTGCCGCGAAAAGAGGTGTTGTCCAATTTCGCTATTCGAGGTTTCATCTGCCGCCCGCTGAGAATGCCACGCTGAGAATGCCATGCAACTGCTGGGAATTGGAACTGACATCATCGAGTGCGCGCGAATTGCCCAGATGATCGATCGGCACGGCGAGCACTTCCTCAAGAAAGTCTTCTCGCCCTCGGAGATCGAGTATTGCGGCAGACACAAATACCCGGCCCCACACTACGCGGGCCGTTGGGCCGCCAAAGAGGCATTGCTCAAAGCCTTGGGGACCGGCTGGGCCAAGGGTATTCAGTGGACCGACCTCGAAATCCTCAACGAACCGGGCGGCGAGCCCCGGGTCTATCTGCGAAATGCCGCGGCCAACTGGGCGACTCAACGCGGTATCAGCGAGTTCCTAATCTCCATTTCGCATACCGAACACTATGCGGTTGCATTCGCCACCGCTGTCGGTAAGCCACATGCGTAACGCTTGAACTTCCCCGTTTCCTTCCAGCAGGCGAGTGGGCGCCGGGAAAACCCGCGGGCGCTTTCGCTGAGCTGACTCCAACTCAGGCCTCAACAAAATCAGATAACGGGGCCTGTCTCTAATCATCCCACCACCAACGCTCGGCCGGAGACGGACTGGTGGTCAGGCTCTTCACTTCCGCGGGAATATCTGCCGAGCGGGCTCGTTTCCCCGCAGCCTCGTTCAGCCACTCGCCGAAATCGCAATGGACTCCACCGCTGACGCCAATCAGCGTATGGACGGAAGTTTTGTTGCCAGTTCGGACGCGCAGCACCCGATGGTTCATCACCGAATCAACTTGCTTCGCCACCAGTGCAGCGGGACTGATGTATCGCAGTTCGCCCGGATTGTTGGCCGGGGCAAAGAATTGAGGTTCCCATCCGCTCCGCTGCCGCAGTTGCTCTCGCTCCAGGATCGCCGCGACCATCGCCAGATCGAAAGCGCCTCGGAGCTGGTGATAAATGGGGTACTTCCGCGCCAGCTTGTCAAAATGCCGCGTGAAATCTGCAGCGAACTCCCTGGTCGGGCCGACCGCCTTGCCTGTATGAATCCGCTCTCCCCGCTCGTTGACCAATTCCGTCTCGGCCAGCACCTTGACACCTGTGCCCGTGAAAGCGAAGGCCAGCCGTTGGTCATCCGTTTGCAGTTGATCGTAATCGAGGGTGAACCACCATCGCGCGACATCCAAGGGCGGAGCGGTCCCATCCGGCAATAACTGGACTCGGTCCAGATAGCTCGGGACCTCAGGAATCGAAGGTTCGATTCCCATCCCGATCAACTTCATCCGGTAGTCAGCCTCCACCAGAACGCTTGCCAGATGCGAGTTTGGAGCAATTCCGAAGACTTCGATATCCTGCTCACCCAGCACCTCACGCAACCGCTCGCGAAAGGCTGAACCAGTCAATTGGGTAGTCGCCAGAAACTCTTTGGCGGCAGCCAGATTCTCCTGCCGCGGTGTGATCGAGCAGCCAAAAACCCCATTCCAATCCCGCGCGTTGCGGATGCAGGTGACCAAGTCATCCAATTGCAGCACCGGCAAGCCACTCTCCACGCCAATCGCCCGCCCCTCGGAGTCAAGCTTCCAGGGACCGGCTGAACCGACCAGCAGAATATCCCGCCGCTCGGGTTGAGCCACTACGTACTTGATCGAAACCAGTCCGCCAAGGTTCCTGACCCAAGGCGAGAGGGGCTCGCCTCGCGCGGCGGCCAGCTCGGCTGCGCGTTCCAGTTGACGCAGGGAAATCGCTCGCAAATCCGCGGCGACAGTCGACTCCAAACCAGTAACCGGCCGAGCCTCGAGGACAGCTCTCACGCCCGCCAACTCGCCCGAGCGGTCATTGCCAATTCGCTTGAGCGTGCCTGTGGGATCGACGTATACCCCTGCCGGCCAGGCTTGAATGGTGCCATCCCCTTGCCCCGTCTCGGACCACTCGTCAGGGGCAATGGTTGATTGGATCAAGTCGATCAGCGGTTGAAAGTCTGCTTCCGTTACACCGCCCGAGGTCCCGCGTTGGTCGCCCCCCGCCTGAAAAAGTCCCCCGAGTGTTTCATTCCTCAAGGGCGCGGTTTGAATTCTTCCTGCCGTCTGCCAAGCGCCTCGGCTCGCGCCACCGAGAACCTGAGCCATCGCGATCTGCTGCAAGCCACGGTCGGCATCCAGCGTCGACAATGTTCCAACCTGCTCCAGCGCCAAAGAGAATTCGCCATGGTTGAGCAATTCGTCTCTTCGCAGTGATTGAGCTTGCGACTGGGCGTATGCCTCTGCCGCCAACGCTGCGCTGCATACCACAAACAGCCAAGCTGAGAGCGCTGAGATCGAGCCCGAGCAGGGCGTTATTCGATCGAGTCGTGAAGCCAAAAGAACCGTAGCCAAGGGAACGCTGGCCGGTCTCAAACACGTTCTCTTTCTCGCGCCTGCATCACAGCTAGCTTGCAGCTTCGCCATGTCTGTACTCCTCTTGGGCTGAAAACCTGATTCCCCTTGCGGGAATGGATTTTTCGCCAGCACCATACACCCTGCCCGCTTGAATTTTATCCATTGGCCGATGAACAAACAGCTTGATCGAGGGCCAAAAACAAAAAAGCCCGGCAATTTCGCCGGGCTGGTTGCGAGTCGGGTCGGGGATGAGAGCCAAACGCAGCTGGTTTCAAGCCAGCCGTACTCGGGGTCAATCGGTCGAAGTCAGCTTCCGAAGTACCCAGAGGCAGGAAGAGTGCCAGCGCCGGACGGCGATTGGCTCCCGGGAAACTGATTTCCCGGCAAGGAACTGCCGGGGTGGTTAAGTTGATTCTCGCCGGATTGGTAGCGGTGAAAGTCGGTCGGAACAGAAGACGCGTGCGGTGGAGCCGCGACTTCAGCGTTTTGGTCGCACCCACCAGGGCAGGAAGCGGGATGAAAATACCTTCCCTTGCGTCCGACATGCCCCAAGTGCTGGCATCCGGCGCGATTGGCTCCCGTACCGCAGTCGCTGCAACCACACCCTTGACCACAATTGCCCCAGCCCCACTGAGAGCAGCCGAAGGAGGAACGACCATAGGCTTTCCCGCCCCCTTCGCAAGCTCCACCGGCGTGAGCACCGTGACCCAAGCGGGAGAACAGATGGCCGCCTTGGTTGCCGCCGGAGTGGGCAAAGCCCCCGAAAGGACCGCAGCCGCAAGCGCCCTGCGAACCGCAAGCTCCGCCACAGCCGCGGCCGCAGAGGGAGCAGTTTTCAGTGCAATAACCGGCCCACAGGGCCTCCGCCTGACTCTGATTGTACTCTCGCCCACAATTCGGTCCGCCGTAAGGCCCTGGCCAAAAATGGCGATGCCCACCCTCTGGTGCCGAACCACAGCCGCAATCTTGACCGCTGGCCATTCCGGTCGCGACCAAGACCAGTATCAACCCCATTCCTCCGCACAACTGCGATTTCATCGGTACGTCCCTCTCCTCCGCAAAATTTGATTTGGCAGCAGCCATCCCCAACGCGACCGGCTCAATGCGACCTTCCCCGTCCAATCTGCAAAGCAAGACGAGCAGTTGCAGTTGGCACAGGCACGTCAACGGGAATCGTCTGAAAAGACGTAATGACTGCTCCGAAACCGGGCAAAACGACTTTCCCGGCGCCAAACCGGTGAAGGTTCTTTCTGTCGGATAAAACGGTTCCGCGAGGCAAAGAGTGCGGAATGAGCGGGTTGATTCCAGACTAGCGAATGGTCGCTCCGCGTTACCCGCAAGTCTGGCAAATTTTCACAGCTTCCCCTATCCTGAGTGACATTGAGCTTCCACGCTTCCCAAGGACCACGTCCCATGCGAACAAGTCATTTCAGGCTTCCCGGCGAATCGACTCGGCAACGCATCCGGTTGGTTCATCGCCCTTTCCAACACGCTGGCCTCGTAATTGGGATGTTGGCGTGCGGCTTGCTCGCCGGTTGCGGAACGGCTCCCTCGGCGCCGCAGGCTACTGAAACGCCTGCGGCCAAACAGGAACGGCTCGTCAATGAAGCCTTTGCCGTTCAGGATCAGGCGACCAAATTGCTGCTTGGCATTAAAGACCAGCAGTCGGCCGAAGCGGCTTATAACGGATTGGACCGGCTCAAGTCCCAAGTCGTGAAATTAGTCGACGAAATCCGGAAGACGGGAGAATTAACGCCAGAAATCAAAGCCAAAATCACCGCGGAGATTTCGCGGCGAAAGTCCGAACTACAGCAGCAGGTTTCGGAGTTCACGTCGCGGCTGCTGACGAATCCCCAGCTGTTACAGTCGCTACAGCCAGTCCTGTCCAAGGTAAATGAGTTTCGGCAGGTTCTTGACGGTTTTCTGAAGTGAAAAGAAATCAACGGTTTTGCCGGCCGGCAGAGGAACCCGTTTTCCTTGCCCAGCCGTTGTAACCGAGCCCTGTTTGCCGGCATTTAGCCTGCTCGACGGACGGAGGGGCAACGGCATCCCCAGCCGGCCTGTATGAATCATCACCCCGGGTTCCAAGGCCCCGGTACTCTTTCTCTTTTCCCCCGCAGCCAACTGAATGACCGACCGCCAAGCCATCTTCCAGCACCGATTCGACAATGGGCTGACCTTGGTCGCTCAGTCGATGCCCTGGTTGGAATCGGCGGCCTTCTCTTTTGCAATTCCCGCCGGGTGCAGTCGCGAGCCAGCCCGACAGCGGGGCTTGGCAAATTTCTGCTGTGAAATGGTCTTTCGCGGAGGTGGCGAATACGACAATCGGGGACTGGTTGAGAAACTGGAAAGCCTTGGCTGTGACTACTTCTCAAGCACTTCGATTTACCACAGCTTTTTCGGGGGCGCGATGCCGGCGACAGGACTGTTGGAAGCGCTCGGCGTCTACGCCGATGTGCTCCGCCGTCCGCAACTGCCGGAAGATCAACTCGAAGATGGCCGAATGACCTGCCTGCAGGAAATCCACAGTTTGGAGGATGACCTCTCCAGCCGCGTCATGCTCGAACTGCGGCGAAGGTTTTACGGCGATCCCTTGGGACGGCATGCCGAAGGAGTCATCGAACACGTCAATCAGATTGCTCTCGCCGACATCCGAAGTTTCTATGCATCCTGCTACCAACCAAGGGATGCCGTGATTGCCGTCGCCGGCAAACTGGAATGGCCGCGGTTGCTCGACCGTGTCACCGCGCTCTTCTCCGATTGGACGGGGCGGCCGGTGAGCGATCCCCCGACCGTTCCCCCCGAGCATGGTGTTTGCCACATTCCGTTCTCCAGCCATCAAACGCATATCGGAATCGCCTGGCCCTGTGTTCCCTACAATCACCCCGAATATTATCTCGCCCGCGGAGCTGTCGGAGTGTTAAGCGATGGCATGAGTTCCCGGCTGTTCCGCGAAGTCCGCGATCGTCGCGGTCTCTGCTATACCGTATCAGCCAATCTCCACTCACTGCGGACTGAGGGAAGCGTGGTCTGCTATTGCGGTACGACCACCGACAACGCCCAGCAGTCGCTCGATGTGCTGGTTGAGCAATTTCAACTGCTCTCGCGAGGGATCTCGGAAGAAGAGTTACAACGACTGAAGGTTCAAATCCGCAGCGGCTTGATCATGCAGCAGGAATCGTGTCGCGCCCGTGTCGGGAATCTGGCCGGAGATGTCCTGCATCTTGGCCACGTCCGCACTTTGGATGAGGTCAGCGAGCGGATCAACGGCCTGACGACCGCCGACATCAATGAGTGGTTGCAGGCTCATCCTCCCGGTCCCTTTGACGTGGTCACCCTGGGCGAACAACCTCTGGAGTTGCGCGATGGAATTCCGACAGCATCAGCTCGCTAATGGCCTGACCATTTTGGCGGAATGCAATCCAGATGCCTATTTCGGGGCTTATGGAATCTTCGTCCGCGCCGGTTCACGCGATGAACAGGCGGAGATCGGCGGCGTCAGCCACTTTCTCGAACATATGGTCTTCAAGGGAACCCCGACGCGGTCGGCGGAGCAGGTCAACCTGGAACTCGACGAACTGGGCAGCAGCAGCAATGCGCGGACCGGAGAGGAGAGCACGATCTACCACGCGGCCGTCTTGCCCGAATTTCAAACGGCCCTGATTGAGCTGCTGACGGACCTGATGCGACCAGCCTTGCGGCTTGAGGACTTTGAAACGGAAAAGAAAGTCATCATCGAAGAGATCATGATGTATCAGGACCAGCCTCCCTACGGCGGTCACGAGCAACTGATGCTTGAGTATTTTGGTGGTCACCCGCTGGGACAAAGCGTGCTGGGCACAGTCGAATCAGTCGGGAATCTGACACCGGAAAGCATGCGGAATTACTTTGCCCAGCGATACAGCCCGGGCAATATGGCGCTGATCGCGGCCGGAAAGGTCGACTTCGAGCGACTGGTAGAAGACGCGGAGCGACTGTGCGGTGCCTGGACGCCTTGCACTGTCCAGCGTCCGGTGGCCCAAGTCACACCGCGCTCAGGCTTTTCCACATTGCACAAACCGAATTCGACACTGCAGTACGTCCTGCAACTCTCGCCCGGACCAGCCACCGAAGATGAGGACCGCGATGGTGGAAGTCGGATCTACTGGAAAATGCTCGATTCCGGGTTGGCTGAATCAGCCGGGATTGGGAGCTATGAATATCTCGGGGCCGGACTTGCGATGAGCTACTTCTGCTGCGAACCCAAGTTGGCGCAGGAAAATCTCGAGCTGTTGAATTCGATTCTGGCCGAAGCTCTCGCCGGGGTGACGGCCAAGGAACTCGAACTGGCCAAACAGAAAATTGTGGCTCAAATCCTCCTGGCCAGCGAGCGGACCGAAGCCCGCATGTTCTCTGTCGGCGGCCAATGGCTGAACAATCAAAGCTTCAAGACCCCGGCCGAAATCGCCAATCAGTATCGCTGTGTGACGCTCGACCAGGTCAACGCAGTCGCCAAAAAATACCCGCTCGGCAACTGTCGAACCCTGTCGATCGGTCCCCGAACTGACCTGTCTCCGGGCTAGGCCTTCAGTTTTGGGGCAGAAATACCGTCGCGAACCGAACAAACCGGCCCTGCGCATTCATTTCATTCTGCTGCTGCGCCGAGCCCTCCTCGGGCGGAGTTATAATCAGGAATCATCGTCGCCTTTTGCAGCGATGAGACAGAATCCTGGTGACACTCCCTGCACCATTGCATTCAAGAGACTCCCCTACCCTGCAGACACGGTACTCCATCATGGGACTTCGAGCCAATTTCGATCGCAGCTATCTCTGGCGTTACTGGGTGATCATCCTGATGGGGCTCGGCTCGGCCGCCTGGTTTTTTTACGACGCCACCATTGGCTATCCCAAGAAAGTCAAAATTGCCCAAGCCTGGGAAGGGCTCGCGGACCTCGAGAGCGGCCCGCGCGCAGAACGCTGGCGGGAACTAGCGGCGGAAAAAGGGTGGTCGCAGGAAGTGCCCGTCTGATCGCCCGCAATTCCTGGGTCGAAGAAACGGCGACTGGGCTGACTACCAGTTGGGGGCAAAGCGTGGACTTCACCAACGTTACCAAGCTGAACAAGCGGCGCTGGAAAGACAAGGGCATCGCCCGAGTCGATTACCTCGAAAATGGAAAGAAGAGACAGTTCGTGTTTGATGATTTCAAATACGAGCGAACGGCAATCGGTCAGCTTCTGGAGCGACTGGAAAGCCAACTGCCTGCCGATCGCGTTGTCCAGCCAGAAAGCGCCCAGTCGGAAAGTACCCAGTCGGAAAGCGACTCTGCGGAAGACCCGGAGTCAGAAGATTCCTGAGCAATCGCGACGCTTCCCTGACACGACGCTTCCCTGACACGACGCTTCCCTGACACGACGCTTCCCTGACACGACGCTTCCCTGACACGACGCTTCCCTGACACATGGCGCCATCCCTCCCGCGCCGCAGAACAATTGCCACCAACGCGTGCCTGAGCCAAAAAAGGCCCGCTCCCGGTTCTCAGAAAACCAGGCGCGGGCCATTCAAAGGGAGCGTGTGTTGTGCGGCCGCGGTTGGCTGAAGCGCCGAATCGCTATCCATCGCTATCTGGGCGCTGAAGTCTGAGGCTGCCCGGTGGCACCCTTTCAGGCTACCCGCCCCCGCGGTCTGATTTCGCCCGCGGTCTGATTTCGCCTGCGGGCTGATTTGATTGCATCCGGCAGGCTTGAGTATGGACTCGCGACCGAAAGCTTGCCCACTACTGCTGCCAGCGATTGACCTCGCTGCCGGCGCGGGTGGACAAGGCTCGATAGACCTCCAAGTCGATCGTGTCATTCAGCAAGGTCGTGGAGCCATCAGCAAAAGCAAAATTGGCGCCCTGCGGATGATAGCTGCGAAAATCCTCGAAATGACCCTCGCGCGAATTGGGAGTGTGGTCAGCCGAACCGACCACCCGAGCGAACGGCTCGTCGGCTTCTTCCAAGGCTCCCATCCAGGAGAGTGAGCCAAAATCATTCCGTCGCTCGCCAATCATCAAGGTGTTGCTCGAACCGTCGATCACATCCCGCTGCCGAATCAGGCTGTTCCCGAAGAACATCCCATTGCCGCCAAAAGGAGCAGCCTCAATCTCCAGCGATCCAAAGACGCCAGAGTAGTTGCTGCGTCCGGCGAGCAACTCTTCGTCGTGGTC
>JAJTFE010000093.1 GCA_021298375.1 Blastopirellula sp. | reverse complement strand
CAAAGAGTCCTTCGCCTGGGCCTTTCTCCCGAGCCGCGAAGAGAGGCTCGCGGGCCGATTGGCGGGATGAACAGCGTTCGGAGCCGGACGAACTGCCAGAGCCCGGTCGCCGCGGAGATAGGCCGCGGAAGACGTCTGGCAGCCGCATTGAGCGAGCAGCAGCAGTCCGCAGGCCGAAACGAGAATCGATGCCACGCGGGCCGAGCACACGCGGGCCGAGCAAGCGCGGACAAAAGCGTTGTTCCGCGCGCTTACTTCGGCAGTGGAACCTTGGTGGGCTTTTCCCGGTTTGGGTCCTCGATCACCGGAGGGAATCCATTGATCTGACGCCAGATTTCGTAGCCCAGGCTGACCGTTTTGAGCATGACCCAACCGTTGGCGCGAACGCCTTGTCGAAGATTTTGGGTGGGTGGCCATTCGGTATCTTTCTCGGGGGTCACCTGAATCCGGAATTTTCCAGTCCCATCGTCGGTTGGATCGACTTTGGCAACTTGGCCGCCGAAGGTGCCAACGGCGACACTGGGCCAGCCCGAAAATTGAATTGCGGGCCAGCCCTCGAATTGCAGACGCACGTGGTCACCTACGTGAATCAGGGAAATGTCATTTCCATTAATAAACAGTTCAACCGCCCGCTCACTTGTTTCGGGAACAATCGTGAACAGGGTTTCGCCTTCCTTGATCGTTTGCCCACGCTCATACAGTGGGAGTCTGTAAATGGTGCCGTCGCGCGGAGCCGTGATTCGGAGCAACTTCAGTTCGCTGAGTTTGATATCGATGTCCCGGATCTCCTTTTGCACGGTGGCTTGGAGTCCCAAAGCATCCTGCTCCATCGCTTTGGCGTAGTCGATCTTGGTTTGGGCTTCGCTCCGTTTCTGTTCCAGTTCATGCTGCTTGGCATCCACCTCTTTCAAGGCAGACTGGACTTCGAACTTGGCCGAGGCCAGGTCCGAAATCGCCACATCGAGGTCCTTCTTCAGTTTCTCAAGCTCTTTTTCCGCAGTCGCGCCCTTGTCAAACAGGGAGCGTTGCCGCTCATAGTTCAGTCGAGCCTGCAACTCTTTGGCTTCATAGCCCGGCAGCAGCGTTTGTTTCGCCTGCAGCTTGGCTTGCGCCATTTCGACCATTTCTTCTGCTGCGCGAACACCATAGTCGCGGGCGTCAGTAAAGTCCTTGATATTCCGCTGATAAACCTCGGCCTTGATTTTTGCTGACTCCAGCTTCGCCCGCAGGTCAGCCAGCTGGAAGTTCATTTGTTCGACCATGTTCGCCGCTGCAGGCTGCAACTCGAGAATCACGGCTCCCTGTTTGACGAAGTCGCCTTCGCGAAGGTCAGGGGCAATCATCGAGACCACGCCTTTGACGGGGGCCATGACCGGTTGTTGCCGCTCCTGCGGGACAAACGCAATCACCCGCCCACTGCCCCGGGCCGATTGCTGCCACGGCAGGAGCAGCATCAGCAGCGAACTGATTAGCAACATGCCGAGCAACACGTAACCGAGCCAGCGAATCCAAGTCGAGGACTGGACCAGCCGGAGAGCCGGCAGTTCAGCCGCGAATTCGCCGTAATTTCCCCGGGCAACGGCCTTTTCTTGCATCGTCACAATCCTTACGGAACGTCCAGTTTGACTAGGGAAAAAAACGGTAAACGAGGTTTCGTCAGTTAGCCTTGCTTGCCGAGTTTGACCAGGTTCTGGCAAAGCTTGCCCAGCGATTCGCGACTTGTAAACAAAATCAAAGTACCTTGGAATTCGCGCTGAATGGATTCAATGATTTGTTTCGCTTCCTCCTGCGGCAAGGCGTCGAGCGTGCTGTCGATCAACAGCAGGCCGGGGTTGCCCGCGAGGGCTCGGGCAAGCATCAGCCGGGCAATCTGCGAGTCCGTCAGGGGGCGTCCACCCGTTTGGACTTCGGTCTGAGAGCCACTGCCGAGGGTGGCAATCGAATCCTGCAAGCCCGAGATTCGGAGTGCGTTTTTCACGTCCACTCCTGAAACGGTCTCGCGGCCGAGATGAATGTTCTCTTCAATCGTCCCGGCAAAAACGTCTTGTGCCTGGCGGGCGACGCCGATTTGCTCGCGAAGTGTCTCCAGCCGCAACTCGCGGGCATCAATTCCGTTCCACTCCCAGAAACCAGATTCTGTCTGCCGCAAACCGCAGAGCACTTCAACGAGGACCGATTTGCCGGAGCCAGGAGCGCCGACGACGGCGGTCA
This sequence comes from Blastopirellula sp., assembly GCA_021298375.1. Classification (GTDB taxonomy): domain Bacteria; phylum Planctomycetota; class Planctomycetia; order Pirellulales; family Pirellulaceae; genus BJ22. The sequence goes on along the minus strand of JAJTFE010000093.1, from coordinate 9,202 downwards.
TCGATCCAGCCGGGAAGTCCGCGCTCACTTCCGAAACGGACTGCTGGCCGTCAATCGCCGCGCTGACCTGATTCAGCCGGACGTGAGCCGCACCGCGGGGCATGACCCGCAGCTTGGCGTGCGGTTCCAGCGGAAGGTCGAGCAACGTCCCCAGCTTGTCGATCGCCGCCAAGAGGTCGTACCAGGTTTCAAGTTGCCGACCAAATTTGGTGAAGGCGCCGACCACCAGCATCACAATCAACTCGGCAGCAACCAATTGCCCCAGCGTCAACTCGCCGCTGACGACCAGCCACCCTCCCAACCCGAGCAGGGCTGTGGCAGCAACGGCATAGAGAATCCAGGAGAAAAGAAACTGCCGCAGGAGAATGCGGAAGTGTTTATGTTTCGAATCGAGATATTGGACAACGAGTTGGTCCATCCGGTTCAGGCCAAGTCCTTGCCCGCCATTCAACTTGAACGCCGTGGGATGGCGGGCGATTTCCTCCAGCCACTCCGCCACCTTGTACTTCGCCTTCGATTCCTTGATGGCGGTTTGAATTGCCCCCCGGCCCAATACAAACACCACAAACATCATCGCCGAAAGAAGGACAATATCGTAACCGAGCAGCCAAGGGTGATAAAAAGCGAGCACTGCCAGGCCGACGAAGGTTTGAATGATGACCGCCAACCCTTCCAACAACAGCTTGGGCATCGACTTTTGAACCGTCATAATGTCGAAGAAGCGATTGACCAGTTCCGGAGCGTACTCTCCATCCAGAGCTGATTGCTGGACACGCGGCAACCGAAAGGCGAGATCGTCGACTATCCGAACGAAAACCCGACGTTGAAGAATTTCCACGACATAAGTGGTGATTGCATTCAGCAGGGCCGAGAACATCAGAAAGGCAAAGACGATCAGCGAAAGCACGATGATCGGCTGCAGGTAGCGCCCCCAGGCAACGGTGTTGACCAAGGCCTCGATCGCCAAGGGCGTGGTCAAAGCAAGCAGCGAGATGACCAGCGAGAAAACGAAGATCGTCCAGATGTCGCGCTTCTCAACCCGGATCAAGCGAAGGAGACGGGGGAACGGCTCGAGGTGCTCGCCGGGAGGCGAACTCATTGCTCCAAACACCGCGGCCTCTTCGTCGAGCAGTGCGTTCCGGGCAATCAGCCACTCTCGGGTGTCGCTGTTCAATTTCATCCCGAGCATTTTCTTGAGGTCATTCCAGTGAACCCAGCGACCCTCTTCGCCCTCAACCATCGTCACAAAAAAACGGGAGCCTCGAGCGGCCGTGACGAGCAGCCAAGTTCCGTTTGAGCCGGCGGTATCGAGAAAGGCTCCGACAGGAATCTGGTTTCCAGCCAAACGGCGGACTTCGGCCAGGCTCAGCTGCTCGCTTTGAATTCTCAAGTTGACCAAGCTGCCGATTGCCCGCACGGCTTCCAGCGGAGCCAGCACCGTGCCGTCCACAGCCACGGTTTCGAGGTAGGCCCGCTGAGCCAATGAGCGATCAAACTGCAAGCCGAGCCGTGAACAAAACCCGGCGACGAGGCCCACGAGTTGAGAGGAAGGAGATGACATTCAGGGAGCTTTCCCGGTTTTGCGGGAAATCCGCGATGATTTGGTTGATTTCGCTGAGGCCTGCCCGCATTTATCGGCTGCACACAACCTAGCCCACGGAAGTTCTTTAACTGTTTTAAAAATAATGCCATTTACATGTTTTAATTTAGAAAAAATCAATCTTTTGAAGATGAGCTTCTCGCGGGGCGAGTTTCAGCCCTTGGAGCCCGAGACGGAGGCTGCTGTCGAGGCTGCCGGAAGCCGCAGCGGCGGGAGAATCTCTCCGCAGGATTGCCCCCGCGCGGCTGCCCGCTGGTCCGCCGAGGACCACGCTGGGGAGTGCGTGAAATTTCGAGGTTGCAATCCGGGGGGGTGTCACCGGGCCGCATCGGGGAATTCGGCCGCGTCGGGCTCAGTCCGGCTGCTGAGCCAGGCGGGCTCTCAAGTCGGGGATGATTGCGGCCGGAATGAAATTGGCGAGTTGCTGGTCATCGGCCAGCGGCGTGATCTGCTTGATCAGGCTGCTGGAAACGTGGGAGTAGTCACCATCGGCCATGAGAAAAATCGTCTCCATGTCCGGGTCCAAACGGCGGTTGGCCATGGTCATGGTAAATTCGGCCGCGATGTCGGTCAGCGGCCGAACACCGCGAATCATCACGTTGGCACCACACTCTTTGACAAATTTCACGGCCAACCCGCTGAAGGTGCGCACTTCGACATTGCCCAAATGCCGGGTGACCCGGGAAACGAGCTCCAGCCGCTCCTGGGGTGCGAACAGAGGGCGCTTTTCAATGTTCTCCCCAATCCCGACGATCAGTTTCTGGACGAGTCGACTGCCGCGCTCGATCACGTTCAGATGCCCCAGCGTGATCGGGTCAAAGGATCCGGTGTACACAGCCAGTCGCATACAAACCTCCGAGGTCCAAAAATTCAGGACGCAATCACGGGACAAGGGGTGAGTTGAACGCAAAAAGGAATGAGCATGGCCGTCGGAAAATCAGCATGGCCGTTGAGAAGTGAGCATCGCCGTTGGGAAGTGAGCATCGCCGTTGGAAGTCGCTGCCATTCCTGCCGCCCAGGGCTAACGAACAGTTTAGGCCAGCCTGAGGCGAGTGGAAACCGAGCGCAGCGGCGTGCCGCAGTTTTTCGCACTCGGACCGCCCAGTCCGCTGGTCGCTGACCAATCCTGTTCCGCGAGCGGGGGCGGCCCGCGGGCGGCCGCGGAATGGTTACTTGCCGGTCAGTTTCCTGACTGCCGAGAACAGACGGTCGAAATCCTCTTCGCTGTTGAAGGCATGGACGGCCAGTCGGAGTTTTCCGCCCCGGTAGCTCAGAACGACCCGCTCGCCGTGCAGTTGCTGTTTCAGTCCCAAAGAGTCCACGCCGGGCACTTCAAAGGCGAGAATTCCTGACTTGACCGCGGTCTCAGTGCGGTCGGAACCGAGCCGCCAATCGGCTCGCAGCATCCGTTCAGCGAGTTGGTCGGTCAGGTCCAGAACTCGTTCCGCGATCGCCGAGTGAGTTGGCCCCAGGCCGTACTTGTGGAGCGTTTCCAGACTGCCGCCCAAGCCGATGAACCCAGCCATGTTTTGCGTCCCGCTCTCGTACCGCGAGGCACTCTGGCGGAGCGTGAGTTCGACCCGGGAAAAATCGTTCCCGTGGGCCACGCTGTTCCAGCCGATATTCAGTGGCCGAAGCAAATTGAGATGCTCCTCGCGCAGGAAAAAGATTCCCGCTCCCTCCGGTCCGAGCAACCACTTGTGACCATCCGCAGCGAAGAAGTCGACCGGTGCCTGCCGCACATCAAGCGGGAAAACCCCCAGCCCCTGAATCGCGTCGAGAAAAAACAGCGCTCCCCGCTCGTGGACTCGGGCACCCAGTTCAAGGGGATCGAGGCGATAGCCCGAAGCGTAACCAACCCAACTGGCGCTGACGATTCGCGTCCGCGAGTCAATCGCATCAACGATCGCATCGATCGGAACGCGCACCCCATCCAAAGGGACCGTCCGCAATTCGACACCGCGCTGGCGCAGCTGCATCCACGGATAAATGTTGGAGGGGAACTCGTGTTCGGGAATGACGACATTATCGCCGGGCTGCCAAGGAAATCCTTCCGCGACGAGGTTGATTCCAAAGCTGGTATTGGGGACGAGGCTGATTTCCTTGGGACTGGCATTCACCATTCTCGCAGCCGTCTCACGGGTCGACTGATGCAGTCGATCCCAACTGCCCCAAACGGCATCCCCCTCCAGTAAAGCTTCACTGGACCACCGCGAGATGCGATCAAATGCCAATTGGGGGATGGCCCCAACGGCGGCGTGATCAAAGTAAGCCCAGCGCGTCGTCACAGGCATTTCCCGACGAAACTGATTCCAGTCCGGCTGCGGGGTGACTGCACGAAGGGGGGCCGAAGAAGCTAGTTCCGGCATCGAAGTGTTCCAGAGGTAAGAAGTGTTCCAGAGGTAAAATGATAAAGGTCAGGGTGCAATCAAGAGGGTTGCCGCAGGACGCCAAACAGCAACCGTGGCATCCCGGAGAAGTCCCAAGCGTGTCCCCAAGTCGCTCAAGCGAACCTGGCCCAGCCGCTTGCGGAAACCGCTCACGGGACCTTTCGGAAACCGCTCAGGGGACGAGCAGGGGCTCTTGGGAGCAGCCGGAACTTCTCGATCGCCCGGGAGACGGTTGCCAGCGACTGCCGAAAAAACCGGCAAAACCGGCTCGGATGGACCTTTGCCGCACTCGCTGCGAAGAGGTTTGCCGCTTTTCTGCAACCGCTGGCGTGCCTCGGGCTGACACTTTGAAAAGCCCAATTATACTAGCGACTGGGCTTTGAGGACCACCGGCGGCGGGAGAGCAGTCATCCAGCTGCAGCGACTCGGTGGAGTGAAACGATATCCGGCTTCGTGACCCGGTCAACAGAGGGATGCCTGCGGAATGCAGAAGATATTGTGTTATCTGGCGCTAGCCGGAGCGATCATCGTGCTACTCCTGTTCGGAGCCGACCTGTTGCTCGGCATGCTCGGGATGGTGGATCTCGCCCCGTTTCGCTACAGCAATTTCCTTATCGACATCGTCTTTACGATCTGCTCGCTCGCGATTGGCCTGATGAGTTGGCTGACGCTCCGCGAGCAGGTTTAGCGAACTCGGTCCCGCGAAATCTGCTCCGGCCCGGAGTAGCACCTTCTGGACCTTGATGCCGGATCGCTTGCCACGCAAAACTGAGCCGTGTTCGCGACCGCAGAACCCCATCGTGACTGCCGGGGCCTCTGTTTTCTCTCCGAGCCCCCTCTGCCTGGACAACCGCTCGAGCAGGACTGCATTCGCTTGAGTGCTCATTCTTCGGCTTCCCGCAACTCGGCTTCCCGCGACTGGGCTTCCCGCGACTGGGCTCCTCGCTTCACTACTACTCGTCCCGCAACTTTTCATCCCGCGACAGCTTGGACCTCGAATTTCCAAGCCTGTTGGGTTGGGCTCGGCTTCAGCGACTGGATCGTTTGGCCCGGTTCGTCCAGTTCAGGGGGGCCCAGCGGCTGAGCCGTGGACCACCCGCTTTTCCCGGCAAAAAACCTTGCCTCTGGACAATTCCTCGCGGAAAAGCGATACTCAACCCTCCCAACTTGCCGAAAGAGGCATTGGTTCTGCACCGCGAACTCGTACCGCGAACTCGTTTTGAGTGCCGCACCGCTGATGCAGGTGCTCGATTTGAACGCTCTCGCACCGATTGAGCTCAAATCGATTGCAGCGGGGTGTCAGCAGGCAGTTTGACTGGTCCTGTAGCGACCGTTTGCAAGTTTGTCGTTTTCACTATTTTTCCTTCACAGTCACGTCTGATTGAGCCATGCCCAACAAGAAAGCCGCCGCCAAGCACATGCGTCAAACTCGCGTCCGTTCCCAGCAAAATCGCTCGGCGCGGAGTGAACTGCGGACCCTTTCCCGGAAGGTGGTGAACGCCGCCGGCGCAGGGAAGATTGAAGAAGCTGAAGCGAGCTTCAAAGTCGCTGCCAAGCGTCTGGACCAGGCCGCTTCGAAAAACGTGATTCACAAGAACGCCGCCTCGCGGAAGAAGTCCCGCTTGGCCCACGCCATTGTCAAAGCCAAGAAGTCGGCCAGCTAAGTATCCAGAGCTGAGTTTCCGCTCCTGGTTGCAGGCTTGGCTCGATTGCGAAGACTGCTCAGCAGTGAAAACAGCCTCACCCGTATCACGTTCTGACTGAGGCGATTTGCCCAGAGAACTCGCCCAGCGGACGGCTAACAGACGTCCGAACCAATTCAAGGTCAAACACTTCAGGCCGACTCTTTCCCCTGCGGATTGAGCCGGCCTTTTTGTTGCGCTTGTTCGCTGCGGCTTGATTCTGTGGCTTGATTCTGCCGCTTGACGCTGCGGCTTGGCACTGCGGCTTGACACTGCGGCTGCTTGTTGCGGCCTCTTCGGGTTTGGGCGACTCCCGCGCCCACGGGACAACCTGTCGGGGCGGTGAAGCTCGCACACCTGCCTAGGCTCGAGCGCATTCCTGGCGGTCGTCTTCGTTCCCGGCGACCGGCTCAGCGTCTGCCCCTGGATTTAACGACCTTTGCGAAACCGGTTCTTGCCGGCGGGGCCGCGAGGCGACTTGCCTTGAGCGCCGCGCGGCGGTTGGGCTCGCTTGGGACCTCTGCGGGGAGCCTCCGGGCGAGCCGCCCCTTTCCCGCCAAAGCTCTTGTCACCAAAGCTTTTGCCTCCCAGTCCCTTGCTGCCAAAGCTTTTCGAGCCTGTTCCGCGAGGGCCTGCTGCGCCGGTACCGCGCCACCGGTCGGAGCCGCGTTTCTCCGCGCCGCCCTTCTCGGGCGTTCGATCGCCGGGACTGCGCTTGTCCGAGCGTCGTTGCTCCAGCCCCGACTTCGCTGCACCAAACTTGCGTGAGGGGCGGTCAGCAGTGGAGCTCCGCGGGGTGAAGTCGCGCGAGCCACGCTCTGGCCGAGCGGTTCGGCCCGATCCCGCTTTGGCTTGAGCCCGGCCGAATCGGGGAGGTTGCTTGGTCTCTTTTGAGCCTCGTTCGGGTGAAGGGCTGGTGCGGTCGAGCCGCCGGCCGCGACCGGAGCTTGGCGGCGTTGAGGCTGGTGTCCGCTCGTCGCTCGCCTTCAGATGCGCCAAGGTCCGAGCCGGTCCGGAAGATGCTTTGGGCTTTCCGTGACTTCGTCCGGATTCAGACGCCGATGAGCACCCACGGCGAGGTCGCCCAGCTGCAGGGGGCCAATCGCGACTCGCTTCAGCCGCGTTACCTTGTGTCCGATTGCGGCGAGGACACGGCGAATTTCCCGGTTTCGCCCCTCGGTCAGGACCATTTCGAGGATCGCTCCGGTGCGTTGCCTTTTCTTGATCGAAACCCGTTCCACCTTGGCCTTGCCTTCCGCCAGGTAGACGCCGCGTTCAAGTTGCTGCAATTGCTCCAAGGTGGGACAGCCGACGCATTGCACAAGGTAGCGCTTTTCCACGCCGAATTTGGGATGGGTCAGGCGAAAAGCCAAGTCCCCGTCGTTGGTGACGATGATCAGGCCTTCGCTGCTTTGGTCCAGTCGCCCGACGTTATAGACGCGGAGGTCGGTTTTGATCAGGTCGATGACTCGGGTGCGGCCGTCGGGGTCTTCATTGGTCGAAAGCACTCCCTCCGGCTTATTGAGCATAAAGTACTGAAGTTTTTGGCCGCGGATCCGTTCACCGTCGACGCGAATCTCCTGGCTTTCAGGATCGACTCGGGTCCCCAGTTCCGTGCATGGCTTGCCATCGACTTCCACTCGGCCTTCGGTAATCAGTGTTTCACAATCCCGGCGACTTCCGAGCCCCGCCCCGGCGAGCACTCGTTGGAGGCGGAGCAGTTGGTTCGAGGAGGCCGCAGGGGAGGGGGTAGACCGGCCGGTCTTTTTGTTCATGGTCGCATCCAGCTGAGTTGGCAAAGGGATGTTCCAATTCTAGTCGCCGCAGTGAGGTTACTCCATCGCTGCCCGGCGACAATTCACCGAATCCCGCTCCGATTCAACCAGTTTGTTACAATCGGACGCAGCTGTTCCGCTCGTGCTGTTGCCCAAGGAGAACTGATCATGTCGCTGACTGTCGGAGTTTATCGTCGGGGAATGCTGTTGTTGGTCGCGTTGCTGACAGCAGCAGCGATGTTTCAGTCTGCTTCCGGTCAGGAATGGGCGGTCAAGCAATTGGAGGAGTCTCCCCGGCATGGCGAGTGGGTCGTGATCGAGCACGGTGGCCGGAAATTAGACGCGTTTGTCGTGTATCCGGAGGTGAAAGACAAAGCGCTGGCCGTGGTCGTAGTCCATGAAATTTTTGGGCTGACCGATTGGGTTCGAACGGTCGCCGATGAACTGGCGGCCAACGGCTATATTGCGATCGCACCGGACCTGCTTTCCGGTTCAGGTCCGGACGGCGGCAACACCAGTTCCTTCAAGGGAGGCGATGGGGCGCGGCAAGCGATCGCCAAACTTTCACCCGATCAGATCACAGCTGACTTGAATGCCTCCGCCGAGTATGTGGCCAAGTTGCCGGCCTGCAATGGCAAAGTCGCAGTCGCCGGATTCTGTTGGGGGGGCGGTCAGGCGTTTCGCTATGCCACCAATAATTCCGGGCTGGTGGCCGCATTTCCATTCTATGGGTCTGGTCCGACGGAGGCGGCTGAATTGGAACGGGTGCAGTGTCCAGTCTACGGTTTCTATGCCCGCAACGACGCCCGCGTCAATGCGACCGTTGAGCAGAGCGAGAAATCAATGCAGGCTGCCGGAAAGACATTTGAGCCGGTTTATTACGATGACGCCGGCCATGGTTTCATGCGGGCAGGACAGGCGCCGGACGCCAGCGAGGGGAACCGTGCCGGTCGGGCTGCGGCGTGGAAGCGATGGCTGGAACTGTTGCGGAAATCGGCGGGCTGAGGCCAGTGAGCGCTACTGCTTCCGGCAGTGTTTCTCAATCGCGCCGCGGATATTTCTCAGCATATGCTGTTCCAGAGAGAAGTCTCGACCCATCGGGATCCAGCCCCGATTGGGCTGGATGATCGGCTGCTCCTCGTTGTCGATGTCGACTGTACTGTCATGCCGCAGGACGCGACTGCTGATGGTCGAATGCTCAGGTTCCGGCAGGTCTTCCAATTCCTTGTAGACCTTGATGTCGAGCAGATAGCTTTCGCCGTTGGGGATCACCCGAACCTTGGCAAAGCGACGAATCGTTTGGAGGGTGGCGTAGGTCCGCTCAAAGCCAGGCATGGAATCGCGCCGCCACGGCTCCAGAGCGGTGGCCCCGATTTGGGGATGCGTTTCAATCCAGCCTTCAGTCAGGATGTTATCGACCAGGCGGATGCGCTCCTCGCGGTAGATGCGGAAGTAGTTGTCCAGCTCATCCGAAACGGCGTCCATGATCCATTCGCGGTCGACGAACGAGACGATCAAGGGATTTTCCAATTCGTACTCGGGAGCGATGCGGGTCGCGTTTTCATCCAGCAGCAGGGAACGGCAGCCCGCACCTGCCATCAGCAGGAGGCTGAATCCGAACATGAGGATGGAAAACGAGCGAGTCATCGGTCGCAACTGGGCCACGGAGGGGAACCGGAGGGGTGGAAAAAACGGCGGTAGTGTGGCAATTCCCCCCGCCGGGGACAAGCCCATTTCGATGCGCAAAAAGCGGGG
>JAJTFE010000092.1 GCA_021298375.1 Blastopirellula sp. | reverse complement strand
CAGGATCGCGATTGGAAAGATGACCGCGATGAGAAAGTAAGCCGCGCCGACGCAAATGTAGGGCCGAAGCGAACTGAGCTTGCCATCTGCACCCATGGCATGTTGGCCTTCATGCAGCACCGGACCGTAGATTCCCCAACAGATGACCGTCAGGGCCACGAACACGAGAAAACTCAAACTGCGCATGTGCTGGGGGCTCCGGGGAGGGGACTCCGTAAACGAAAACGGCCTGCGGCAACTCGCCATCGCAGGAACAGGGGCAACCGTTGCCTTGCCGTTTGCTTAACTTTGTCTGCCAGTGTAGCGAAAAAGGCCGATCTGCGGCAGCGAGGGGCAGGCTGACATTCGTTGACGTGAGGCAAGGGGCTGCGGTCACTCCCCGGGTCCCAAGCGGCGACTCGCCGGAGTCGATTCGCCAGACCGTCATTCTCCATTCAGGGAGCTTTGCCGTTGGGAGCGGAGGGTTTACTGGGCGGTGGTGGCGGAGGGGGCAATGTGACCACCAGCGGCTTGTCCCGCAGCGGGCCCTTGACCTTCAGCTTGAGCGGCCGGCTGTAAACGGCTCGGCCTCGCGGGTCTCGCGCGGCGACCAGCAGTTCGACCTGACCTCGTCCCAGTTTCCCCGCGGGAATGCTGAATTTTGCCGAAGCGGCGCCGTTTTCCGCGAGAACCTCTCCGCCTCTCAAGAGCTGTAACGGTCCGGGAAGCGACGTGGTGGCGGCGAGTTCGAACTTGCCGTCGACGTCAATCTCGGGCTCGGAGGCGGTGAGCGTGACCGACTCGCCACGATTGTTGACCCAGAGAGGAAACTTCAGCGTCTGACGGGATTGAATCAGTCCCGAGGCAACCGCGACCAATCTAAGTTCGTGGTATCCATCGGTCACTTTCTCGGACTCAAAGACGACCGGATTGAGACCGGGCCGACGCCCCGCCAATCGTCCATCGAGAAAAATCTCGACCGCGGCAATCTCGGGGCTGGACTCGGCCTTGCTGAGTTCGATGGTGATCGTGCCCTTCACTTCCTCAGGCACCGCTCCCGCTGTTACTTGCGGAAAGCGGGCAAACGGCTGGCAGAGCGCATCGCCGACGATCAACAGTTGCATGGGGCCTTCAACGGACTGGTAGAAGGCTTCGGCCAGCGAGCACCCGCGGGCATAGTGCACCTGAATCATCGGGTGGGGAAACTTCTGCTGCAAAGCATAGGGTTCGACCACCGTTCCACTGCTGCCCGCGGCACCCCATTTGAGGAACTCGGTGCATTGCGTGTGGCCCGGGTTGGCACCAAAGACCGCGCCATAGCTGGTCAGGTTTTCCACAATGGCGCCGGGCTTGATCTGGCATTTGTACTCCGGCCAGTTAATCCCGGCCGAGCCGAGCATCGCGCCGACAATGTCCTGTTTGCCCGGCGGGACTGTGGATTGGCTGACTTCGCTTTCCAGTTTGAGCCGTTTGAGCTTGAGCATCGCGGCGGCAAAATTGGGCTTGCGAGTCGTCGTCCGCACATCGGAGGTCTCGGTGAAGTAAACAGTGCCTTTCGGTTGGCTCCCATCGGCGGCGACACTCCGCTCCAGGGCTGCAACGGCATCCTGCTCACTCAGTCCGGTATCCCAGGTATGCGCGAGCATGGTCGACAGCAGGTAGTTCATCCCTTGGTCGCGGGTCGCATTGACGGAGCCGTTTGGCGCCCAGCAGTAGCGGCTGCTGAAGCCCTGCGAAACCAGGAAGTCGAACCGCTCGTCGGGGATGCGGCTGACCAGGCCTTTGAACAGCGGTTGGTCCAGCAGGGGCTTGAAAGCCGGTTCATTCAGCACCAGCCCGCGGTATTGAAGGCCATTGCGCACGGCCCGGGTGAGTGCTTCGCTGGCCTCGCGTTCCTCTCCGAGTTTTGCGTGGGCCCGAGCCAGTAACCAGGCGACGCCCACCTGATTGGGATGAGCGGCCTGCAAAGGCTTCAAAATTTCGACCGCCTTGCCGTGCTCTGCCGCATTGATCGCCTCGACCGCGGCATCAAACTGCTTGGCGGGATCGCCAATAAAGGGCTGGGTCAGAAGCCGCGCTGCTTCACCCCGAAAATACTGATTCGAAGAGAGCGAAAAATAGACTGGCTGATTCTCCAGCACGGGAATGGCAAAATAAGTGAGCGCGGTCAGCGAGGCCGTCGGAGAGAAAAGGATTTTGAGCTCCTCCGGGATGGGGTCTCCGCGGGTCGCAGCTTCGCGGAAAAAAGTCTCTTGGGCGGGAGCCACGTTGACGGAGGCCGGAAATCCTCCCGAATAAACGATCAGGTCAATTTGCTGGTCGAGCTTTCGCTCGCGTATGGCTTCGAAAACGGGCTTGAGAATCAATGTGCGGAATTGCTCGAGCGTAATCGTTGTTTGTCGCGGGACACCCGAAAGGTGAATGACATTGGCCGCAGGAATACCGCGCAGCGCGACATAGTGGTTGGCCAAGAGCAGCGAACCAGCATCATCCTGATTGACGACCAAAACCAGATTTTCGGGGCCGCCTCCAGCCCAAACGGGTGCGCCCGAACTGCTCGAAATGATTCCGGCGAGCAGCGAAAGAATCCGCAGCCAGAGGGCTGCACCTTGAAAGAAACGGTAAACGCGAGCGACACGCGGCACGGTCACGACTCCTCAGGCTGGGGGATTGCTGAGGCCAATGCTGCGGGGGCGTTCACCGGAATTGGCCGTGCCCTGATTCTAACCGATCCGCTTCGGCCGCGCGAGGATTGAGAAACCGGGCGCTGCGATTTTCGCCCTGATTGAACAGCCGCAACTCGGGCGGCCGGGGCTTGGCCTGTAGGACTTTTCCTTTAGCGGACGCGGCACTTGAAGCGGATCAATCCGCTCTGGCCCACGTCGAGCGTCTGCTTGACGTCCCACCGCAGGACCAGCGAATCAGCCGCATTCCGTTCGCTGCTGAAGTCCGCGTCGAGCGAGCATTGGGCTGAATCGGGAACGTACTCCAGCCGGGTGGTCAGGTTGTCAATGATGGTGACATTGCCGATTTTCCGCGCCCCGACATTCTCAAAGCTGATGGTGAATTCGACTTCCTCACCGCAGGCGGCCGAAATGGCCGAGGCCTGCTTGAGAATTTTCAATTGGGCATCGCCGTTGTCGCTTTTAACGGTGACCAGTTCGTGCACTTTGGCTGCGTCGCGGGTAATCACCGCTTGTCGGCGGTCAGCGACAACTTGCAAACCGAGGTTGTCTTCCCAGCTGCGGGCCGCGACCGCAGCGAGTTCCAGCCGCGCGCCTTCGGAGTTAGCGAATCCGCGATAGCGAGTATGCTGCAGGTGGCTGCTTGAGCGGGTCCGGTCTTCAGCCCGCCGGGGTTGGGTCACATTGTCGGCAGTCAGGCCGCGCGTCTGGTCATTAAAGCCACGGGCCCGGAGTTGAGTGGCGTGCTGTTGAGGCTGAAGCTGCTGCAGAGTTGTCGAGGAAATGTCTTTGCCGCGCGTCGCCTCGAGTTCGACGGTATCGTTGAAACGGGCGAGCCGCGTCGGCAGCGACTCGAGACTGTAGCCGGAGATTTTTCGCACGGCGGCAAACCGCGGTGCGTAGATGGCGACTCGATTGCTGGCGACGACCTGCCGGGTTCCGCCCAGGGTGTCAAATGCGGCAACGGTGTCTTCCACGTCCAGGCCATTGAGGTTCCAGTTCTGGTCCACCGTGACGTGGAAGTTTTTGTCGCCCCCGTCAAACAGGAATTCATCGCGATGGAAAGGCTCACTTCCAGGCCCGCCGGCAACCCCCAGCGGAGCAGGGCAGAGGTTGCAGGGGTCGCTGCCCCACGCCGCTTGTGGAAGCGGTTGCGCAGCTGGAGCGATGCTCAGCGGCTGGCGTCCGGCGAGCTCCTCGTTACCGCTGGGGTTACCGCTGGGGACTCCACCGGGGAGCGGGTTTTGAGTCGGGTTACTGAAGCGGAATTCGGGGCCCTGTCCGGCGGCACTTGCCGTGGCCCGCTCCTGACCGGCCGGTTTTTGAAAGCTCACTAAAAGCGCACGGCGATCGAGTTCGCGAGCAGCTTGCGGAGGAAACACCGTCAATGGAATGGCAGCCCCGTTGCCGTAACTCATTTCGGCGTCTGACGGTTGACGAGTCCCGAGGCGCAGAATGGCAATCGGACGGCCCAGGCGGCTCGCAGTCCGGATCGGGTCTTCCAGATCGGTGACGTCGAAGTAGGCTTGGTGTCCGTTGCAGAGCTGCCGGTAGGGAAGCGCCGTTTCAGGGTTCTCGACGTAAATGATTTTTGTCACCAGCTTTCCGGTGAGCGCTGTCTCAATGTCTTCTTCGGAAATCGCAATTGGCACCGGAAAGCGAAGCTGCAGGTCGGCTGGCGGATTGAGACAGCTGACGATTTCCAGCGAAGGGTAGAGATCGAAGGATTGTGTTCGGAATTCGCCTCGAATCCTGACTTGATAAATCGGTCCCACGCTGGTGGCGACAGTTGGATTGGCATACTCGGTATCGACCCAGCTACCCTGCCAGGTTCCGACAACGGTATTCTCGGGAAGTTGCAGTTTGACCGGCTGGACCCGCCCGACCCACTGCGGGTTGGCAAGCAGACTGGCAAAGGCGACCGTTCCGGGAACGTCATTGGAGCTGGTGAAGCGGGGAGCTATCGAGCTTTGGGCATCGACGGCCTGGAGAGGCAGCAGTGCGGTCAGGAAACAGGCGGTCAGTAACCGGGCGGTCAGTAACCGGACAAGCGGCCAGCAGCTTCGGTAGCGAACAGCGTGGAAATCGCGTCGCGAGGAATTCCGAACGAGACCGGCGGAGGGAAGATGATTGACCAGAGGACTGGCTGGTTGGCTCATTTCCAAATCCTGACTGCTGGAGACTGGAGGCAGTTGTGTGATTGAGGTTGAAGCGGAGCAGCGTAGCGTGCGCCGTCGGGAGTCGAGGGGGAATGGAGAAAAAGGGAGCCGCGCGAGTCTGGTGAATCGTCGCGGCTCCCTGTCATCATTCAGCGTCTTCGTTCGAGCAAGTCAAGACTGCAGACTAGCGGCGGAAAGGACCGCCTGGACCGTTGTTGCAGTCGGCAGGAATCTGACCGTGCACCATGTCGGCAGGCGGCTGGTTGTTGTAGTGCGCCGGACGGATGGTGTGCTCTTGGATCAACACCCGGTCAGCAGGCCGCGGATAGCTCAAGCCGGGCTTCTGCTTGACGTGGACGTTGACGGCCGGGGTCGGTCCGGGGATCGACATGGCCGTGTGGTTGTAAAGGTTGTATTGCTGCAAACCGGCAGGGCCTCCCAGCGGAATGTGCGGAGGACCGGGCAGGCCGATCTGGGTGCCGGTGTAGGGCATCCCGTAGCTCGGCCCAGTGACACCCGAAATGTAGGCATCGCCGTTGGCAGCGACGCCGCCACCGACCCCACCACCGTAAATCACGCCGGCCATCGGGTTGCCTTCGCCACCCAGACCCAAATCCTTGTTGCCGATTCGAATGATGGCCAGAATCGCACCGCGACGATCCGCTTCGACAATCGGGTCAACGCCCGGGTCGAGCCGCGTGCTGACCAGCGTGTCGACGCCAGCCAGGGCGAGTTCCTGGAACTCGGGGTCCGGAACGTAAATCACTTTGGTCACGAAGTTGCCAGCAGCAACCTGATCAAAGTCTTCCTGTGTGAACTGGACTGGAATCGCCGAGTGGGCCAGGTAAGCCGCAGTGCGATTGGATGCCGGACCAATTTCCAGGGTGGGGTACAGCACTAAGCCGGGCCGGCCTTCGATCGATCCGACCTTGAGGCGGTAAATCGAGCCCTGCACGAAATTTTGTCGTCCGGGGACCACGAGCGGAGTCGAGTCATAAAGACCAACCGCGCTGATATCCCAGTTGATGTTCATCCCCTCAGGCTTGTCAAACAGGACCTGAACGGTTCCAAAGCTGGCGGCTGGTGCCGGGCCAAAACCCGGGCCCATCATGCCACCACCAAAGGGTGTGCCCCCCAGCGAAGAACTGGCCGACAACACACCTGGGCCGGGGCCGCCGACGCCTGGACCCGGTTCAGCCAACATGACTGCCGGCGGCAGATTGTGGCTGACAGGCAGACCTTTGCGTACCCACGGCTTTTGCGCGTTGGCGACGCCGGTCAGCGCCATCAACGCCAAACACAAAGCAATTCGAACAAACATCGGAAATCCCCCTTGAGCTGAATGATCCGCAGTCCCAGCCACATAAGTGCGGGGTGGCCAGATGCGGGCTCGCGGCAGCACATGCTCCGCCAAGTCTTGTTTTTCACGAACGAAGTGGCGTCAAACTGCTGGCAAACTGACGTGGACCATTTGGGCTGGCACTCCTAAGATGCCCGCTTCTCCTGGCAAACGGCTGGGTCTTGTCGGCGCTTGGCGCGGATTGCAGTTTGAGGTGGCTTTTTCCTCCCGGAGTCCATGTAATTCCGTCGGGAATGACGCACCCTCGGCGCATTGTGTGCGCCTGCAATCGTGTAATTAGATTCGGCGCGAAAGATCGCGTTCCTTTGGCAAAATCGGCAATTTCATGACATGAGAGCAGAATTGCTATTATCGGTTTGCTTGCTAGCGGCGACTGGTCTCGTTTGGGGTCTGCCGAAGGTCTGGCCGCAAAGTTCTACCCCGTTGCCCAACTTAACGAGCGACAACTTACCGAGCGCCAGCTTAACGAGCGACAGTGCGTCAAGCTCTGCGGCCGGGAGTTCCGCGGGTAACCCTGCGGAAGCCCTCGCCGGGAGTCCTTCCGCTAAAAATCTTCCGGCCAACTCAGCCCAGCCCGGCTCCGATGAACGGGCCGTGGGAATGTTGAAGCGATCGCTGGCCCAACTTCGCTCCGCGCCTCCGCTGGTTGCGCAACTTGACTTGCAGATTAACTTGCTGGAGCGAGAGTTTCGGGGCACTGGACAGTATTGCCAAGCTGGTTCAGGGATTCCCCAGTCCCGCTGGGATTTGGCACTTGGCGGCCAGCCGGACGGATTGACGCTGTCGCAGATTTTTGACGGGCGTTTCTTTTATCGCCTGACCATTCAAGGAAAGAATCGCACCCTCAATTATGTCGACCTGTATGGTGCGCGCGACTTGCAGGTGCTCAAGACCGAAGGCATTGCCGGCTTGAACGGTTGGTTGGGGGTTGGCGGACTGCCGACGATGCTCGAGCAGTTGCTCGCCACCCACGAGTTTGAACCGCCGGGCGAACCGGAACTGGTGAAGGGAACGGATGGTCAGACGCTGACCTTGACGCGGATTAGAGGACGCTGGAGCAAGGCCGCGCTACGGCAGTTACTGCGCGATCAAATCCCGCCGGAGACGCTGGCAAACGATGTCCTCTGGGAGCGTCTCCCGGGGCAGATGCCCCACGCAGTTGAATTGATGCTCGGATCGGATTCCTATCTGGACGCGTTTCCTTACCGCCTCGTCTTCTATCAGTTTCAGGGCGGGGAAGGGACCTACGCAGTCCAGCCGATCTTTGAGCTGAAACTGCACCACGTTGAGAAGCGCGAGGCGATCGCGCCCGAGCAGTTTCGTCTCTCGGCCGACGGCTTGAACCCGGTGGACGATTCGAAAGACTATCTCAACCGCGTGCGACTGTTTACGCTGTTTCCGCAGAAAAACTGATGCCCGCGGGATTGGCTGGGCAGATTCCAACACCTGCCGCTCTCTCCGGAACGCGTCTGAGTCAAGAGCGGGGAGTTTGCCACAGGCGAGCCTTGGCCTGAACGGAAGTTTCTCTGAGTTTTATCCGGCACTGGCCACATCGTCCGTTTCGAACTGCGTTTTATTAAAGCTTCAAGGAGGTTCAACCCAAATGCAGGAACTCAAACCCTTTGCCACTCTTGGGCCATTGAAGAAGGCGCTCGACAACGGCGGCAGGTTCTATAATTTCTTTGCAGCTGCCGAGGATGAGGTAGTGACTCGCGGTGAGCTTGCCAAGGCTGCCGGCGTCTTTACCGCGAGCGCCAAGGCTTTCCTGTTTCTGGAGATGGTGAAGCAGGATTTGACTGAGCAGGACCAGCACGCGGCGTTGAAATTGCTCGAGCCCAAACTGCGGCATGATTTCGAAAAGAAGAGACCAGCCCGGGTGCTTCCGTCACTCGTGGACAAGGAGCAGCGAGCGGGGACGGCAGCGATTGTCACAGGCTTTGTCCGTGAGATCGGAGCAGAGTCCCAGTTCGTGGGCTTCGTCATCGTGCCGATTTTGATTGGCAAAGTGATGGTGCCGATGATGATTCCGATCCAGAACCTGTATCGCGTCCTTGAGTTGTTTGACGACGAGCAGAGGAAAACTCCATCCGCCATCGTCTGCACGCCGCTCAAGAAACCAATCGGCCTCTCAGGCCGAATGCAGTTTGGCGGCATCCTCAAAACGCTCAAGAACAAGACCAAGGCGCCTCCCTCGCATCCCCTCTTTCTGGAAGCCGCTTTTTGGGCAAATCGCTGATAATTACCGCAGGTTTCCGCTGTCGGGACGAAGGTGGCTCGGTCCGTTGGCTGAGGTTTCAACTCGCGGCGGCACTGCGGCGCCTAACGCTCTGTCGCTCAACTCGGTGATCGAGGCTGCCAATCCCGGGTCGCAGCCAATTCCAGGGCGGTCAAGGTTGCCTGAATGGCCTTGGTCGTGGTACATCGCCACTACGGCATCGAACTCGCCTGCTGCAGCGCGGTGCATCAACGTATCGCAGGGCCAGGGACCGCTGACTGGCAAGCCAGCGGCTTGAGCCAGTTGCACGGCAGGAGCGATCAGTTCTAGTTCTTCGTTGCCGAACAGGCCATTCTCACCACCGTGTGGATTGAGGGCGGCAACACCGATGCGGGCCTGCCGCGAGAAGCCGCGCGCCGCGAGGATGCGTTGGGCAAACTCGCTGGCAAGTTGGCAACGCTCGACGATCCGCTCGCGAGAGAGTTCGGTAAACACGTTCCGCAGTGCAGTGTGCAGGGTCGCGTGGATCACACCCAGTCCGATTGCGCCCTGAACCTGTCCTCGCCCGGGTGGAAGATAGAGCATCATCGCGACGTTTTTAGCGCCGCAGCGCTCGGCCAGCATTTCCGTATGGCCGGGCTGGGACACACCGGCGGCTTGCAGCGAGGCTTTGTTCAGGGGCGCGGTGACAATCGCATCGACGTCATGCGATCGGGCCAAGTCGATAGCGGCCAGCAAGGCATCCCGGGCCGCGCGGCCGGCTGCGGCGGAAACCTCGCCAGCCTGGACTTGGTCCGCTTCGCCCGCGCCGACTTCCCAAACCGGAAGCACCAGCGGATCGGGACTGACTTGGGACAGTTGCGTGACCCGCTGTACCGAGAGGGGGCGTTCCAGAAGAGCGACCGCCCGCTGCAGGACGGCGACCCGGCCAATCACCACTCGGCGGCAGTTGGCCTGGAGCACGGGTGCTTCCCAGGAACCCACAATGGTTTCGGGGCCGATCCCTGCCGGGTCGCCCATGGTCAACGCGAGTAGTCTGGACAAAGGCAGTTCAGCTCAAGCAAGGGGGAATGGGGAAGGAAAGACCGAGAGCGGGGTTGGGGGCGGGAGTGGTACGGCCATCCGGCAAGCCCATGAGCGAGTCTCCTTGCTCTATCCTACCCGGGAAAATGCCGGGGAAAATGGGCCACTTCCAGCGGCCGTTGGCGGGTCCTTCTGAGCGCGCCCGCAGTTGCCGTTACTTGAGGAAAATCGGCTCTGCAGTCTACAATGTCGCCTTCCATTTTCATGAAGCATCGCCCGCGAGCAAGTTGCTGCGACCGGGCGATGGTGAACTTTTCAAGCAGTCAGCCTGCCGGGGATTCGGGAACGATTGGGTCCCAGCCGACAGCTTGCAGCCAACCAGTTGGGAGTCAAACGCATCCATGGGCAAGTATCTGTTTACCAGTGAATCAGTCAGTATGGGCCATCCGGACAAGTTGGCCGATCAAATCTCCGATGGAGTCCTCGACGCCCTGCTGGAACAGGATCCCCTCAGCCGCGTCGCCTGCGAGACGCTGGTCACAACCGGGATGGCGATGATTGCCGGTGAGATCACGACCAAGGCAGTCGTCAATTACCAGGATATCGTGCGGAAGGTAATCAATGAGGTTGGTTACACCGACGACGAAATGGGAATTTGCGGCAACACCTGTGCGGTGTTGGTGGCACTCGACCGGCAAAGCCCCGACATTGCCCAAGGCGTCGACGAGAAGAGCGCCGAAGGAAAGTCCATCGGCGCGGGAGACCAGGGGCTGATGTTTGGCTTTGCCTGCGACGACACTCCGGAACTGATGCCCCTGCCGATCGCGCTCTCGCATCGAATTCTCGAACGCCTGACCAAGGCGCGGCAAACGAAACAGGTCAACTGGTTGCGGCCGGATGCCAAGAGCCAAGTCACGGTGGAATACGATGGCGATACCCCGGTCCGCGTCCACACCGTCGTCGTTTCGACTCAGCACTCACCGGATGTCGACAACGATACGATTCGCAAGTTCGTCATCAACGAGATCATCAAGCCCGCGCTGCCGGCTGACTTGGTCAAGGGCGAGATCGTCTATCACATCAATCCGACGGGCAAGTTTGTCGTTGGTGGCCCGCATGGTGACTGCGGATTGACCGGGCGCAAAATCATCGTTGACACCTATGGCGGTTGGGGTCGTCATGGTGGCGGAGCCTTCAGCGGCAAGGACCCGACCAAGGTCGACCGCAGCGCGGCCTATATGGCTCGGCACGTCGCCAAGAACATCGTGGCCGCCGGTCTGGCCCGCCGATGCGAAGTGCAACTGGCTTATGCGATCGGCGTGAGCGACCCGGTCAGCGTCCATGTCGACACTTTTGGAACGGGCTCGCTGGAAGACTCGGCGATTTGCGACCTGGTGCGGGATTTCTTCCCGCTGTCGCCGGCCGGGATCATCAAGTATCTCGACCTTCGTCGGCCGATTTTCCGCAAGACTGCTGCCGGTGGCCATTTCGGCCGTTCGGAAAAGGAGTTCACTTGGGAAAGCACCGAAGCGGCGGTGAAGCTCAAGGCCAAAGCGGCTCAGTTGACCGCCGTCTAGGCACTCCTTTGGGCCGCGGCTGTGAATCTGCGGTCTGAATTTGTCGAGGGTGGGCAATTGCTGTTTGGCGATTGCCGGACAAGGAATACATTGAAGGCTTCGCTCTCGGGCGAAGCCTTTGTCTTTGTACGCCCCACCTTCTGGTTTTGATTCAGGCCACCGCCGATGTCAGCTGCTCTCGAAGACTCCTTATCTGCGGCTTTGACGCGATTGCTCGAGCCGCTCGGCCAAGCCCATTTGCTGCGCTTCTGGGGAGAGTTGTCGACTGAACAAAGACAGCGGCTGGCCCTGCAAATCCGGTCGATTGACTGGGACACCTTTACCACGCTGACCGCAGCCGAGGCTGGGCAGCAGGATTGGGAGCAGGTGGCTGGGCAAGTTTCTCCTCCGCAGGCTCTGTCCCTGTTGGAGCAGGCCAACCCGCAACGCCTGCGGGCCGCGGTCGCCGCGGGAGAGGAGGCTCTCGCGGAAGGAAAAGTTGGCTTCATTCTGGTGGCGGGCGGGCAGGGCTCGCGACTGGGTTTTGAACACCCCAAGGGCATGTTCCCGATTGGACCGGTCAGCGGACGGAGCCTGTTTCAGATTCTGCTGGAGCACGCGCGGGCCCGTGGGTTGCGAGCGGGAGTCTCCGTGCCCGTGTACATCATGACCAGTCCCCAAACTGACAGCGAGACGCGGCAGTTTTTGCAAGCCAACCGCTGGTTTGGATATCCCGAGGACGACGTCCGGATCTTCTGTCAGGGAGTCATTCCTGCAGTTGATCGGCAAACCCACCAAATTCTGCTGGCTGAGAAAGATGAATTGTTCGTCAACCCCGATGGTCACGGCGGGTGCCTCGCGGCGCTGGCACGGTCGGGCCTGCTGGAGGAGATGCGACAGCGGGGGATCGAACAGTTGTTCTATGGCCAGGTTGATAATCCCCTGTTGCAGGTTTGCCAGCCGGCTCTGCTGGGACATCATCTGCTCTCCGGGTCGGAAGTGACGACGCAGGTAGTGCGCAAGACCGATCCGGGGCAACGAGTGGGGAACGTGGTGCGCTGGCAGGGCCGAACCCAAATCATCGAGTACAGCGATATCCCGCCCAGCCTCGCTGCCCAGCGCAACGCGGGAGGTGAGCTGCGGTTCTGGGCAGGCAGCATTGCCGTTCACGTATTTGCCCGTGAGTTTCTGGAACGCTGTGCGGCTCAGGCGGAAACACTCCCGTTTCATCGGGCCTTGAAGAAGGTCGCCTGCCTGGACGGGCAAGGGCGGAGGATTCAGCCAGCCGAACCGAATGCGATCAAGTTCGAGCGGTTCATTTTCGATCTGCTCCCACACGCCCGCGAGGCAATTGTGGTGGAGGTCGATCCGGCACTCGGATTTGCCGCGGTGAAAAATGCTCCCCCCGCTCCTGCGGAGACACCCGAGTGGGTGCAGGCGGCCATCAGCCGGCTGCATCGCCACTGGCTGCGGCAGGCCGGAGCGGAAGTGAGCGACAATCTGCCCGTCGAGATCAGTCCCTTTGTCGCTCTGGACAGTGCCGATCTGATGGGCCGGATTCGTTCGGGCGAGTCGTTCACGGAGCCGTTGTGGTGGGGGCCAGAGTAATCGCGTTCCGGCACCAAACCCCGATCTTGAAGATGAGGAAGGATTGAATGTTGCACACCGTCATCATGGCGGGCGGAGCCGGGACCAGGTTTTGGCCCGCCAGTCGCCGAAATCACCCCAAGCAATTGCTGCAACTCGCCGGAGATCGCTCCATGTTGCAGTCGACAGTCGATCGCCTCGAGGGGCTCTGCCCAGCGGAGCGGATCCTGGTGGTGACCAACCAGCAACTCGTGGAGAAAGTCCGCCAGCAATTGCCCCAGTTACCCGCTGCGGCCGTGATCGGCGAACCAGCCAAACGCGACACCGCTCCCTGCGTGGCTCTCGCGGCCGAATGGTTGCTCGCTGACGATCCGGAAGCAGTGATGCTCGTCACTCCAGCCGATCATGTAATCGAGCCGGCTGAGAAGTTTCGGGAGGCGATCGCTCAGGCTGTGCAATTAGTCGAGGCAGACCCGCAGCGAATCGTGACCTTTGGCATCCGGCCGACCTATCCCGCAGAAGTATTCGGTTATATCGAGCGTGGACCAGCGTTGGCGGGAGTTGGAAACTGCGCAACGTTCTCGGTGGAACGGTTTCGGGAAAAACCAGACGCGGCGACCGCCCGCAAGTTTCTGGAGGCGGGAACGTTTTACTGGAACTCCGGAATCTTTGTCTGGAAAGCGAAAACAATTGCCGCGGCTATCCGGGAACATGAACCGGCGATTGCCGAACAAGCGGCCAGGATTGTGGCAGCGAGAAAGCGCCCCGACTTTCCGGAGGTGTTCCAGCGGGAGTTCTGTGCGATCAAGGGCAAGTCGATCGATTACGCGGTGATGGAAAAGTATCGGCCGATCCTGGTCGTCGAGGCGCCTTTCCACTGGGATGATGTCGGCAATTGGACTGCTGTCCCCCGGATTTCCGGTGTCGACAGCGCCGGCAATTCGCCCCGCGGCAAAACACTCAGTCTGGATACCTGCAATACGATCATTCGCACGACCGACGACCATTTGCTGGTAACGTTGGGAGTCAGCGACTTGATTATCGTGCATACTCCTGACGCGACCCTAATCGCCAATCGAAATGATGAAGCAGCAGTGAAGCAGGTCGTCGAGCGGCTGGAACAGTTGGGCTGGGACCACTACCTTTGATGGCTTTTGGTCTGCTGGAGAAACTGGGGGAGAGAACGGTTCCGAGTGTCTTTCAACGAGTCGCAAAGATGACTGCAAACGAACCGAGCGAATTTCCCCGCACGGGCCGACTGGCCGGAATTGACTTTGGAACCGTCCGCATCGGAGTCGCCATCACCGACCCGGAACAGAAGATGGCCAGCCCCTATCAGATTCTGCAGCGGTCCAATTTGTTGACCGAGGAGTCCTTTTTCCGCCGCCTTGTTCGCGAGGAGCGGATAAGCGGCTTTGTGGTGGGCTTGCCCGTCCATCTCGACGGCAGCAGCAGTCATGTCTCGGAGTTGGCGATCGAGTACGGCAAGTGGCTGGGGGTGTTGACTGGTCTGCCGGTGGTCTGGTTTGACGAGCGGTTCACCTCCAGTGCGGCCGAGGAGCTGATTCGGGAGGCAAACCTGACCAGCAAGAAACGCAAGGCGTTGCTCGACAAGTTGGCAGCTCAGGTGTTGCTGACCGCTTTTCTCGAAGCGCCGCGCGACCAGTTGCGGACCATTCGCGGACTGGACGATCGGCGCTGATGTTTCCAGAGCAGCGCAGGAGCATGAGGCAGGCTCACGCGGTGGGGGGCAGGGCCTCCAGTTGGGCCCGCACGAAAGGCAGAACCCGGGCGACGACCTCTTCGTAGGGAGCGACAATCAGCGCGCCTGCTGCAGCCCGGTGTCCACCGCCGCCAAAATGACCGGCAATCTCGTTACAGGCTGCGGCACATCGCGAACGGAAGGAGAGTTTGAAGCCACCCGTCTTCTGCTCGACCATAATCACAGCGAACTCGGTTCCCTTGATTTTCAGCACTTCATTGACGAGGTCTTCCGTGTCGCTGGGCAGTGCGCCGGTTTTGGCGTAATCCTCGAGGCGAATAAAGGTATGTGCCAGTCGACCGTTCAGTTCGACTTCGATCCGCGACAGCACGACCCCGCGCAAACGCAATCGCCCCGCAGTTTCCTGCTCATAAAGGTCCGCGTAGATCGTCGCGGGGGAGGCGCCCGCTGCGACCAGTTCGGCAGCGACTTGATAGGTTCCGGAGCGGACCGATCCAAAGCGGAACCAGCCGGTGTCGGTCGCGACCGCGGCAAACAGTGGCGTCGCCATCTCCGGAGTCAAGGCGACGCCCAGTTGCCGGGCGGCCTCAACGACCAGGCAGCCCGTTGCCTCAGACGTGGTATCGCGGAACGCCTCGGCACCGAGTTCGTCGTCCGAAACGTGATGGTCGAGGATGATTACCTTTGCCGAGGTGGTTTGAATCACGTCGTACATCGGCCCGAGTTGGACTTTGGCACTGGTGTCGAGAATCAGGTACAGGTCGACGTCGCCGAGTTCTTCCGGCTGGGTACTGATCTGGATTGCTTTGATCTCGTTGCGCGGGTCGATGAACTGAAGGTTCGGCGGGGTTGCCTGGCCGTTGACGATGCGGACCCGTTTCCCCAGTGCCCGCAAAATTCCCGCCATGCCCAATTCACTGCCCAAGGCATCGCAGTCAGGGCGGATATGGCTGACCAAAACAACATTCCGGCTGGCGTGGATCACGTCCTGAAATCGAGACCAGTTAATCGACATGCCTAGCGCGACCTTTCTGAAATTCGAACTGAGGTGAGCAAACTCGAAGCGGCCAGAATATCCCGCTCTGGCTTGCCGGGACAGTGGCAGAACCGAACAGGGCCCTCGGCGGGGGCGAGTTTTGATTTCGGGGGAAAGTTTCTGTAGCCGGCGGCAGATGGCCACCCACCGGGCTACCCTGAAAAAACTACATGGTGACCCTGTAGAAAGGAAAGGGTAGGGAGGAGCCGCGGTTAGGCTCAGCGGGAATTCTTGAGCCAAAAAGCAGGGTTTGGGCAAAAAAGCCGGAATTTCCCGGAACTGGCACTCGGCTTGCTCTACTTGGCGAGCGTGAACCTTAGGCCCCCCGCACCGACCGTTTGGTGATTGACCGGGATAGCGAATCCAAGAACGTCGCCCACAGCCATTTTTTCACCGAAAAGCCTGCCGTTAACGGCGGGCTTTTTTGTTTGCCTCAAAAGACTTTCGGCGTCCGGTGGCAACTGCGAGTGCTCCCACTTGCTAGCGGAGTAAGGCTGGTCGATCTGGCGAGAGCCCGGAGCGGTTGGTATTGTTCCCGGGGCCTGCCGAGCCCCAATGAGGCAGCTCCCCGCCGGGAGGCTGGGGAATTCTGCACCCGGACAGGCAAGGAATCCGAGAAGCAAGGGATCCGAGAAGCTCTGCTGCCCGATGGCGAGGAAGCGATGCGCGGAATGATGACTATCCGATGGCTGCTGCTCTGCGGGCTCGCTGCGCTGGAAGTGAGCGCTGCGGGCTGTGCGGCATTTCGTCCCCGCGATGGCTTGCTGGGGCGAATGGGGCTGACGAGTCCCATCCGCGGCAAGAATGCTCGTCCAGTCGAGTCGCCGCTTGACTTGCAAGTTTCGGATATCGTCATCCAAGAGCAGCCGGGCGAGGTGTCGGACGGGTCCAAGTTCATTCCGGATGCAGTCCGGCTGACGGAACTGCTGCAGCGAGCAGCGGAGGAGCCGCGCCGCGCCCAGTGGCAGGCGGAATTGGCAACGTACTGGCTGCAGGCCGGGCAGCTCCAGGAAGCAGATTCTTACGCGGTGCGGGCGATCGGTTTGGACCAACACCACGCCGGCGCCTGGCTGGTGCGCGGAGCCGTGGCGAGCGAGCGGTCTGATTGGAGTACGGCTCTGGGATGTTATCAGCAAGCGATTAACTCCCGAGGCGACGATGGGGAAACGCTGTCCCGAATTGCTGACTGTTACCAGCAAATGGGCGAGCCGCGCCGGGCGCTCTCGGCCTGTGAGCGCGCGGCCGAGTTGTCGCCGGGTGGAAAACCGGACCACCGCTTACTGGTGCAGCAGGGGCGTTTATTGGCTGAGTTGGGGCAATCGCGGCGGGCCATTTCGCTGTTAGAGGCAGCCGTTGCCCAACCTGAGGCGACCGCCAGCAGTTGGCTGGCGCTGAGTGAGGCCCAGGCGTTGGCGGGAGAAAGCTCGGCGGCTCGGGCGACGTTGGCCCGGGCTCAGGAGTTGTTTCCCGGCTCACCGCAATGGGAGCAATGGCAGCAGGCGAGGGTTCCGGGCGAAAGTCCGCTGGCAGTCTGGAAGTAAGGACCGGAGCGATGGTTGGGGGGCTTCTGAGCCGGCAAAATCGTTGCGACCGGATGACCGCTCGAAACGGTCCCCCCGTTCACAGGGGCCGGACGTTTTCTCTTTTTTTGCCCGCTTGAGAGACCCCGACAAGCTATCTTTTCGGTGTAGTCGGCAGGCTTGAACGGGAACTGATTTTGCCAGGTTTGAGCGCCGAAGAAATGAAGTGGTCGTACGCGATCGCGAGAAAAGGCATTGAGTCGACAGGGCGTCGACAGGGCGTCCCCCAGAGGACGAGGACAGAAACCATGAATGAGTATCAGGCGTTTGGTTCCGAGGCTTTGGGCGAGCAGTTCACCAACTTCGCCAGCGACTTTGTCGAACGGCGGGGTGGGGCGATTCAGCGGAAGAGTCCGGGAATCGAGCGTCGGCAGTTCACTGATTCGCACAATGACCTCTCGCCCGAGGCCGCTGAATTAGGGCGGGCCATTGACGCCTACAAGTTGGCTCACCGCCGTCGCTTCATCAATCATGAAGAGATGTTGCAAATCATCCAGTCGCTGGGTTACCACAAGTAACGCAGGCAAGCTGGTTCTCATCCCGAAACAAAAAAACGAGCCTTGGAGGGTATTCCAAGGCTCGTTTCGTTTCGTAAGTCAGCGCTGAAAGGCTTGTGCTGCCTCGCAGGCTGAGAACCGCCGCACTAGACCGCTCGTCGCCGCTTCAGCAACAGGCCGCCC
>JAJTFE010000091.1 GCA_021298375.1 Blastopirellula sp. | reverse complement strand
GCCCAAGCCGTCCGGCTGCAGCGGCGAAAAGTGGACATCCCCAGCGTCGACCAAGTCGGGCTCGTCGATCGAGCCAACGGCGTTGGTTACATTCGCCTGACCAACTTTCAAAAGACGACCTCTCGCGACTTTGATGCGGCCCTCTGGCAATTGCAGCGGGATGGGATGCGGAGCCTGATTGTCGATGTTCGCGGCAACCCGGGCGGGTTGTTGACCGCCGCCGTCGAAGTCGCCGACCGCTTTGTCTATGACGGCGTGATCGTCTCAACCAAAGGACGCAATCCGCTGGAAGACTTCGTTCATCGGGCGGAACAACCCGGCACCTGGCGAGTCCCCTTGGTGGTCCTTGTCGACGAGGATTCCGCCAGCGCCAGTGAAATTTTCGCCGCAGCGATTCGGGACCACAAGCGCGGAGTGGTGGTCGGCCACCAGAGTTACGGGAAGGGAAGCGTGCAGGGGATCTTTCCGCTCAATATCGGCGGAGGAGGAGTCCGGCTGACGACCGCCAAGTTCTTCTCTCCCAACGGGCAACCCATCGCCCAAGTCGGCGTCCTGCCTGACGTCCCGGTGGAAACCGTCTCCAAACCGGCGGTCAGTACTTTCAGTTCCGAGGCAGACCAGGACGCAGCGTTACAAGTAGGCATTTCTGTCGCTCGACGCGAAGCCCAAACTGCCTTTGCCGGGCGATAAGTCCGCAGCCATTGCTGGCGATTGCCAGCGATGGCCGGCTTGGCGGGGCGCGGCCGCTGAGAAGCTTCGGCCCGGAAGCGACTGCAATCAGGGATGCCGCCTCAATCCGGCCCCCGTATGCATGTCGGCGAGCTATAATCGGCGGCACCGCTGTGGCACCGAGGCGCCACGGCTCGGATTGCTTTGCTGTTCCTTCTGAAAGGTCGCTGCCGATGCCTGCTTCGCTCTTGTCTGCCCGTTCCGTGCTGTTTGCGATCGCGGTTGCCGCGGCGCTGCTCGTCACCTGCCCCCCAAGTCTCCGCGCCCAGGAAGCGATTTTTAATGGGCGCGATCTGACTGGCTGGAAGGGAGAAAAGTCGCTCTGGACTGTTGAGGATGGCGCGATTACGGGAACAACCCGAGCCGAAAAGCCGCTTACCGAAAACTCCTTCCTCGTTTGGGACGGTGAGTTGAATGACTTTGAGTTGTCGCTCAAGTTTCGCATCAAGGATGGGAACTCCGGAATTCAATTCCGCAGTCAATCGCACGGAGATTTCAAGGTGGGAGGCTATCAAGCAGATATCGACGCCGGCATGCGTTTCATGGGGATCCTCTACGACGAACGAGGGCGGGGTATTCTGGCCGAACGGGGACAAAAGGTTGTCCGCGGCGGGGATGGCAAGGCAGAAGTCTCAGCCCTGGGCCTGGACGATGAGAAATTCAAACAGAGCTTTAAAGAGGGTGAGTGGAACACCTATGTGATCCGGGCCGAGGGGAACCGCATAACCCAGACCATCAACGGCATGACGACCGTTGACTTTACGGACAACGCTGAGTCGGCTCGCGATCCCAGCGGCATTCTGGCCTTGCAGATCCACACGGGCCCGCCCATGAAGGTCCAGTTCAAGGACCTGCGTCTGACTCCTCTGGGCAAGGCAAAGTAACTGACCGGCGCTGCTTACTGAAGCTTGCGCCGCGCGTACTCGACTTCCTCCCGAGCCCAATCGACGTTTTCATAGAGCGTGATGATGGAGCGGTAGATCGCTGCGCCCCCGTCCGGTTCGTCGGCAGCGCGGCGGAGGGAGTCCTGAATCCGCTGGCGATCCCAGAGTTCCTTGCGGCCGGCATCGGCCTTGAGTTTATTCCGAAGTGCCTTGGCCGCGGCGACCAGTTCCTCGGTCGAGCGCGGCACATCAGGACCGGCGGGATTGAGGGTGATGAAAGCCTCAAGCTTGCCATAACCCCTGGCCGGGTCGTCCAGTGCAGCGCGAACCACATCGACGAAGTCCTTCTCCAGTTGCGACATCTCGGAACCGGGGAGATTTCTCCGAATGCCCAGGCGCTTGAATCGGCTCAAGGCATCGGCCATCGCCTTCAACTCGGTGACCCGAGCAACCCGGGAGTCATTCGGATAGAGCTGCAGGAACTGGTCCAGTTGATCGTGCAACCGCTCGGGCCGGGCAGAACCAAATTCGATCGCACTGTAGAGTTGGTCGGCCGTGGGCGGCCTGAGCGCGTAGTACGTGCCGGCTGCTCCCGCAGCGAGAACAGCAGCGAGCGCGAGCAACGTCAGCCAGAAGCCACTCGAGTGTTTGTCCTCGGCAACCGGCGAAGCGGCTTGGTGCCGGCGCTGATGCTCGGTGACATGGGCAAAATAATCGGGCTTCTTTTGCGGTTTCTCGGGGAGCGGCTCAAGGTCATAGGCTTCGTTGTAGACCGCCGTTTCGGCTGGAGCGCTGGTGACCGCTTTGTTTCCGACAGCCCCCGTATCGTCTGCACCCGGACGAAGCGTCTTTGCTCCTTCGCCCGTCTTGCGATTGAGCAGGTCCTGCGGCTCTCCCAGGCGAAAAGTATCTTGTCGCTGCAGGGGGGCAGAACCGACGGGCGGAATTGGCGTCGGAGACGGCGGAGGCGACGGAACCGCGGGACCGCCTTTTGTCTGCGGTCGACCATGAGCAGTTTTCGCCTCGCTGTAATCTCTCAATTCCGCCTCAATCTGTTCCAGCTTTCGCAGCAGTGCCAAGGCCGTCGGCGTTCGGCGCTCGGGCCGCTTCTCCAACAGTTCGTCGATCAACTGCTCGAGCTGAACCGGGACATTGGGCACCAGCGAACGAATCTTCGGTGGCGCGACCGAGGTCAGGTTGCGCAGTGATTGCTCCATCGAAGCGCTGTTGAACGGCGGCTGACCGGCAAGCAGCGTGAACAGGACGACTCCGAGACTGTAGAGATCGCTGCGGACAGTGACGGGCTTGCCCAAGGCCTGTTCGGGACTCATGAAGTCAATCGTGCCGACAACGTTATCGCGGGTGTTGTTGTCCTGTCCGAACGACTTGGCAATTCCGAAGTCGGTTACCTTAATCGAGCCGTTGGCTGCCTTCAGCAAATTGCCCGGTTTGAGATCGCGGTGAATGATGCCGCGATCATGCGCGTGCCGTAGACCTGAGGCGACATCTTTGGCAATGACCAGCACATCGCGCCAATCAAATGTCCGGAACTCGCGCTGCAGGTGATAGAGACTCTTGCCCTCCACCAGCTCCATGGCAAAAAAGAGCACGCCCTCATCCTGCCCGTAACCAATCAGGCGGACGATATTCGGATGGTCCAGCTTGATCAGCGCATTGATTTCCGATTCGAATCTCTGCCGAAAGTGTTCATCCTCGATGTAATTGTGGCCCAGCGCCTTGAGGGCGACGAGATCTCCGGTCTCGAAGTGTCTGGCCCGATAAACGGTGCCCATGCCGCCTCGCCCAAGCACGCCAAGGATCTCGTAGGGGCCCAGTCTGGTCGGATTCATGGCCATCAACAGTGTGGACAGAGGAAGATTTGGTCAGGCAGCAGACGCCGGTCCCAATATATCAGTTCAAAGTCCTCTCAATCAGCTCCGAAATGAATCCAGCCACAGGTCAGAGTGTCGGTGCTCCCGGCAGTCCTCGGCAAAAAGGAGGTCATTGGACGAGCAGGGTCCTTTGCGGCGGCGAATCCAAAGGAGGCCTTCCTGGGCGTAGCCTGACTGATTCCCCGCCCGAGATAGGCATAGAATGAACGGCATCCCCGACCCTGGCCTCTCTCCCTGCACGGCGAAAACAAAGTGCCCATGGCTTCTCACCCCGCGAGCTTACCCGAGGAAAAACTGCTGGCCGATTGCGATGTGGTCCGCACTCGCCGCGGCGGACCGGGAGGCCAACATCGCAACAAAGTCGAAACGGCGGTCGTGATCACCCATCGGCCAAGTGGTGTCTCGGCCGAAGCCAACGAGCGGAGAAGTCAAGCCGAAAACAGAAAGGTGGCCCTGCAGCGTTTGCGGATCCGGCTGGCATTGGCCATCCGCCATTCACTTGCCGAGTCGCCTGCGGAAAATCCGCTCTGGATTCAATACACGCGTGGTCAGCGGATCGCGATCAATTCGGAGAATCCGGATTTCCCCGGCGTTCTCGCACTCGCACTCGATCAACTTGCGGCTGCTCAGTTTGAACCGGCCAGTGCTGCGCAGAGACTGGGAATCAGCGCCAGCCAACTTTTGAAACTGGTTCAAGTCGAACCCGCCGCCTGGAGTTGGCTCCAGCAGCAGCGACAGCAGGCCGGGCTGAAATCCCTGCATGCCCGCTAGAATCCGACTTTCAATCCGCCCCCCGCCGAAAGCCTCCCAGCGCCAATCGCCCCCACCTCCGAGCCATTCGCTGCCTCGCGACGCTCGAAAGAGATCGCTCAGTCGGCAAGCAAGCGGGCGATCGGTTGGCCTTCGGTAATTTTTACTGGCCGCCCGCTGGGTGAGATAAACTCGTGGCTCAAGTCGAGTTCAAAGGACGCGAGCACAGTGGCATGGAGGTCCTCAACCGAATGGGGCTGGCGAAGGTTGACAAGCTGGTTTTTGGAGTTGAGATCCGGCGTTGGAGACGTTTCCCCAATCACTCTTCCACCTCGAATCCCCCCGCCAGCCAAAGCTACGGAGAACCCATGCGGCCAGTGGTCGCGACCACCCAGTTTGTTCAGCTGCGGCGTCCGGCCAAACTCGCCGCCGCAGAGCACCAGCGTCGAGTCAAGCAGGTCTCTCTGCTTCAAGTCGGCAATGAGCGTCGCCAGCGCCGGATCGAGAATCGCGATTTGCCCCGCCTGCAGCTCGTGATTGTTGACATGGGTATCCCAACCGGGCAGTGTCACTTCCACGCACCGGACACCAGCCTCGATGAGGCGGCGAGCCGCGAGGCAGCCGCGGCCAAACGGGGTATCGCCATAACGCAAGCGTTCGCCGCGCGGGACTGCCGCGAGATCAAACGCAGCCAATTGCTCGCTGGACATCATCCGCAGCGCCTGATTGAGGCTGGGGCGGAGCGATTCTGTTGCCATGGATGGGGCGGGTGCAGCTTGTCGTTCCCTGAATTTCCTGTCCAGAAATTCGAGATCGGCCAAACGGCGCCCTTGCCGAGTCGATTCCACGTTTGAACGCAGGTCGGGCAGGGGATAAACCGGGTCGCCGATCTTGAATGCATCGAGCCCGTCGCCGAGAAAACCGCCCCGACCGGCAGCCGCGGTCGGCAATATCGAGATGTGCCGCGGCAGATCGAAATCGCCTTCTCCCTCCGGACGATACTGGTGGCAGATCAGGCTGCCAATCGCCGGATGCTTCAAGGTTGCATCCAGACGATATCCTGTCTTGAGGTGATAGATCGCGCGCTCGTGATCCCCTTCCTTGCTGGTCAACGCACGGACCAGAGAAATATCCTGCATCATCTCGGCAGTTTGCTCTAAACCACTACCGAGCTTGACGCCGGGATTGCTCGTCTCACGGGCTGTTGAGCCGGCAGCGATTTCGGTACCAGGATGCGGGTCGAAGGTTTCCAGTTGGCTGGGTGCACCCTCCAACCAGAGCATGATCAGGCTTTTGGGGCGCTCGTTGCTTCGCTCTCCGGCCCGAGCGAGTTGAGTGGCGAGCGGAGTCAGCCAACTCAGACCGCTCAGCCCCGCCATTCTGAGCCAAGTCCGGCGATGCCAATGAGCCGGACTACCGCAATCGGAAAACAACTCGGACATGGGTGATGGTTCTCGAAAGGAAGAAGATGGATCACTTACCGGGCGGACGCGAATTCGGAACTGTTCAGCAGGGCCCAGTAAAGGTCCTGCAAGCGGGCTTTGCGGCCACCCCCCCAAGCGGCCTTTAGTGCTGGTTCAAGCCGCTCCAGCTCCTCCGCCTCGGGGCGGCGCGTGAGAGTCACCAGAAAAAGAATCTCCAGCGCCTTTGCCGGACTGGGGGCAAGCGCTGCCAGTCGAGCTGGCGATCCGAAGTCCTGCTCCAACTGATCGCGGACCAGATTTCCATTGAGCACCAGCAACCGCTGCGTCACCGTTTCACTCCGCGGATCAAATTCGCTCTCGCCAAAGTCTCCGTAGCGATTGACAAACTCAAGTTCCTGAGCCGAACCAATCAGGCGGCGGAGCACATGTGCGGTTGAATCCAGAGTCGTCAGGGAGGCGGATTGAATCAGCGAATGGGCCACTTGCTCCGGGCGCAGCCTGACAGCGGGATACTCGCTCCAGTTCCACTCTGGCGAGCCCGTGCTGGGGTCGGGTGTTTTTCCAGGAACGCTCATGGCAGCCGAGCGGACCATCAAACGGAGCAAGCGATGCAGGTCGTAGCCGTGCTCGATAAAGTCTTCAGCCAGCAAGTCGAGCGCGGGAGGCACATCCGCTTCCGGGGGAATGTCGTCAATCGGGACCACCAGCGGTTGGCCGAACACGATCGCCCAGACTCGGTTGACAGTCGCGCGGGCGAACTGCCGGTTGCCGGGATGAGTCAACCAATTTGCGAGCCGTTGACGCGTACTTCCCTCGGATGGAAGCAAATCGGGATAAAGCGGCACTCCCGGCTCAAAGGCTGTCGCTTCGGTCTCATCGAGCAGGGTAAAGCGATAAGGCTCGGCCCGCGCGTCATCGCGAACACCCGCCAGGGAATTTCGCGCGGGCGAGAAAAAGGCGGCCAAACGGTGGAAGTCAGCCTGCTCGCCACCGCGCTTCGTTTCTCCGCTGCCAATTTGAATTGTTCCCAAAAAATCGTCGTGACACTCCAGGCAATCAATACGCATCGCCAGAAACGAGCGGCTGGTCCGTGCGGCCAGACGGATCGGACTCGGTTGCCCCGTCCCATCAATGTCAGTCGTTACGGTGACGAAATTGACGGCCGGCCGCTCGGTCCAAATTCCCTCACTGGCAACCAGCTCCCGGACGATTTGGTCATAGGGGCGATTTTCAGCAAGCTGGTCCGACAACCAGGAAACAAACCGCCGCCGGCGATAGAGAATGAATGGACCGTTCTCCACCCCCACAAAGGCCCGACCCATTCTTTCCGCCAGATGATCGGCAGTCCGGCGGTCGGCCAGCAAGTGGTCGACCCACCAAGCCTTCTGCTGTTCGTCGGGGAGCGTCTCCAGCTGGCGAATTTCCTCCAGCGAAGGAATGCTTCCGCTCAGCCCCAGACTCAGGCGACGAGCCCAATCGAGGAGCGCGACGCGACTCTTCGGTGAGTCGAGAGCTGCCGGTTGTTCCGCGTTAGCCTGAGGCTTGAGCAAGGTCGAGTCCAACTGCGCGATCACGGAATCAAAGTCGAGCAGATTTACCCCTGCTGGCCGCGGTCGCTGTTCCGAGCGAAAACGAAGCGGAGGAATGAGCAGCCAGCCCGCGACCGAAGTTACCGCCAGCAGACTGGCCAGCAAGGCAAGTAGCGGACCCGATTTTGCCAAAGTCTTGCGATTCACGATTCTTCAGCTGCCGAGACGGTTAAACAGGCTTGAACGCACGCTTGATTTATCCCCCAGAATCGCAGCAGAGCCGGATTCCGATCCAATGCACTTTTTTCCGATCGGAACCTTCCCCGGTCGAAACGCTCCACCAGATAGTCGCGACGCCAGTCGCCGGCGAACCGCCAAAATGAACCGCCAAAATGAACAGGTGACAATTAACAAAAGGACGAGCAGGGCGGGAGTGCCGCCCGGCGCTGGAGTCCTTGGATTCCGGGTTTGGGAGAGGCAGCACCCCTTCACTCTACCCGCGAGATTTGCCAAAGGTTGCTGACAAACTTTGAAATCAGCTCAGGAAGTTGAAACCCGTACCCCGCTTGGCTTGGTCTAATTGTTTACGCGAAACCATGCTCCGACGATACTCGACCATGCTCGCCCGTTTGTGGTTGTTGATGGGGTGCTCACTTGACGCTTGCCGTTCACCGGTTGGAACACGACTCGTCGCCGCCTTCCCAAAAGGCCCCCCGTGGGTTGCGCGGGTCAAGCTCGGCTGAACAGGATGCCGGCGACTGGGGAATTCAAAACCGCGAGACGCTGAGTCAGATCGAACCGGACCAGTCGGCCCCTTCGCTCCGCTTTCAAAGCCTTCCCTTTCGCATCGGCGCGGCCGTGGCGAGTTGGGTCAAAGTTGGCTTCGGCCTGTTTTCTTTGTGGGTGCTGCTGGCGATTGCGGCTGCGGTTCCAGTCGTCCAGTTTGCCAGTTTCGGCTACCTTCTGGCGGCGAGTGGTCGCGTGGCGCTCACAGGAAAATTGAGTAGCGGCCTTTTCGGCTGGAACCGGGCAGCCCACCTCGGTGGCATCCTGTTGGGGGGCTGGCTGAGTCTGTTGCCGGTTCGGATTCTGAGTGATTCCTGGTACACCGCTTGGCTCATCGAACCGGCCAGCAGCCAGACCCGATCGCTGCGCGTCAGCTTGATCGGCTTGATGATTTTGACGGGAGTTCATTTGCTGGGGGCTTTGGCCTGCGGAGGAAAGTTAAGGCATTTTCTCTGGCCACTCGTCGCTCCTGGGCGTTGGCTTTCGTGGTTGCTGCAAGGTGCGTTTCGCTGGCCGGTCGCCCGTCGCCTCGTCGACGAGTCCCTGGGGAGGCTCTTTCCCAGATTGATTGCCGACATCCGCAGTCTCCGTCCGCTGGCGGATTGGTTTCCTCCCGTCGTTCTGGCCAAGTCGATCGGCAAGGGGAATTGGCTCGCCCAAAGCAGCCGCGACCTGTGGGACTTTGGGGTTGGTTTGCAGCTACCCAGCCTTTGGTGGCTGGGAGTTCGTGGAGCTGCGGGAACTCTGCTTTGGCTCTTGGTCCCGAGTGGCTTGCTGATTGCGGCAGCCAATCGCAACGATGCGGGGGGAGGCCTTTTGGCGCTGCTGGGGATTCCGCTGGCCGCTTGCGTTTTCGCCCTGCTCTTGTCGATTCAACTGCGGTTCGCCGCGAGTGGAAAATGGCGGGCCTTTCTTGAGCCGGGGGCCGCTTGGGCCGCGTTTCGCCGAGCCCCGTTTTGGCTGACTCTCTGCGGCTGGGTGGCACTGATTATGGCCTTGCCCATGTTTTTTCTGAAAATCGAGGCCGTGCCACCCGAGTTGGAGTCCCTCCTGGCCTTGATGTTTGTCGCCGGTTCCTGGCCATCGCGGCTGTT
>JAJTFE010000090.1 GCA_021298375.1 Blastopirellula sp. | reverse complement strand
GGCTGCTCCGGGCCCGCCGTCACCAGCACTTGATTGAGGTGCTGCCAACGTTTTTGGCTGAATCGCTCCTGCATCACTGTGAACATCCTGGGGGTCAACAGCCGGCGCAGGTCAAACCCTTCCACCCATTCCATGATCATCACGCGGATCCGCTCGCGGTCGAGATAATTCTGCACCAGCAGCAGATTGTCGTGCTGGATTCGGGCAACCATTGCAGCGACGTTGCCAATCCGGACCATGTCGAGGTCGTAATCTTCCGGCCGCTTGTAACGTTCTGGCGAAAAGAACTTCAAAGCCACCGGCAGCGTGAAACTGTCGGCACCGGGACGTTCGGCCAGGTAGACGATCCCCTGACCGCCTTCCCCCAATTTTCGCAGCAGGCGCAAATGGGTCGTCCAGCTCAGTCGCGGTTCATGCGACTGTTTCTCGTAACGGGCGACCAATTCGCCACAATGAGACTCGGTAAACTCGGAATCAGCCGTCTCCGTTGGCTGCAGTTTCTCTCCGGTCGTGGTTTGCTCAACGCGATCCAATGATTCGTTCACGGTGTTAATGGGGCTGAAAGGGCGAGGCTGGCCGGGAATTGGCTAGTTCCTGAGCGAACTCAAACAATCCATTTTCTCCACGTCCCGGTGCGGTCCATCTTAAACTGGATGGTAGACATTGGTCCAGTGTGCGGGCCGCGGAGAAGGGACCAATTCGGGGACGAAAAAGCCGTTTTTTCAGTGCTAGCGGGGGCGTTTATCGCGACTGAGGTCTGGACCAGCGGTGCTCGGGGCGAGGAAAGCCTAGTTGTTTGTCGACGAGATTGAGAAGTGGTCGTCCGGTTTGCCAGCGGCGGAGATTTTCCAGAAAAAAATCGGTCACTTGTTGATAGCGAAGAGCCGCTTGCGCACCGACATGGGGAGTCAGTAAAAGGTTCGGCCAGTCCCAGATGGGGCTTTGCGAAGGGAGTGGTTCGACGGCGACCACGTCCAAGCCAGCTCCGGCGAGTTGCCCGGCGGCGAGCGCTTCGCCCAGCGCCGGCTCGACGGCCGTTTGACCGCGACCAACATTGACAAAGTAACTTCCCCGCGGGAGAGCCGCGAAATGTTCGCCGTCAATCAGTCCGCGCGTCTCTTCAGTCAAAGGCAGGGCGGCGATAACAATTTGCGAGCGCCGATAGAGTTCGAGGCTTTGGTTGGCTGGCAGGACCGAGAAGGCAACTTGCTGCGACATGGCCTCGGGAAAGCGATCACAGCCCAGCAACTCGACGTCAAAGCCGCTGAGAAGTTTCGCGATTCGAAGTCCATTGGCTCCCAGCCCATGAATGCCGACTCGCTTGCCATGCAAGTCATCCGTCGGTTTCCGTTCGTGATGTCGGCGGAGTTGTGCCGAATGAAACAACGGGATTCTCCGGAGCAACCCCAACAGCAATGCCAAGGTCTGCTCGGCGACCTGATCGGCAAACAGTCCCGAGGATCCGCTGACGATAATGTCGGATTTGACCACTTCGGGGCTGAGGCAGTGGTCGAGGCCAGCGGCACTGGACTGGATCCACTGCAGTTTTCCGCGGCGCACGATTTCGGCCCAGGGGAGCCCGCCGCGAGCGTGTCCGCAAAAAATGTCGGCCGCAAAGATGTCTTCCCGAATCCGCTCCTGGTCGGAGGCGATCAGTCGAAAGCCCGGTGCGGCCTGTTCGAGAGCGGCCCGCTGGTCCGGGGTGGTCGGATAGCAGAGGACAATGGTTGGCATCGCTGGTTCAGTTGGTTTGGGGGCCGGATGCCGCGAGTTCAGCGACGATTTTGCCCGCCCGCAGAGCGTCCTCTTCCCGGATGTGGAGGTGAGTTACGGCCCGCACGTGGCGTCGCGAAAAGGGGAGCAACCAGACGCCGCGTTGTTTGGCAGCCTGGCAGAAGTCTGCGGCGGTCCAGCCAGCGGTGTCGACGCGGAAGATCACAATGTTGGTGTCGACGACTTCCGGGTCCAGTTGCAGCACGCCGCTGCTCCGCACCGCATCGGCCAGCAGTTGGGCGTGAACGTGATCTTGTTGAAGTCGGGGAATGTTGTGCTCAAGCGCATACAGGGCACCCGCAGCGATGATACCCGACTGCCGCATCCCACCTCCGAACAACTTGCGGTGTCTCCGCATCTCGTTGATCAGGGCGCGAGGGCCGAGCAGCGCACTCCCCACCGGCGCCCCGAGGCCCTTGCTGAAGCAAACCGACACGGTATCAAAATGACTGGCCCATTCGCTGGCGGTCACGCCGGTGGCGACGACTGCATTGAACAGCCTCGCGCCGTCGAGGTGACAAGCCAAGCCATTCGCCTTCGCCCAACCGGTGACGCTGCGCACATTTTCCAGCGGCAAGACGACGCCACCACCCCGGTTGTGGGTGTTCTCAAGGCAGAGCAGGCGGGTTCGCACGGCGTGTTCATTATCGGGCCGAATCAGGTCCTGGAGTTGTTCCACGGACAGAACACTTCGCCGGCCGATTACCGTCCGGGCAATCGTGCCGCTGAGCTGGGCAAAGGCACCCTGCTCGTAATTGTAAATGTGACAGCCCTCTTCGCAGAGAAATTCATCCCCGGGACGGCAGTGCAGGCGAACGGCGACCTGATTGGTCATGGTACCCGAGGGCATGAACATGGCCGCCTCGAGGCCAAGCACTTCGGCAATCGTGCGCTGCAGCCGGTCGACAGTTGGGTCCACATCGATCACGTCATCGCCGACCGGAGCCGTAGCCATCACCCGCCGCATTTCGGCATCGGGTTGCGTCACGGTGTCGCTCCGCAAGTCAATCAATTGGGCGGTGCTCATGG
Source organism: Blastopirellula sp. (assembly GCA_021298375.1). Taxonomy (GTDB): domain Bacteria; phylum Planctomycetota; class Planctomycetia; order Pirellulales; family Pirellulaceae; genus BJ22. Next base: position 6,319 of record JAJTFE010000090.1, on the reverse strand, counting down.
TTGATGGGTGCTTAAAGTTTGGCAAAAGCGTCGAGAGCCCGCTGGATATGCTCGTCGCTCAGCGCTGCGGAAACCTGCAGCCGCAAGCGGGCTTGGCCGCGGGGAACGACCGGGAAGCCGAATCCGATGATCATGATCCCCATTTCAAAGAGCCGCTTCGACTTGCGAATCGCCTCGGCCTCGTCTCCGATCATGATTGGAATGATCGCAGTCGGGCTTTCATGACAATCAAAGCCAAGTTGCTTCAGCCCATCGCGGAACCGGCGGACGTTTTGATGGAGGCGTTGGACGATTTCCGGGTGCCGCTCGACGACTTCAATCGCCTTGCCTGCACTGTAGGCGACGGTCGCCGGCAAGGCGTTGGAAAAGAGACTCGGTCGGCCGCGCTGTTCGAGAACCTCGATGGTCCGGCGCGAGGCTGCGATGTAACCGCCCGCTGCGCCGCCGAGTGACTTGCCGAGGGTACCTGTCAAAATGTCGATTTTGCCAAACAGGTCAAAGTGCTCAGGCGTTCCGCGACCTGTCTTGCCGAGGACTCCGATCCCGTGTGAGTCATCTACGATCAAAAGCGCCTGGTAACGCTCACACAGTTCCACCAATTGCGGCAGGTGGCAGACATCCCCCTCCATGCTGAAAACACCATCGGTGACCACCCACCGGCAAGGTGCTGATTGGGTCGCCTTGAGTTGCTCCTCCAACTGGTTCAAATCGCTGTGGCGATACACCTGCTTGTTGACGCCTTTGACCATCAGTCGCATGCCGTCAATGATGCTGGCGTGATTCAACTCGTCCGACAACACGGCGTCGTCGGCAGCGACCAAGGTTTGAAACAAGGCCTCGTTCGCATTCCAGCAACTGACGTAGCTGAGTGCCGCTTCGGTGCCAACAAATTTCGCAATCCGACTCTCGAGGTCGTGGTGGCAGGCAAGGGTTCCGCAGATGAAACGAACGCTCGCCGTCCCGGCGCCATAGTCCTGAAGCCCCTTGATCCCGGCGGCAATCACTTCGGGATGGTCAGCCAATCCCAGATAGTTGTTCGCGCAGAGCACCAGAACTTCGCCGTGACCACGGACTTGAACGACCGGCCGCATCGGCGACTCGACCTCATAAAAAGGCTTGAGTTGCCCCGTTTCGTTAAGGTTGCGGATCAGGGCATCGGCGCGTTGCTGAAAGTTGGCGTTCGGCATCGTCGTTCATCAAAAAGGGGAGTCGGCTCAGACAGGTCGTGCTCAAACAGTGAGCTTGACCACAGTGATGGCTGGAGAGTGAGGCTCAGGCTTTGGGTATTCGCATGACGACTTTGATCGCCTCTCCGGTCTGCATCATTCGAAAACCGGAAGCGAAGTCGGACATCTCGATTTCATGAGTGATGATCGGGTCGAGTTGCAGTTTCCCGGACAAGAGCAGATTTTCCATCTGATACCACGTTTCGAACATCCGGCGGCCGTTGATGCCGAACACGGTGGCGCCTTTGAAAATCAGGTGGTTGGTCCAGTCAAACTGGATTTGATCGGACGGGATACCGAGCAGGGCAGCGGTACCGCCATTGCGGAGGGCGGTGAAGCCGTCGTGAATCGCCCGCGGATTGCCGCTCATTTCGAGCAGCACCTGCGGTCCGCTGCCGCCGCAGTGGCGGCGAACCTCTTCGACCCAGGGTTGGCGCCCGTCAAAAGCTTCATTCGCGCCGAGTTCCCGGGCGAGTCGCAGTCGGTTGGGGTCGACATCAGTGACAAAGATGCTGCCCGCGCCGGCTGCCTTGGCGACAGTCACCGCCATCAAGCCGATAATTCCGACTCCCGTGATCAGCACTGACTTGCCGCTGACGCCAGCCGTCATGACGGTGTGCACCGCGTTGCCCAGCGGGTCGAAGACGGCCGCAATCTGGTCGCTGATTTTCGGGTGTACCGGCCAGATGTTTTCTTCGGGAACGACCAGGTAAGAGGCGAAGCAGCCGTTGGTGTCGATTCCGAGAATTCGAACTTCATTGCAAATGTGGCCATTGCCTGTCCGGCACTGTTCACATGTTCCGCAGGTAATGTGACCTTCGGCGCTGACTCGGGCGCCGGTGGCGATTCGCGTCACTGCGGAGCCGGTCTTTTCAACAATTCCGCAAAACTCGTGCCCCGTCGTGATCCCGATTTTGACCCGCTGCTGGCTCCACTTGTCCCATTCAAAAATGTGTCGGTCCGTTCCGCAGATCCCGGCATGCGTCGTCCGCACCAGGACTTCTCGCGGCCCCAATTCGGGGAGTTCCACCGCGGGGACAAAATCAAGCCCGGGTTCCCGCTTCAGTTTTCGCAAAGCCGGCATTGTTTTTGGCAATGCGCCCATCGTCCGACTCCCTTGAATGGCTGCAAATTTTCGGCTCGAAGTGGGCCGAAATATTCGCGCAACAATTTAGCAGATGCTGCCGCCATCGAACATGGACCGACCGGCTCGATTTCACCCCGCCGAGAGTTCAGCGCCAGAGCTTGTCGTCCGCAAAGGGATGCAGCGGGGCGTCAAAGCGGGGTGTCGGCAGCGCTTTCAGGCAAGCCGCAGCGAACGCCAAATCGCTCTTGGTCGTGATCTTGATGTTTAAGGGGGAGCCGGCAACGAGGCTGACCTTCTGTCCCAGCTTTTCCACCATTTGAGCCTCATCGGTCGGTTGCGAACTCCCCTTGGCGGCGAAGGCCTTGACTAACAGGGACCGGGAGAAGACCTGCGGCGTCTGGGCGAGATACAGATGCTCGCGCGGAACAGTCTCGTCAATTACTTTTCCGTCCCGGGATCGCTTGACCGTGCTCGTGACTTCGGTAGCCAGAATCGCTGCTCCGGTCTTGCTGGCAACCGCGATCACATCATCCAGCCAGGTGTCCGCCAGACAGGGTCGAGCCGCATCGTGGATACAGACCAAGTCGATTTCCTCGCGAACCTTGGACAGGGCGTTCTGCACGGAGTCACTCCGCTCCTTGCCACCCGTGGCCAAATCGATGCCCATCACGGCCAGATTGGCTCCAAATTTGGAGACAAAGTCGTCGCGATCTTCGGGAGAAACGACGACAATCAATTGCTTCACGTCATCCCGGTTGAGAAACTTCTCGGCGGAGTGCAACCAAACGGCCTTGCCGTTGAGAATCGCAAATTGCTTTTTGTAGTGCTGGTCCTTGAACCGCGAACTGCCACCTGCGGCGGCGAGGATCACTGCAATTTTGGGCATGGCTGACTCCAGAAATCGACCTGCGGAAACGCCGGAAAAAGGACCTCTCGATCAGGTTACTCGCTGCCCAAGCGAACCCGCAAGACTGCCTCGCGACCTGCTCGGAGAATGGTCACTACGACCTCCTCCCCCGGTTTACGTTCGCCGACAATGTCGTTGATGTCATCGGCTGACTTCACCTCTTTGTCGTCGATCTTCAAAATCACGTCCGCGTTTTGTCGGTCAAAAAACTGTCGTCGGACTTGCATTGTTCCGAAACGCTCCACGGCTTCGCGATAGCCGCCGCGGAGACCGGCCTGCTCGGCGGCCCCGTTTTTCTCGGTCTTGGCGATCATGACCCCGCGGCGCATTTCCATGATCGCTTCTATGCCAAGCGAAGCCCGGACCACCTTGCCAAATTGCAACAGTTCCGGAACCGTGCGCCGAATGACATTCGCCGGGACGGCAAACCCGACTCCGGAGTTTTGCCCGGTCATCGAGGCGATGGCGGTGTTCATGCCAATCAATCGGCCGCGACTGTCGAGCAATGGCCCTCCAGAGTTACCCTGATTCAGGGCGGCATCAAGCTGGATCATGTTTTTCAGCTTCTGGTTGTTGCCCGACGCGAGGGTTCGATTCAGGCTGGAGACAATCCCGACGGTCATGGTCCGCTCCAAGCCGTAAGGGTTGCCGATAGCGAATACACGCTGGCCGACCCGGAGATTGGCTGACTCTCCAAATTCAACCGGAAAGAGCAATTCGGGTGGGGCATCGATTTTGAGGACGGCAATATCGGTAGCCGGATCAGTGCCGACCAGCCGCGCGGGAAAGGCAGAACCATCGGCAAGCGTGACCTGAATCGAATCGCTCTCGGCGATCACGTGATTGTTGGTGACGATATGACCGTCCCGATCGAGGACCCATCCAGAGCCAGCTCCCTCAGTCGGCACGGCCAGCATGCAAAAGTTGTCGACCTTGACCGCTTGGGTATCGATGTTGACGACGCTGCGATTGACCTTTTCGTAAACGGCAATGTTGACCGCTTCCTCGGGCGTGTACTCGGGATTGGCCCCGACCGGGACTACCGGCGTCAACGGAGCTGCTGGGACTTGCGGTTGGACCAAGTCCTGAGGCGGCATCTGGTTCGCCACTGCTTCCGGAGGCATCGGGAACGACGGTCCCAAGTCCACCGAAGTGATCGGCTCCACCGCAGCGATCGGCTTAGCGGAAGAGAGGAAATTGGCTGAGGCCGAGACGGAGGGGGCGAGGAAATGCTGCCATAAACCGATGGCGATTACAGCCCCCAAAAACGCTGAAAACGTGCAAAGCCAAACAGTGTTCTTCATGTTTTGAGCCCTCGGAATTTGCTCACCGAGATAGACGAACGGAAAACAATAATCCATCGGTTGGAAGCGAACCGACCGCTTGCACTACGCAACCCGAAAAATGTCAGTTCGGACAACTGCCGGGGAGCCGCCAGGGGTAGGCCCAAGTCGGCTCCCCCCGACGCCTCGCCTGCAATTAGGCAGAGGTTCCGGAATGCATGTCGCGCTGTCCGGGAAAACTCCCAACGTCACGCTGCTCGGAAGACGCACGATTTTCCCAAATCAGCCTCGGCTGGACAACCGCTTTCCAAATGCCGCCCCCCCTCTCAAACCCGTCGATGGTCGGCAGATTTGGCAGACTTGGCACATTCGTCGGCAACTCATTGCTTTTCACCAGACGAAAATCATTTCCCGTTTTTCCCAGCTTGCCATCCGTCGATACAGACCGCAGGCCAAACGGACGTGGCTCCAATACCGCATATCAAGGCAGGGACTGGCGGTCGCACTGGGGGAGTCTGCAAATGCTCGGATTGTTGCAAATTTTGGTTTTGGGTTGGGGTTTGTGCTTGGGGACCGGGGAGAATCCAGAACAGCGTTCGGCTGCTCACGGGAAATGTTGGCTGAGAGCCGATTCGCTCGTGGCCCATTTCGACGGCGATTTAATGACGTCGCTGAACCCACGGTCAGCCAGAGGGATCCACCTGAGTGCCTGCTGGAGGCACGATTTTTTAAGTTGCTCAAAGGGGGGACTTCGCGATCCAAAGAAGCGGCCGCAAATCCCAGGAGTTCCGCTGAATCGCATCGGTAACGAAATGGAACGGCTGGTCGTGAACTCGCGAGCGTTTTTGGCCTCCGTTGAGAGTCAGGTCGTGGAGTTCATGTCCGGATTGGCCGAAGCGTGGGAGCAGCAGGATTGCGTCCACAAGGCGGCGTTGGCACTGGAATTTGACCGGAATTTCCGAGCGTACTGGGAATACTACGCAGCATGCGACCGCTGGCTGCCCCGGGCCTATTTCGCTTCCGAATCGCCTTTCCCGCCGGCGCCGCAAGGTACACGGTCATTGGCAGGTCCGTTCGACAACCAATTGTCGTGCCTGCTGGTCGCTCCGCCCCGAGGCATGCAGCGAGCAACCTCGCAGTTCGGGGCTTGGCTGGTTTCGGCTGCCGAGCGGTCAGCTGGATTCGTTTTCGAATTGCAGGAACAAGTGTTGAAGTCCGAGTTGGCCAGCTGGTATCGGACAACGAATAACCAAATCGCGAGTTTGCAATCGGCCGCGAATTCAATGCTGAAACAGGTCGAGAACAAACCCCAGGAGGCCCGAATCCAGCTGCAACTGGGGAAAGAGTTGAACAAGTTTGGAGAGCGAATCCAGACACTGATCGTTTTGCTGGCGGAAAAAATCGAGCAGGCGATCGCAGCGTCGAAAGAGGTGATCGGCCTGGTGCCGGTTGAGGCAATTGGTCGGGTGTGGCCGGACTAGTTGGGTGCCGGGGGATTCAAACCGGTTTGTTCGACGGCAGGGAAGAAGAGTCAGAATCCCCATGGCGGTAAGGGAAGAACTCATTATTTGGCTGCGGAGGCGGAGAATTTTGCGGAATGCGAGTTGACCGGCAGGGTGCGCCTCTCCTAAGATTTATTTCGCCAGGGGCAAATGGCATCTAACAAAAGGACGCAAACAGGAGTATGCGTCTATCTGCATGCAGAAGCGGCATTCAATGCCCTCTGATCTTAATTCTCGTTGGCCAGCCGTGACGCTTGCTTGGCGACAACCATTGCTTGGCGACAACCATTGCTTGGCGACAACCATTGCTTGGC
>JAJTFE010000089.1 GCA_021298375.1 Blastopirellula sp. | reverse complement strand
GGCGAACCTAGCCCCCTATTTCTCCCTACCCCCTCAGTCTTATTCCGCGAATGTCAAGCCAAGCAAACTTTACCGTTTGTTCCGCGGATGCTGGATGTAGCGGTTATTCCGAGCCGAATCCGACAGATGGCGGAAACCAGATTTCGCCTGGTCCCAAGACTTTTTCCACGTTTTAGCCGTGGTTGGTCAAATCCCCCCGACTCGAGAGACCTTTCGCCATGTTCGCCCACCGGGACGCCTTCCCATCGCTGCTCGGACTGTGCTTTCTGGCTGGTCTGGGCTATCTGTCTGCGTGCAGCGACCTGTTCGGCCAGTCCGGACCGCACCCCACGCCGAGCGGCGCTGGCCAATCAAGCCGGGCGGCGGTCGTCGCCCAGTGGCTTTCCCAGACCGAAGCCTCAGCGATCCAGTCGACGTCTCGCCCCGATTTGCCTCCTCCGCCCCAGCCAGCCGCAACGGCCCTGCCCGGTATCCCGCCATCCACAGCCCGCAATAACGACCGGTCACCTGGTTCGGCAATTGAATTTTCCGCGCTCCCGCCAATTGGCGACGATTGGAAGGTCGGCTTGCCGCCGGGCTGCATCGTCGACGTCGAGCGGCAGATGAACGAGTCTCGCAATATCCGACGAGTGGGCTACCAAAGCCCCTCGACCGGTTCACTTGGGGGCGCTGCTCCGATGCCGGCGGAGGACATTTCCCAATTGCTGCAAAGTCCTGTCGCGGTCGCCCCACAAAACTGCGCAGACGATCCCCATGCCTTGGTCTTCTCCCGAACGGCGTTTCCATCGGCGACGGAATGTGCCGCGTGTCATCAGCAGATCTATGACGAGTGGGCGATCTCCAGCCATGCTTACGCCAGCATCTCGCCGATGTTCCACGCCTTTGAAAACAAAATTAACATGCTGTCGCAAGGTACCATTGGCTACTTCTGCCTCCGCTGTCACGCGCCTGTGGCCACGACGATGGGTTTGCGCCGCGACCAGGCAATTTGGGACGGACCAGCCGTCTTTCGCGAAGGAGTCACCTGCGTTGCCTGTCACCGCGTGAAAACCCCCTACACCAAGGCCAATGGCGAGCGGCGGATCGAGCCGGGCGACTTGAGTGCGCCAGTCTACGGCTCGGGTGACGGCCGCGGCGTTGAGCAGGTCCTCAATCAAGCCGACAGCTACAAAGTCAAATGGGACCCGCGCGATCCCAAGCCGGGACAGGTGATCCATCTGCAGGCAATTCAGTTTGAAGAGCTGAAGGAATCCTCATTCTGCATGTCCTGTCATCAGGTTGCCGTTCAGCCCGGGATCAAACTGGAAGTGGTTTGGGACCAGTACCGGGCTTCGCCGGCCTGCCGCGAGGGAATCAGTTGCCAGGATTGTCACATGGGCAAGGTCCCCGGTCGCAGCGCCGGCTATGAAGTGGCTCCGGCGGCGATCGTCGAAAACAAGCCGATCAATCCGGACCGCCGACACTCCAACCATATTTTCCACGGCCCCGGTTACTCGATTGCCCACCCCGGAGTCTTCCCGCAAAACAAGGCGGCCCTGAAGTGGAGCTTCAACGACTGGCAACTGTTCGACTGGCGGAGCGGCTGGGGAACCGAAGCCTTTGAAGACGCTGTTTCCCGAGGCCAGATACCCGCTCTCTTCCCTGCGGTCTGGGCCAATCGCGACGACCGCATGGACGCCCGCGAAGTCCTCGATCAAAACCTGAGTGGATTGGCCCGCAAGGATGAAAATCGCAAACAGGTCCTGGAGTTGAACTCAAAAGTCGACGGGCCCTTTTTTCTCAACGATCCGAGTGTCGGCGAGCCCCTGCAGTTTTATTACTGCGTGACCAATCTCAACAACGGACACAACATGCCCAGCGGCTCGCTGGGCGCACAGCCCCAAATCTGGGTGAATGTGGCCCTGATCGGACCGGATGGTTTGCGGCTTTGGGAAAGCGGCTATCTCGATTGCCAAGGCGATTTGGCTGACCTCCATTCCAGCGATGTACTCAATCGGCGCATCCCGTTTGACGAGCAGTTGATGAATTTTCAGACCAAGTTCATCACTACCAATGTCAAGGGAACCGACCGCGAGATGTATTTGCCGGTCAACGTTGATATCGATCAAATTCCCTTTCTCCGTCCTCCTCCGCAACCGACGACGGTAATCAATCACCCTCCGTTCATTCGCATGGAGGCTCACTCGCTGCCTCCGCTCGGGTCGCGAAAGGCAAAATACTCAGTCCCGGCGGATCTGATTCGCCAGCCCGGAACCTACCGGCTCTCAATCCGGCTCCGTTCGCGCCTCGAACCGATGTACTTCATGCGTTTCTGCGATGCCACGCCGGAGATGATCCGTACCATGCAGGAGCGGACGATGGACTTTCACGTGCACAGCGTCGTCTTTGAAGTCAAATAGAGGCGCTGCCAGCGGTGATCCCAGTATCCACTCCAACTCGAACCCTCGCTTTGCCGCTGCTGCTGCTGGCGTTCGCCTGCGGCTGGATCGCATTGCAGGATCAGCCCGCAGGTACTCGCGCCGTCCCGCTGCCTCAGGCCTCGTTCGAAATGCTCACCAGCCAGTTGCCTGAGTCAACCCGCGGAGGCACCGTTCCGACTGCCGCGTCCTCGCAGGCACCGAAGGGAATTTTGCCCGAGCCCGCCGAAACCATTCCCGCTTCCGTTATTCCAGCGTCCACACTCTCCGCTCCTGCCGAGGTCGTGGGAACCGCGCTGCTCGGCGACGCGAGCATCCTCTCCGCGGCGGAAACATCAACGGACGCTGGCCCGCCGCTCCAGTCTGTACTGGAGTCGCCACAGCCCAGTCTTCCCGCGGCAGTCCCACCAGTTCAATCGAGGCGCTGGGCAAGCACAACGATGGGCAAAGTCAATTCTCCCTCCAGCCTGGCCGAGTTTCCCCTGCCGGAGTCGAGCGGCGAGGAAGAGGCTGATTTGCCGCGCCCCTCGGCCGGACCGGCCCCCGCAGCGGCCTCGCTCGACTTTTCCGGCCTGCAAGCGGCCCCCTTACTGACTTCCCGCGACAGCCCAATCCCGATCGGCCCAGGGAATTTCGCAGCAGCCCGCCCGCCAGCACCGGCCGAGTTGCCTCAACCACGGCCCCCGTCAGCGCCTGCGGCACTTTCATCCGCGGCACTTCCATCCGCGGTACTGCCCTCTGCCACAAGCAACTTCCGGAGCGGCACTCCGGCCATTTCCGACTTGGCTGCTCCCGCGACTGCGGCGCCAGCACCGGGGACACCCGGAACCAGTGGCTCTGGGCAACTGACAAATAACCCGGCCAAGGCCTACTTGCTTGAATCGCTCAAGCCGCCCCGCACGACCGATGGCTGTGAGGTCCCCCCAACCATCGAAGACTTCTCGGCTCCGCCCACCAATTACGACTCGTTCAATCCGACTGCTGACATGCAGATCTATCAGGGCAAGAGACTGTATGGAACTCAGCGGCCGCTGTTGGAGCTGGGCCGTCCCTGGTATCAGCTGGGTCAGCTTCCTCCTCCACAATCATGGCTTGGTTTGCACAATCCGGTCAGCCAGCAGTTTTTGGTCTTCGGTGATTTCCGGACTGCGGTCGCTGCCAACCAGTTGGGCGGAAATTCACAGTCATTACTCGCCTGGCAGTCAAACTTGTTTTTTGATTGGCGATTGACGGGTACGGAACGTTTTCATTTCAACATCACGCCCAACACTCAGGGGGCCGACAGCTCGCGGTACCTGTTTGACGACGACGACTTCATCAGCGAATTCAATGCCGACGTCAACTTCGGTTTTTTCGAAGGTGATGTCGGAGCAATCCTCGGTGGTTTCACCAACAAGACGCTTCCTTTTGACATGCCGATTGCGCTCGGCGTGATGCCGCTGGTGATCCAGAATGGCGTCTGGCTGGATGATGCCTTTCTCGGTGCGGCGGCAACCATGCCTGCCCAGAACTCCCCCTTGCTGGACATCTCCAATTACGACATCACCTTCTTTGCTGGCTGGGACAAGCTCAACAGTCCGGCTTTTGGAAATGACGACAATGCGGCCAAGCTGTATGGCGTCGCCAGTTGGTGGGAAGCGCTCAATGGCTACATCGAAGCGGATTACGCTTTCGTGGAAGATCGGGACAGCGTCCGCGATCGCAGCTACCATAACATTGGCTTGGCCTATACCCGTCGCTTTGGACATCTCCTCTCCAACTCGACCCGGGTTCTGGTCAATGCCGGCCAATCGACGCTGGGTGGCGAGAACACCGCCGACGGCGTGCTGTTGCTCTCTGAAAACTCCCTGATCACGGCTAATCCCTCAACCATTCTGCCCTACTTCAACCTCTTCGCCGGCTTCGATCGTCCCCAGTCCGTTGGCCGGGCGGGGATCGCCGGTGGAGTCTTGCGGAACACCGGGATTCTGTTTGAATCGGACAACCTGACCGGCTATCCCACGCTCGATGCCACGGCGAACCAAACCTATGGCATGGCGCTGGGGCTGAGCCTGATGCCGCAGACCTTCAGCCAGCAACTGGTTCTGGAAGGCGCCATGCTGGGGGTCATGGGTGACGACCTTGGGCGAAATGCGGCAGCAGCCCAGCGCGGGGTTGGCTTCCGATACCAACTACCCTTGAACAACTCGATGATCTTCCGAGTCGACGGAATGTACGGCTTCCTCGCCGAAACCGAGGATATCAGCGGGTTGCGAGTCGAACTGCGGCGGAAATTTTAGCGCCCCCGACGCGGGCCCGCTGAAGCTCCGTCCCAGTCCGACTCAACGCAAGCGATCGATACCGATCACCTGCTCGCGATCCGGTATCACGACTGGGGGCAAACCGGCCTCTGCGAACTTTTCCTTCAGTGCCGTGGCCGCTTCCATTTCCGTGTGCACGAGGCAAATCTTTCGGACCTTGCCCTGTTTGCAGACTTGCTGAGCCCAAGCGATCAGTTCGTGCTGGTCAGCGTGTCCGCTGGAAGCCTCCAGCTTGTAGACGGCCGCCTTGACTGCGTACTCCTGTCCGAAAATTTTCGCCTTCTTGTGGCCATCAAGGATTCGGCGACCAAGTGTGTTGGGCGCCTGAAACCCGGTAAACAGGATCGCATTGCGGGGGTTTTCAATGTTGTTCTTGAGGTGGTGCAGGATCCGGCCCGACTCACACATGCCCGACGCCGAAATGATCACGCATGGTTCGTCCAGTTGGTTCAGCTTCTTCGAGTATTCCACTCCGCGAATGTAGTACAGGTTCTTGAACGCCAGCGGGTCCTGATCGCGGTCATTCAGAAGCTGCTCGACCATCGCTTCATCGAAACATTCGACGTGCGATCGAAACACCTGCGTGGCATCAACGGCCATCGGGCTGTCTACGAAAACCTTGATCGGCGGTAACTTGCCCTCTGCCTGGAGACTATTCAGGCGATAGACGATCTCCTGGGTTCGACCAACCGCGAAGGCCGGGATGATCAACTTTCCACGCTGGCGATAGACTTTCTCGACCACCTCCAGCAGCATCTTCTTGGCATCTCCGCCGGGCGGATGCAGCCGGTCGCCATAGGTCGCTTCCATGATCAGGAATTCCGCCCCGGTCGGCATCGTCGGGTCCTGAAGAATTGGCTGCTGGGGACGGCCAATATCCCCGCTGAACACCAAGTTGGCCCGCTCGCCGTCGGGGTCTTGAAGTTGCAGTTCCACGGAGGCCGCGCCGAGCATATGACCCGCTACATGATAACGGCACTTGACCCCGGGCACGACATCAAACAACGGACCAAACTCGACCGACCGGAACAGTCGAATCGTCTCCACGGCATCTTGAGTGACGTAGAGCGGCTCGAACGGGGTTTGTCCTTCACTCAACCTCCGCCGGTTGACATAGGCGACATCGCTTTCCTGAATCTTGGCTGAATCAAGCAGCATGATCGTGGCCAAGTCGCGTGTCGCACCCGTGCAGTAAATCGGCCCGCGAAATCCCCGTCTGAAGAGCGAGGGAAGATTGCCGCAGTGATCCACGTGGGCATGGGAAAGAATCACCGCATCAATCTCACTGCCGTCGAAAGGAAGGTCGCGGTTGCGGTTAAACGATTCCTTGCGATGCCCCTGGTACAGCCCGCAGTCCAGCAGAACCTGCTTGTCACCCACGCGGACCAAATGCATCGAACCGGTTACGGTGCGGGCTGCACCCCAAAACTGAACATGCATTTGGACTCTCCTCGTGATTACCGTCGCTGGTAAGAGCAAAAAAACACCGGGGTTCAGCTCCTCGCCAACTCCCCGGTTCTCGATTCAGATGCAGACTGCAAGCCAATGCTCACGGCCAACCCATTTCGGCCAGCCTGACCGGGATCGCAGCCCAAAGTGTCGGGCGGGGGCCGGTCAGGTCGGACGAGCTGGCCAACCGGCTCAGGAACTGGTCCGGCCGAGATACTCGCCGGTCCGCGTGTCGATCCGGATAATGTCACCCATGTTGATGAATGAGGGGACGACGAACTCGCCACCAGTCTCTGCTTTGACCGTTTTGGTGACGTTCGTTGCGGTGTCTCCGCGAACGCCCGGCTCACAGTACTCGACCTTGAGCTCCACGTGGTTGGGTGGGGTCAGGGTAATCGGCAATCCGTTGAACAGCACCATTTGGCAATCCATGCCGTCCTTCAGGTACACCCAGTTGTCATCGACCTGTTCCTTGGTCAACTCGTACTGCTCAAAAGACGTTTTGTTCATGAAGACGAACGTGTCTTGCTGGCGGTAGAGATACTGGACGGCGGTTTCCTCGACGTCAGCCGACTCCAGGGTATCGCCACCTTTGTAGGTACGCTGCAAAACCGAGCCCCGGGTCAGGCTCTTGAGCTTGCATTTGTACATCGCATTGCCTTTGCCCGGCTTGACGAATTGCATCTCCGTCATGAGGTACGGTTCGCCGTCAATTTGAACTTTCAGACCTTTGCGAAAATCACTTGTCTTGTAGGTACCCACGCAGCGAACCCTTATCAGAAATACGAACATTGAGTAAGTTGTTAAAGATGCAAATTCTAGTCAACTCTCCCTCTTTTGTCGGCGCCTCTTCGGGACACTGGCAGGAGTTGCTGCGGACCGCAATCCGGGACCCGATCCGGCTGCTGGAGGCCGTCGGCGTCTCCCCTGCCGCCGTATCGCTGGTCGAGTCGACTGATTTTCCGACCTTTGCTCCGCTCCCCTTTGTGGAGCGGATGGAACGCGGAAACCCGGACGATCCACTGCTGCGGCAAGTCCTGCCGCAACGCTGCGAAAGCGAGCCGGCGACCGGTTTCGTCGCCGACCCCGTGGCCGAACACCACGCTTTTCGCACTCCCGGCCTGCTGCAGAAATATCCGGGCCGAGTACTCCTGATCACGACCGGTGCCTGTGCGATCAATTGCCGCTACTGCTTCCGCCGCAACTTCCCCTACGAGTCCGCCCCCAAATCGCTCGACCAGTGGCTGGAAGGCCTGAAAGAGATCGCCGACGACTCGAGCATCTCCGAGGTCATTCTCAGCGGCGGTGACCCCCTCGTGCTGGTCGACGACAGACTGCGGGCCCTCGCCGCCCAGCTGCATCACATCCGGCATGTCGAGCGGCTGCGGATACATACCCGCCTGCCAATTGTGATCCCCCAGCGGGTCACGCGGGAACTCGTCGAACTGCTTCAGGATTTCTCCCGGCCGGTAGCGATCGTGCTGCATTCAAACCACCCGCGAGAGCTCGATGACCACGTGCGACTCGCTTGCAGCAACCTCCGCTCGGCCGGCAATGTCACGCTGCTGAATCAAGCCGTGCTGCTTCGAGGTGTCAATGATCGCTTGGATACGCTGCGGCAACACTCCGAGCGATTGTTCGAGTGCGGCGTGCTCCCGTATTACCTGCACCAGCTCGATCGGGTCAGCGGCTCCCAGCACTTCGAAGTGCCGCAAGCCGAAGGACTGCAGCTGGTAGAGCAACTGCGCAACTCGCTGCCGGGCTACCTCGTCCCCCGTTACGTTCAGGAAATCCCCGAGCGGCTGGCCAAGACGATCCTGCTCTGAAACCTCGAGCCATCAAACCGGCCACTACCCGACGTCGCATCGGTTGAGCCATGCCTGGCCGGCTACATCAACTCGCCCACCATCAAACCGGCCGCCAAACAGCTTGCTGCCCGCTGCGACATTCAAGCGTGAGTCGCATCCAGGAGTCCGAACGATTGGGGACAGTCGCTCTCTGTTCGCCCCTGCTCTAAACTCTTTCTCCCCTTGCCCCCTTGGGAGAGAGGGGCCGGGGGTGAGGAGGTCGAACCCCCATTCAAGTGCCGCTGGTGGGCGCGCCCATCGGCCAACTCAATTTCAAACACACCTCCCCTCCTTCTACGCAAACAGGTTGCCCAGGAACTCCAGAGCCTGAGCGCATTCGCCCAGCGCATTGCCGCTGGTCTCACGCCGCTCGACCGTCAAATAGCCCTGATAACTCTGTTCCTCAAGCAATGCCAACAGGTGCGGGAAATCGACCGAGCCACGCCCCAGTTGAACTTCGACCCCGCGCCCCAGCGACAAATCCCGGACCCCGTCACGCGCACGGAAGTGCGTGACCCGCGCGGCTAAAGCCTGCATCGCTTCAGTCGGGCCATGTCCGTAGAGAATCAGCTCAGCCGGATCAAAATCGACTCCGACCGCTTCATGCGGCAATTGCTTGAGCAGTTCTTCCAAACGCGGCCCCGCGTCGGGACCGGTCCGCACGGCCAACCAAGCCCCAATCTTGAGGCTGTGCGAGGAAAGATCGGAGAGGGCCGCGACCAGCGTTCCGCGGAGGTCATCCTCCTCCGGGATTCGTCCTATCTGATTGGAAACCACGCGGCAGCCGAGATCATTCGCCATGCCCATCGCGGCGCGAATTCCATCCAGCCGCCGGTCGAGATCGTTGGGATCGCCCAGGCTCCGCCGGGTTGGATAGCTGATCGCGGCGACTTTGAGCCGAAAATCGTCCAGCCATTTGCGAATCTGTCGCACCCCCGTGCGACTGAGTTCTTGGGGTCGGAGCATCGTCCGCGCGTTGATTTCAACGGCTTGAGCCCCAATCCCAGCCGCTGCCTCCAGAGCCGCGCGGAATGGCAACCGCAAACTTTCGAGAGAAACAGCTTTTTTCAAGCACAAGCACTATCCTTGGGTTACTTCCTGTCTGGCGTCATTGTAGGGCTTCCATCCCCAATCGTTCAGCACCCTCTCGCCCATCTCACCCAACTCCAGGTCCTCCGCCGCATTTTCCGGGGCACTCTGTTTCACCTCTTCCCACGTTACAGTTGATCCCTACCCCCGATTCCCAGCCGAATCGCTCAAACCGAAAATAGGGCGGTTCGTCCATCAAGAAACCCAATTGAATCCTCGAATGTCAACTAACTCATCCGCTCCAACGATTCGCGAAGTCAGCGATTACCTCCGTGCGATCTATCCGCTGCGGCTCGCCGAAACCTGGGACAACGTCGGCCTGCTGGTTGGTGACGATTCGGCGCCGGCCGCGCGAATCATGACCTGCCTGACTGTCACACCCGAATCAGCAGACGAGGCGCTCGAGGAGCAAGTCCAGCTGATTGTCGCGCACCATCCCCTCCCCTTTCACTCGTTCAAACGGCTGACGACTGAGCTGACACCGACACGGCTGCTGTGGCAACTCGCGCAAGCGGGGATTGCCGTCTACAGCCCGCACACGGCTTTCGATTCCGCAGCTGAGGGAATTAACCAGCTGGCCCTCGAGCGGCTGAACTGCGCCGGCATCCAGCCGCTGTTGCCCAAGCCCGGGGATCCGGAGGGACTGGGAGCAGGCCGCGCGGGCGATCTTCCCTCTCCGACTTCACTCGGTGAATTCGCAGCACGCGTGAAGACGATTTACGACATCCCCTGCGTGCAGTTTGTCGGCCAAGCCGATCGAGTCATCACCCGCTGCGGCTCTGCCTGCGGCAGTGGCGGTTCCTTTGTCAGTGCCGCGGCCGACTCGGGCTGCGACGTACTCCTGACCGGCGAGGCGAGTTTCCACGACTGCCTCGAGGCCCGCGCCCGCAACCTCGCTCTGGTCCTTGTCGGGCACTATGCCAGCGAGCGCTTCGGCGTGGAACAGCTGGCCGAGCGGATCGCTCAGCAGTTTCCTGCGGCGGTAGTCTGGCCCAGCCGCCGCGAGAGCGACCCGCTGCAAACCGTCTAACGCCTCATCCGCGCTGTTCAGGCAAGCAATCAAGCCCAAAGTAAAGAACCGACAGCCAGCCGCTGACAATTCCCCACGGCCGTTTCGCTTCGTGCGTCCGGCTCCCAAAAACAGCGCAGCTTACTTGATCTTGCCCTGCAGCGTTTCGATCGCTTTCTCCAGTACTTCGTCCCGGCCAGCCGCAATTCCGGCGGCAGTCGGAGTGACCGGCACGGTCGGCCGGATCCCAATACCATGGTGCTGCGAACCGTCGTGCTTCAGCACCTGCATCCCCGTCCACATGATCTGGTAACTACCCGGGATCATAAACGGATTGACGTTGCCGTTGGTGCCCGCGGTCGGCGAGCCGACGATCTCACCGAGCTGGTGATGCTCGATGATTCCCATGATCGACTCGGCGTAAGAAATGGCGCGGCCATCGGTCAGAAAGGCAACCGGCACGCGCCACCGCGGCGGAAGCGGCAGCACGTTCCACCGCGGGGCCTGATACCATTCCCAGCCCTCGCGATCGGGCAGAGTGACGATGGGGACGTTCCACTGCGCGCTCTGGACTGGCTTCTGGCTCGGATAAACTCAAGGCGCGGCTCAACTTCACCGTGTAACGTTCAGCTGGTTTTCCCTCTGAACCGGGCCGTCTCAACGTCACGCTCGGATTGGCATCCGTTTTCAGGTACGCCAAAAACCACTGTTGCGAAGCAGAGCGTCGCCAGCCGTCCGTCGCGGCAGAAATCCGCTTGGAAACCTCGGCGTAAAGGTCTGCAACACCTTGGCCGTCGATCGATTCGACGACGTCGCCCAATTTCACTTCGTCTGGCACTCCGGAGAGTTTGCCGGTCACCACGAGATCTTCCCCCGCCCATTCCAGCAGCAGCGGGAAAAAGGAGTTCGGTCCAAGGTCCCCGCGAATGACGGCCCCATGTCCATCCTGCAGCTGGGCAACCATTTCCTGCAGCGTGGCCAAAAAAGCCCGCTCGTCGGCATCCTCAGCAGCCTTGGCCAGCCCGCGCAGCAGCACTGCATTCCAATCGGTTGGGACGACATCAAAGTAGGGATAAAAGTGCTGAAACACGCCCCATGCCATGGCGAAACCGGCAAGGCGAGTGGCTCGATTCTGGGCAGTCAATTTGGCCAGTGGCGCTCCCTCGGCCCACTGCTCGGGCGTTTGGCCGTGCGGGATCGTTCCCGCTTCGTCAGCATAGACGCGGACCGGGACGCGGCAACAGACGCCACCACCCAATTCCCGGACGCGAAAGTTCGCCAGATGGGCTTGGCTATCAACCGGCTCTGAAATTTTCTGCGACTCGAGCTTGCTGGAGTAAAGCTGCCGGGCGTCATCCTTCTGGAGCAATCCAGCGCCCAGATGCCGCCAAAAGCGAATTGTTTGGGGCGCCGCGCCGGCAGGCAGCGGTGGAGCGACACCCTGGTCCTCAGGCTTGCCTGGCCAAACCTGCAGCGTTGGCGCCAGCGGCTGGAGGACGCGTTCGATAACTTGAGCCAACTCGGCAGCATCTTTCGCGGGCTCTGCCTGCTCCATCAGCTCGACGGCCACATGGTCCCAGGATACCACTCCCTTCGCTTGATCGCTGGCAACAAAAAATCGAACCAGCGACAAGGCCCGCGCAGCTGCGGCAACATTTTCCAAGCCTCGGGGGATGAGCGGCGCGGGCGGAGTGGCCGGCTGGAGAATCACAGGTGCGGCCGCACCCATCACGCGGAGCTCGACCTCGTCGACCAGCAAGGTCGCTCCGCCGATCGACATGAATCCCATCACCAGAGAGCTCACATCGGGATCGATCTCCAACTCAATCTTGGCATCCTGCCAATCACCTTTAAAAATCGGACGATTGCCCATGTTGTCAAACGCCCCCGGCTGGCCATTACTCCGGTCAGCTCGCAGCCACATCTGGACCTTTCCTTGCCCAACGACTTTGACCTTGGAAGTTAGTTTGATCCGTTTTCCGGCAAGTTCTTGGGCCGGAAGCTGCCTGAGCACAGTGCCAAACCGCGCCTGCTGCTCTGCCGCGGGAGCCAGCCGCATCGCCTGCTGCCCTGCGGCCGCGTCTTCAGCCACCAATTGCAACGCAAAGCCCTCGGTGGGCGTAAACCAGTCTTTCGGCTTTTCTCCCGAGGCGCCCTCCTCAAACCCATCGCTGTATGCCACTTCGCCCGCGATTTTTTCTTCAGTTTGCGCCGACTCTTGCGTTGCCTCTTGCGCTCGCACTTGACCGGACCAACCTAAAAGCGAAATCCCAAACCACATCAAGAACAGTAAACTGAAACGGCGCATGACAACGATTACCCTCTCGCTTCTCAGAAAAACACTCGGCGAAATCAACCAGCGGCGCGCTTGGTCAGTGAATCGGGTTACCGGGGACATGCCCGCTGACACGCCGGCAACCGAACATCGATCGCCCGCATCGGCCTCAGCCTCAACCTTGGCAACACGGAAACAGGACCTGAACTAGCTCGGCATTCCCACAGGGCGGGCGGGATCGGACTAAGGAGGCCGGGATTTCACCCGCCGGTATGA
>JAJTFE010000088.1 GCA_021298375.1 Blastopirellula sp. | reverse complement strand
TGAGATCATGAGCCCATCCAATCCCTCCCAGCCCACCACGATGCCCACGCCTCCGGTCCGGGGCCCGAATTACCTCCGCGTGATTGCCACGTTCTGCCGCAACTCACTGATTCGCGACATGTCCTTCCGCGCCGACTTCATCCTGCAGTGCATCTCCTCGATGTCCTGGGCAGTGATGAACTTCATGCTCTTCAAGATCATCTACCGCTTCACCGACTCGATCGGCCGCGACACGGGCTGGGGCGAGCACGAGTTTTTCGTATTCCTCGGCACGATCTGGATCATCAACAGCCTGATTCAAACCTTTTTCATGCAGAACTTTGACGAGTTCAGCGACCTGATTCGAACTGGCAATCTGGACTTTGCCTTGCTCAAGCCGATTGATACGCAACTGCTGATTTCATTTTCCCGCACCAACTGGAGCCAACTCGCCAATGGGGCGTTGGGGGTAGCACTCGTGATTTACTCGGTGGGCCAACTGCTGCGCGATCCGGAGAAGCATCTCCAGCTTTCCATTTTTACGATGCTCGGATTCCTGCTGTTCATCGTTTGCGGCGTGGCCGTCATGTACAGCGTGATGTTGGCGCTGGCCTCAACGAGCATCTGGCTGGGTCGAAATCAGAACCTGTACGATTTCTGGTTCTACATCACCAATTTCTATCGCTATCCGATGGAGATTTATCAGCGCAGCGGCATGGGCTGGGCCTTGTGGGGCACTTTCACGTTTGTGATTCCGGTGCTGGTCGTCTCCAATATTCCGGCGCGCGTTCTGGCCCAACCGCTCGGCACGCCGTGGAAGTGGTGGGAATGGTCACTGGCCGGTTACGCCATCGTGGCCGCGGTGCTCAGTCTTCTTGCCAGCCGCTGGGTCTTCCTGAGGGCCTTGCGAAGTTATCGAAGTGCCAGCAGTTGAGTCGCTGCCCAGTTGCAAACGCCCCCCTGCCGTTGAATCTCCCAGACCGCGATTCCCGACTGCCCTGACAAATCCAAACCTGTGCTGGCCACTCGCCTCGGGTTCCATTCCGGATTCCACACGGCCCGTTCCCCGCTTTCTCGCTCCGGGCCGAGCGATCGACTACACTGTGCGGACTGGATTTTTGAAATCGTTTGTGGGGAGTTTTCCGATGCCTCGGTTGTCTGTTCGGTTGGCTTGCGTGGTAGCTGGTTTCGGTTGGTTGTGGGCTGCGCCGGTGGCGGCTCAATTCTCCGGAGCCGAACCGGTGGCCGAAGCGTTAAGGCCCGGCTTTGAGTCGATCACACCCGAACAGGCGAAGAGTTTTCTGGAAGTGCTGGCTGGACCGCAATTCAAGGGCCGCGGGACCGGCCAGGTTGGCTACACGAAAGCCGCACACTGGGTCGCCGGCAAGGTTGCTGAGTACGGCCTGGAACCGCGCGGCGAGGGAGGCACTTTCTTCCAGATGCTGCCAATGGTCCGGCTCACGATTGATGCCACCGATTCGGCATTGACCGGCCCGAAGAACCTCAAGCTGAGTTGCGACAAGGGAATTTCGCTGGATCGTTTTGCCGACCAGTCGCTGGTCAGTGGCAAAGTGACCTTTCTGCAAATCCGCGGTGCGAATGCCTCGTTGCCGGAAGACCTCGACCTTCGCGACCGGGTCGTCGTCTTTACCACCGATGATGCGAATGCCGGTCGGGCTCCCTTTTTAATCGCCCGCAAGGGCCCGGCTCTTACGCTCCGCGTCGTCGAGCAGCCGGTTGCCTCGAGTTCGCAACTCCTCCGACGCGACGGTCGAACCCGTTCGACGAGCGCCT
Source organism: Blastopirellula sp. (assembly GCA_021298375.1). Classification (GTDB taxonomy): domain Bacteria; phylum Planctomycetota; class Planctomycetia; order Pirellulales; family Pirellulaceae; genus BJ22. Next base: position 11,227 of record JAJTFE010000088.1, on the reverse strand, counting down.
CGGGGACGATCACACGAGCGGCGGCCAGCGAACTGCTGACGGCAGTCGATGGACAGGCTGCCTGGCTGGAGCCGTTGACCGAGGATGGCCTGAAATTCAATTCGACCGATGCCGAAGTTGCGTTGTCCCTGCGGATTCGCGAAGAATCGGCCGCCGTTCCCAACGTGATCGCCTGGCTGGAGGGCTCAGACCCGCAATTGAAGGATGAGTACATCGTCATCGGGGCGCACCTCGATCACTTGGGCGAGCGAAGCGGCAATGTCTATTACGGTGCCGACGACAACGGCTCGGGCTCTACCGCAATTCTCTCGATCGCCCGGGCTCTGGCATTAAATCCCCAGCGGCCCAAGCGGAGTGTTTTGTTCATTTGGTTTGCAGCCGAGGAGATGGGTTTGGTGGGCTCGCGTCACTACACTGATTTTCCGACATTGCCGCTGGAAAAAATGGTCTGCATGCTGAATATCGACATGGTGGGGCGAAACGAGGAGAAAGAAGGGGAAACGGCTGCTGAGAACGAGCAGACCTTGCATTTGATTGGCAGCCAGCAGGGGCAAACGGCGCTGCACGACATTATCCTGGCAGCCAATCGCCACCTTAACTTCACTTTCGAATACGACGAAGAAGGTGTTTTTGGCCGGAGTGATCAAGCGAGCTTTTACAACAAGGGAATCGCCGTCGCGTTTTTGTTCGGGGGTTTTCATCCGGACTACCATCAGCCGAGCGACGAGTTGGGGCGGATCGACTTCGACAAAATCTCGAGTGCCGCGCGGCTGTTTTACCTGACTGCGTTTGGCGTTGCCGAGCACGGCAGAATTGCAGTAACTCCGCCAAGCCCCCAAAAGTAGGAACCGCTCGCCTGGCTGGTTTGATTGACTGCCGAGCGCGAAGCACAAGTTCGGTTTGAACTGGGAAGCAGAATCCCGGTCGGAACTTCGTTGAACCCCGGGAGCGCTCGGCAGCCATGCAGGGGAACGTCAACCTGTTTCTACCTCCCAGACCCCGCGGCTCTCTCGCTGAGACCACGCTGCCGGGGCAAAAGGCAATGGCAGGCTGAGCCGGTCGCGTTACAGCGAAAAGGGGGATTTTGCGGCCGATTTCCCGGGCGGCCTCGATGCGGCCCGTCGGCAATTTCAACGGATTGGCTCCTCTGCGGCGGTTTAACTTGAATCTCAAAAACCGGCTTTTACAATCAGATAGGCGGAATGGGGTGGGTCATCCAGACTCGCGCCCTCGGTTCCACGTTTGCTTCCGGGCTCCGGTCCCGACAATCGTCAGGTCCGATTCTTCCGATCACGGTGCATTGTGCAAGATCGGTACGAGTTCACCTTTTCCGCCCCGGGCTGCGCCGGTCGCCTTCAACTTGACGAACAACTCTTACAGCGCCCGGGATTGAATTCAATCCCCGGCCTGAAGTCCTGAGAATGGAGCTGAACTTTCTATGTCAAACCTGATTCCGATGGACAAGGCGGCCACGATGCTGGGCCTCTCGGCCGAGCGCCTCGCCGAGATGCGCTCCAACAATGAGATCTTCGGCTACCGCGATGGCTCGTCTTGGAAGTTCAAGCTTCAGGAACTGGAACGAGTTGCCGACGAACTTGGCATCTCGCTGAAAAAAGGTGGCGACGACAGCGACGACTTTGAACTCAGTGACTCCTCCGGCAGTGAGCCGCTGTTGCTCGATGAAAGCGAGGAACTGATTCTCGATGACAGCAGCGATAGCGGTATCTTCCATCCCGCTGGCGGCAGCATTGTCGACGAGGATGCTCCAGGCAAAAAGAAAAAGGGTCCGGCAGACACCGACAAGCTCGGGATTAAAGGTCCAGGCTCCTCCAAGAAAATGGGCGAAGACGAATTGCTGCTGGCTGATGACGATGACCTCAGCAGCGACTTTGAAGACAGCGATTTGCTCCTTGACGACAGCGACTCCAATCCGGACGTGGGCACAGGTAAAGGAGCTGCCAAGGGTGCTGCCAAAGGTGCTGCCAAAGGTGCTGCCAAGGGTGCTGCCAAGGGTGCTGCCAAGAGCAGCAGCAAGAAGCCAAGCAATCTCGATGACGACGACGCGGACTTTGCTTTGTCTGATGATGGATGCCGGAACGCTGATGCAGGAAGACGACTTCAACCTGACGCCTTTGGAATCGGCTGACTCCGAGGAATCCAGCGGTTCACAAGTGATTGCACTGGACGATTCCGATTTGTTTGCCAGTGGCTCGGATGCCACGCAGCTTCAGGCGGGAGAAGCTTTCGACGCGGCTGAGGCCGCTCCGCTGGATGGCGGGCTCGAATCGGGAATGGCTCCGGCGATGGCGCCGCAGGTCGTTCAGGTTCCGGCAACCGACGCCCCGTTCACGCTTTGGCAAGTCCTTTCACTCGGCCTGCTGATGGCAGTACTCGTTCCCGGGGGGATGATTGCCTACGACCTCTGCCGCAACCTCTGGATGCCCGAGGGGACCACGGTCAGCACGGGGGTCTTGCCGTGGATTTTGGAGTTGTTCCAGTAACTTTTCCCGAGAGGTTCCCGCGGCACACGTCATCGCGGGAATTCAAGAACCAGTAGAACAATAAGTCCAGCCAGCCGACCGCCCATGGTCGGCTGGCTTTTTTTGCGAACAGCGCTATGGGCTTCGCTCGACTGGGGCAGATGAACTCCGACTCAACACTCTGTGGGCGCCTGCCCGTTGAGGCATCCGGGGCAAAGCGGCTAGGATAACGACTGGCCGAATCAACCTGTCCCCACCGAGAACCTCTCGATGAGTTCGCTGCAGACGCTGCTGACCGACATTCTCGATTACGCCGGACTCTATCCGCCCGCTGGCCTGCCCTTGCCAGAGGTGGTCAGCAATTACTCCGGTTACCTCCAGCACCCAGCCGCTTGGATGTTGGCCCGACTGATTATCCCGGTCCAGCGGTTGGATGAGTTTGCGGAGTTGGCCCGAACCAGTTGGACCCTGGCCGCCCCCGAAACGCTTCCCTGGCGGATCAGTTGCCTGGTTCCGGGACCGGAGGGAGACCAAAGCGTTTTTGCCGAGGCTTGGCGCAGCATCTCTGCCTTTAACGCGCGCCATTCGGGGCGGGCAGTCATCGATGCCGTGGAGTCGAAGGTCGACGATGTTGCTCAGCTTGCTGCTGCCGCTCGGCATTGCGAATCCTCAGTCGCTACGTACTGGGAATTACCGCATGCCAAGTCTTGCAGGGAATTGCTGGGCGTGATCGCCCAACTCGGTTCCGGGCATCGGGGCAAAATCCGCACGGGTGGCATTCAGCCGCAACTCATCGCCGCAGTAGACGACGTGGCTCGCTTTTTGCACGAGTGCGCTCTCGCCAAAGTGGCTTTCAAGGCAACCGCCGGCTTGCACCATCCGCTGCGGGCTGAATATCCGTTGACCTATGCGGCCGACAGCCCGTGCGCGACGATGCATGGATTTCTCAACGTGTTTGTCGCCGCTGCGGCGGCCTGGCGAAAGGGTGCCGGGATTGAGCAAATCGCCGACTTGCTGACAACCAGCCAATCGGGCAACTTCCGATTCGGTCCCGACTCACTGGAAGTGGGCGGGCTTCGCTTTTCGCGGGAAGATTTAGCCGCGACCCGGCGTCAATTCGCGATCGGCTTTGGGTCCTGCTCCTTCAGCGAACCGATCGAGGACCTCCGAGCGCTCGGCTGGCTGGATTGGGAAACGTTGACCATTCATTCCTGAAGGGTCCGACCCGCTCTCTGCAGTTCGGCCCAGCTTCACCTCGGATCGGCTCAGCTGATTTCTGATATCGTCCTCATTACCCGCCAAGTTCGTCGCCCGACGAAAGGAATTGCCCGTGAACGACCAATTGAACGCGACCCACGACCCGAACCTGCAGAGTTGGATCGAATCTGCGAACGATCCCCAAACAGATTTCCCACCCCAGAATCTTCCTTACTGTGTGTTCCTGCGCGATGGGGTGCGGCGGATCGGTGCTGGCATTGGCGATCGGATTCTCGACCTGTTCGAGCTGAGCGCTGCGGGCTTGTTGCCGAGTGTCCTGACAGAACCTCTGCAAAGCACCTGTTTGAATGCCTTGATGGGAGCAGACCTCGACCAGCGACAGGCCTTGCGCGCCGCGCTTTGCGGGCTGGTGACCGATCGGAAGTCCGCGCTCGCGGAAAGCGAATCGCTGCAGCGGAGAATCCTAGTCCCGCAGAACTCAGTGAACCTGGAATTGCCGGCGACGATCGGGGACTATACCGACTTTTACGCCAGCCTGTTCCACGCCACCAACGTCGGTTCAATGTTCCGGCCGGACAACCCGCTGCTGCCGAATTACAAGCACATTCCGATTGGCTATCACGGTCGGGCCTCGAGCATTGTCCCCAGCGGGATGGCGGTGCGTCGTCCGTCGGGGCAATTGCCGCCCGCGGTCGAGGGTGCGGCTCCGACTTTCGGACCCTGCCAGAATCTGGACTATGAATTGGAACTTGGTTTTTGGGTTGGCAAGGGAAATCGGCTCGGCGAGTCCATTCCGCTGAGTTCGGCTGAGGCCCATCTCTTTGGGGTGTGTCTGCTCAATGATTGGTCGGCGCGGGACATGCAGCGTTGGGAATACCAACCACTCGGTCCATTCCTGGCCAAGAACTTTGCCTCGTCGATTTCGCCTTGGGTGGTCACGATGGAGGCGTTGCAGCCATTTCGCTGTGAGGCATTTGCGCGTCCCGAGGGAGATCCACAACCCCTCCCTTACCTGACCGACTCGAGGAACGAGCGCAGCGGTGGAATTGAAATCCAGCTGGAGGTTTGGCTCTCCTCGCGCAAAATGCGGGACCAGCAGTTGCCGCCGACTCGGCTCAGCCATGGAACCTTTGCGCAAATGTACTGGACCGCCGCTCAAATCCTGACGCATCACGCCAGCAATGGCTGTAACTTGCGGAGCGGTGACTTGTTGGGAAGCGGGACGGTCAGCGGTCCACTGCGGGAGTCGCGGGGCTGCCTTCTGGAACTGACCTGGAATGGCGAGTTTGGTCGACCTGTTCCGGGGAATCAACGAACCCCGCTCGCTTTGCCGAGTGGGGAGCAACGGACCTTTTTGGCCGATGGGGACGAAGTCATTTTCCGCGGCTGGTGTGAGCGTCCAGGAATGCGACGAATTGGCTTGGGTGAATGTCGCGGCATGATTGAGGGAGCGATTTGAACGATTCGAGCAGAGCCCCGTCCTCCGCCCGGCAAAACATCTGTTCAACCCGAACTCTGCGGCGATTTGCCGTTGGGGTGTCCGCTCCTGTCCGAGCGACTTATAATTTTCGCAGTTCCATGATTTCGGCCAAGGCAAGCTGAGTTGCTTTGCTCTCAGGAAGAGGTCCTCTCAGCAGCAGGTCGCGCTCAACCGGCGGATCGAGAACGTTGGTAGCTGGTCAACGGTTCGCGGTGCTTCCCGGGCTTCAGCTCTGGAGTTTCCGGGCCCTTGGTACCGGTCTTCAGTACAGGGGCCTCCCGGGTTTTAGCACCGGGCCTCCCGGGCATTAATACAGGAATCTCATGAAACAAAATCTTGCACACCCGGTTACTCGGATGGTTTGGCCGAACAGGGCCTTCGCCGGACCGAAACCTCGCGCCGCGGGGCGGCTGGGGCTGGGAACCTGGGCGGTTGTTCTGGCCGGAATATTTGCCGTGGTGGGGTGCAATCCAGCCGACCAAATCGAACGCCGTGTGCTGACCTTCGAGGATACGGGCATTCCAGAGCAGGTCCGTTTGCCACCGCTTGCCAATCGGAGTGCGGAGGCAGTGCGGAGCCGGATGGTGACTGCGATTGCGGCCCTGCCTACGGCGACCTGGTTTTTCAAGGCAGTGGGCCCGGTGGAAGATTTCGAAGCCGCGTTTCCGGGCTTTCGCGAATTTCTTCAGTCTGTGAGGTTTAACGAAAACGGCGCGCCGCAGTACACGCCACCGACGGGCTGGCAGGAAGCGCCGCTCCGCCCCGAGCGCTTTCAGACGTTTCTCTTTGGAACTGGCGAACGAAAGACGATTGAACTGGCAATTTCGGATTTGGCCGCGAATCAGGACCTCGCATCCAACGTAAACCGCTGGCGAAATCAGCTGTCCCTTCCCCCATTGGATCCGAATGCGGCAAACAGCTCTCTCGACAAGCTCGCCTATCAGGGTGGCGAGTTCCTGATCTTCGACGAGGTCGGAATGTACGGCGGGGGAATGGCCCCGGCCGCCCCTTCTCCCCACCCCATCGGTTCCGAAGGGCCCCCGGCCGCGGAGGACACTGGCGGCGCCTCCAAAGGGAGTGACACGGCAACGGAGGCTGCTGCTCCCACAGTTCCGATCGAGTTCACCATCCCCGCCCAGTGGGAGCGACTTCCCAAGGCGATGTTTGCCACAGTCAAGCTGGAGCGAAAAGCGGCTGAGCGAAAAGTGGCTCTCGCGGTGTCTGAAATGAACCCCGAGTTGAACACCTGGAATACGGCGGTTGAGTCGTGGCTGGCCGAGTTGGAGTTATCCGGTTTGGAGCTCGCTCAAGTGGAGCCGTTTGTCAGCGAGGTGACGATCGATGGGCAAACGGGCAAGCAAATCCGCCTCGTTCTTCCCGATGCGACCAAAGGAATTGTGGCGGCGCGAGTCGAGCGCGCAGGGCGAGCGTGGTTTGTGAAATTGTCAGGCGACAAATCTCTGGTCGAGGAGTCGATTGGGGACTGGGAAGCCTTTGTCGGCTCGATTCGCTTCAAGTGAACATTACCGGTTGCTGAGGGCCCACAATGCGGCCCACTTTCCGAGGAAGATGGCTCATGTCGATAAATGCAATTGCAGACCAGGCAAATACACTGGATGCGACTTCGGCAATTTCAGGCTCCGAGCGAAATCGTTGGGGCAGCCTTCTCGGGACGATCCTCTCGCCCTTGGCAAGCCTGAAGCTGACCGTATTTCTGCTCGTTGCCGCGACCTTCGTCACCTGGCTGGCGACGATGGAACAGACGCGGGTTGATTTCTGGACAGTCAAACAGCGTCACTTCCCTGAACTGTTTGTCTTCATTCCGTTCCAGATCCTGTTTCCTCCCGCTTGGTTTCCCAACCTGCAAAACATTCCCGAGCAGGCCGGATTTTATGTGCCGAGTGGCTTTCTGCTGATCGTGGCGATGCTGGTCAATCTGACCGCCGCTCACGTCCTTCGCATTCGAATCCAGGCTCGAGGCCAAACGCTGCTCTGGGGACTTCTGGTTGCGGCAATTGGAGCGGTCGTCACCTGGATGGTGATTTTCAATGGACAAAACCCGAACGGTTTTCAGGCCGAACCGCCGTTCAGCTACCGCACGATGTGGGTTGTGATGCAACTGCTGCTGCTCGGTCTGGCGATTGGGCTCGGCGCCACGGCTGCCATGCAACCTCGGGAAAAGCAGGCTGAGCGACTAATCGCTGGTGGCTTGGGCGCGATCCTGCTGCTGACGATTGGGTTTGTCTGGTGGACCGGCGATCGGGCCTTCATCGGCGAGTCAGCCATGAGAATCCTCTGGCAATTGCTGCAGTCCACGGTGGCCGCCTTGGCTGTCCTGGCCGGCACCCAGCTTTTGTTCCGACGCAAAGGTGGAATTGTCCTCGTCCATCTCGGAATTGCGATGTTGATGGTCAACGAGTTGTACGTGACGCTGACGAATGTCGAGCAGAGAATGGCGATAGCCGAGGGTGAGACCGTTTCCCACGCCGTCGACATCCGCTCGACCGAACTGATCGTCGCCGACGCCGCTGATCGGTCCGCAGTCCAGCTGACCACGCTCCCCGCGTCCCTCTGGAAAAATGGACAAGCCGTCAGTGACGAGCAGTTGCCATTCCACATCCGCTGTCTCCAGTTTGAAGCGAATACGGAAATCACTCCTGTCGGCAGCGGCCAGAACCTGGCCAACCGCGGAATCGGGACTCGGTTTGAGATTCAGCCCAAACGGGTCACAGCCGGAACAGACTCCCGGCAGGTTGCCGACATGGCGGGAGCTTACCTGCAACTGGAAGACAAGGCGACAGGCGCCGACCTCGGGACTTGGCTGGTCAGCCAGATACTCTACGAAGAGGGCATGTTCGATGAAGTCGAGGTCGGTGGCAAGAAGTACCTTCTGGGCTTGCGATTTCGCCATTATTACAAGCCCTACGCGATCAAACTGCTGGATGCGATTCAGGAGAATTATGTCGGGACCAGCACTCCCCGGCATTTCGAATCCAAATTTGATCTGACCGATTCGACCCGAGGCATCACCGGCAAGGAAATGCGGGTCTACATGAATAATCCGATGCGGTACGGGGATGAGACCTTTTACCAGGCGAGCATGGACCGGCTGCCAAGTGGGCGTGAGTACACGGTGCTGCAGATCGTCAAAAACCGGGGCTGGATGATCCCCTATGTGGCCTGCATGTTCGTCGTGGTGGGATTGTTGGCCCAGTTTGGCAGCGTCTTACTGGGCTATCTCGATAAGCGGGCGGCCGCAAGCACTCCCGCCACCAAGCTCAACTTGGACCAACCGCCGGGCAAAGCTGGCGAGCCGGCCATTCAGCCCAAACAGGTGGGTTGGGGAATCCCGCTAATCTGCCTCGGCTTGGCCCTCGGCTACCTGGGGTACGCAGCGAACAAGGCGGCCCGCGAAAAGGTTTCCAAAAATGGCATGGAACTCGACCGACTGGGAACCATTCCCATCGTTTACAAGGGACGAATTCAGCCCCTGGAGAGTCTGGCCAGAAACACCGCTCGGCAGATGGGAAATCGTGAAACGGTCGCCCTCCCCGGCGGCAAACGCGTTCCAGCCATGCAGTGGTTTGCCGATTTGATCTTTGATCCGGGCAGCGACGCCAAGTACCAGATTATTCGAATTGAAGACCCCGAGTTATTGAAGACATTGGGACTCCCTGCCCGCGAAGGTTTGAAGTACAGCCTCGCCGAAGTGAACGCCGCGAAAATTCCGCTCAATCGGCTGCTTGACGATATTCGTCAGCGCAAAGAAGAGGAATGGACCGCCTCCGACAAGCGCGCCGTTGAATTGTCTGACAAACTGGAGCAACTCAAGGTCCTGCGGAGTTCCATGGCCGATCCGGCCTTGTCCTTTCAATCCAATCCGTTTCAACGGCTGATTGAGTCCACCCAACTGGTTAGTCTCGACATTCCGCTCGCGGTGCGAACGGCAGACCCGAAACTGCCGTGGACTTCGATCCGCGCCGCCATTGACACGCAGTGGCTGCAGGACCTGGCCAACCAGCACATGTGCGGATCGACCGAGGAACTGAGTCAAACGATGCTGGAGGAGTATTGGCTCAAGCCGCAAATCATTGAGCGGTTACTGGCGGATCCGGACTTGATGCAGATACTCAAGGCTCAGTCCGCGGAGACCGATCCGGCAACTCTACGAAAGCAAATCGAAGCCCGCTGGGACCAGTTTCCCAAGCAAATCTACCAAGCCTATTCGCAGGAAATTGAAATTCAGGCGGAGCGGAGCCTGGGACTGAAGCGGGGAGAGTTCACGAGCAGGTTCAAGGCGATGGTCCGGGATTTCACCGAGCGAAACGGCGGCGAATCGCTGCTCTCCCGACCACTGCCCGAAATGGCCAAGGAGTTGATTGGGCTGCAGCAGGCCTATGCGGCAGGTGATTCCGAACAGTTCAATGCAACCGTGACTCGCCAACTGGCGAGGATCAAGGATTTGGAATCGAGTTCGGGAAATTGGCGGGGCCTCAAGGCAGAACTGTTTTACAATCGCTTCGCTCCGTTTTACCTCGCGATGCTGCTCTATCTGTTTGCTTTGGTGTTGACCATCGCCAGTTGGACCGGCTTTGGTGAATCGTTTCGGCGAGCGGCACTGAGCGTCAATGGCCTGGCGCTCGGTGTGCAAATCATCGGGATCATTTTGAGAATCGTGATTTCAGGGCGCCCACCGATCACCAATCTCTACGGATCGTTCCTGGTGATTCCCGCGTTCGGCGTGATCCTGCTGATGCTGGTCGAGCGATTCACGCGTTTGGGAATTGGCAACCTGCTGGCCTCGGTAACTTCCTTTGTCTCACTGCTTTGGGCTTGGACAATCAGCATCCCCGATGGCGACACGTTCGCCGTTCTGGTGGCCGTTCTCGACACCCAATTCTGGTTATCAACTCACGTGATTTGCATTTCGTTTGGCTACGCCGCGACGATGGTAGCGGGTTTCCTCGGCATGGTCTGGCTGGCGGATGCCGTGTTGCTCAAGCGGTTGGCGCCGACGAGCCAAAAGACGCTCTCCGATTTGATTTATGGCATCACCTGCTTTGCCCTGCTGCTCAGCTTCTTCGGGACCGTCCTGGGCGGACTCTGGGCGGATGATTCCTGGGGACGATTCTGGGGCTGGGATCCAAAAGAAAACGGCGCCTTGATGATCGTTCTCTGGAACGCAGCCATTCTGCACGCCCGCTGGGCCGGGATTGCCCGGCAACATGGAATTTCCGCGTTGGCCGTTCTCGGCTGCGCCGTGACGATTTGGTCCTGGGAAGGGGTCAACCAACTGGGAATTGGAATGCATTCTTACGGCTTCAGTGAGGGCCGACTCTTTTGGGTCGCAGTGTTTGCTCTGGGCGTGACCATGTTTGCTGGGGCGTCCTACGTGCCTCGATTGCTCCTTAGGAAGGTAAATTCGGTCGCCTCTTCCTGAGCCCCCGCAGCCAATTCCGCGCGATGTGGTGGCGTGGCTCGAGTTTGGTCGCGAAAGCCCTCAGCCCATCCCGATTTGATATCCCGATTGAGCACCCTACTTTGCCACCGTGCTTCACCAAACTGTTTCGCCGCCTTGGTCCGCCAACACGCGGTCCGTTTTCCGGGGATTATTCCGGAAATTCTCCGATCGGCTTTGAGGATTTTCGCTGAATCGCGGTCTCGCTCGAATAGACTGAAACGTTCCTGAGCGAACGGCAACTGACTCTTTCAGACGTCAGACCACCCTTTCGAAGGGATGGCTATCTGTCCAACGTCTCCAATTCATAGCGGCATCATGAGTTTCAGTCCGGCCGAAACCGCTTCCTTCTCCGATACCGATTTGCCCCTCGAGTCTTCTGGCGAGCGGCGTTTCAAACCGATTCCCTTGTCGACGCTGATTGGTCGCTTTGTCTGGTCGCGTGGAATCCTTTGTCTGACGGCCCCGGTTTTGGCGCTGGTGCTGAGGTGTTGCATCGACAAGCCGTTTCGCTGGTTCGAGTGGGGCTCAGCGATTCTGCTGTTGCTGCTCTGGCCGCAGATCGAGCTTTGGGTCCACCACCAGATGCAT
>JAJTFE010000087.1 GCA_021298375.1 Blastopirellula sp. | reverse complement strand
CACCACCACTGTTTTCGCTTCGCTGAGTGCCACGCGGTTCGGCGACTTCGTTTCCACCGCCTCGCGGGCCGGCTCCTTCGTTGGTGCTGCCTCGAGTTTCGCCACCTCGCGTTTCACTCTGTCGTGGAGCGGGGCCGCGACCACCGCCGTCGCGAGAACGGCCGCGCGAGCCGCCCCCGCGTCCACCTTTCCGCGACTTCATGTTTCCATCGACAATCGAACCAATCGCTTCGACCCAAGTGGTAATGTTCTTGTCCCGCTCCGACGAATCGTCGTGCTCGTCTCCGAAATCAACAAAATCATCGCCGTGGTCGTCGCTGGGCGCTGGGCGCTTGGAAGTCCGAGGCCCTTCGCCTCTCCCTTCTCCTCTTCCATCTCCTCTTCCATCTCCTCTTCCATCTCCTCTTCCATCTCGCCGTGTGGATTCGCTCCGCTCGCTTCTGCCTTCGGAGGTTCGCGGACGGCCATCGCGAGCTCGTTCTCCGCTGGAGCGCGAAGCCTCGCCGCTGCCGCGTGTATCTTCCGCCGTACCCCGATTTCCATCCCGCGTGCCCCGTTGGGATTCGCGTCCGCTGCGACTATCTCGATTTCGGGGCTCGCGTCGGCTGGTGTTTTCCTCTTCGGCAAAGGACTCTCGCTCGCCTGCCTCGACAGGCAGTTCGCGTTCGACGTCCGCCTCCGCTTCGTTTCGACGAGAGCGTTGATTTCTGCCTGCATCTCGACTTCGGGAGTCATCTCGGCCACGCGGGCCTCTATCACCACGCGAGGGGCGATCGCCCGCAGCAGCTCCAGCCGAATCCGAAAGAGCGCCGCGGTCACGAGTTGGCTCGCGGTCTCGAGTTGGTTCGCGGTCTCGAGTTTGTTCGCCGCGACCAGGACGCGGTTCCCGGGAGGATGGAGCGCTTCGCGCCGCGCCGGCTTCGATTTCTTCGCCTTCTAACTCTGGCTCGGCAAACCGCGCCGCAGCGGGCCCTGCGGTAGCAGGTCCCGCAGTTGCTTCCTCGCCGCGCCCACGGCCTCGGCGTCCACGGCGACGCCGGCGTCCGCTCTTTTCCGAGGACTCGTTTGGCTCGTCTTCGGCAAGTTCAGGCACTTCCTGACGGGCAACTCCCGAACGCCGAGGAGCGGCCCGAGGAGCGGTATTGTGTCGAGCCGGAGCGTCTTCCCGGCCAAAAGACCCCGATTCCTTGGCGTCGGGATCGAGTTCCTCGACCGCGAACTCGATGAAGTCGTCATCCTCAGTGATTTCGCCGGCAGGTGTTTCGTCGACAAATTCGATTTCCTCGTCGATCACCTCTTCAAAATAGGTGACGTCGTCAATCACCGCCGGCTCTCGTCGGCGTTCCTCGGGAGGGGTAGTTGGCGTAAACAATTCCGCCAGCGGTGATTCGGCTGCGGTTGCTTTGCCACTCGACTCGCGGCCGGTTGACGATGCGACCTCAGTTCGAGCCGCGGAACTCGGAGTATCGGCCGGGGGTGTTGTTTCTTTTGATTCGCTGCTTTTCAAGCCGAGCATCGCTGCCAGGCGTTCCCAGTGAGACATTGATTTCTTTTCTTTAGAAGGTGATGGTGCAGCGGCGGATGAGGCGGATATTGCCTCCGTCGCCTTGGGGGCTGAACTGCCCTGCCGCTGCTGCTGCGGCCGCTCTGTCTGTCCACGGCGGGCGGGTTGCTGTGAGTCAGCCCCACCAGCTGGAGTACCGCTGCTCGGAGTACCGCGGCCGTGAGCACCTCGGGGTTGAACTTCTCCCTGCCGAGTTGCACTCGTGGCATCATTTCGGTCTGACCTGGAAGGGGCGCGGTCGTGGTCGCCGGCACCCTGCGTGCCCCTGCCTTGCTGGGCTCCCTTGTTTTGCTGGGCGTCCCGACGTCCACCGCCCGGAGGGCGACTTGAGTGCCGCCCTGATTGGTGCGGCCGCAGACCTTGGTCGGCGAATTCCGAAGCTCTCGACGCCTCGGATTCTGGAATTGCGTCTTCAGCCGGAAACACCGAGCGGACTTCTTCCATGGGCGGCGGGGAATTGGGTTCCTCGTCGTCGTCGACCACCGGTTCGAAGTCCAAGCCCCCGGAACCAAAAAGTTCCATGAAATCATCGCCAGCCGGAATCGGGCGGCGGGGGTCATTGGGGAGATATTCAGAATCGTCGGGTTTGAAAGCCATACCGTCCCGGCTCGACCAGTCAGACAGATGAAAATGTTCAGCGGCTTCGGCCGCTGCGCGAGACAGACTTAAAGTATAGCGGTCGGCCGCAGTCCGCGTAACTGAGTGCGGCAACGAAAAAGGGACCCGAAAACCTGTTCGAGTCCCTCAATGCGTCAGTCAAGCGTGAGCCCGCCCGCTTGATCCCAAGGGGCGGATTCGGCTTTTTGAGCTAGTTGCCGCGACGGAGAACCATCGAGCCATTGTCGGCCACGGGCAATAGCGGTTGGTCGTAATTCCGATACCAGTTTCGACCCATCGGCCGCCATGCCATCCCGACAAACACATTCCAGGCGTCGTTGGAATTGCCGGAGAAACTGCTCGGTTCCGGATTGTCTTGCGGAAACAGATAGGTGAAACCGGAGTTGATGGCCCAGGTCTCGGTTAAGGGGATGTCGTACTCGACCCCACCCACAACATGGCTTTCATCCGTCCAGCCGAGGAAAAAGTCGGCCCAGCCGCCGTTGACGCAGCCATTTCGCCAGTAAAACCGGCTTTGATCGTAAGTTCGCGTGCGGAGATTCGTGAAGGTCGTCCCATCAACCACACCGCTGGAAATTGCGTCCTGGACATTTTTTGTAAATCGAAAGCCAAACGCCGAGCCCGTTGGATTGACCCAAGCCAAATCGCCGCGCATCTGAATCACTTCAGTGTTGGTGAACCAGTTTTCCCGGAGGTAATCCATCACCACGCCGAACTGCAAACCGTAATCGACCCGGCGGTAAAACCCGGTGGTAAGAAACAGCTGGTCGCGATTGTCCGAGGAAAACAGGTCCCCGCTGAAGTCGCTTTGCACCGTCCGCACGCCAAACTGCCCCGAGACCAAACCGCAAGTCAATTGACGCAGGGGCAACCCCAGGTTCAGCCCGGAGTAGAAGCCAAAGCTGCAATCTCCAATTCGCTCGTTGCTTCCTGGTACGAGGAAAGACGAAGTCTGGAAGGCCTGAGCTCCGCCGAAGTATTCCGCTTCACGCAGGACCCGGCCGAGACCGAACATCCAGCAATCGGCGAGATAGCCTGGGGGAACACCGCCGACTCGCCCATAACCGATGCAATCCTGGCATCCGGTTTCGCAGTCACCACAACTGGCACAGCTACCACCGTCCTGTAAGTAGCTTTCGCCGATCACCTCCCGCAAGGCATAATCATCACCGGGGATCGTGAAGTCTGCATCTATCTGGCTGGAGCCGGCGTCGAGCGCCATGCTGGGAGCTGCAACTCCCTGCATAGGCGAAGAAGCCTGCGCTTGCGGGGCTGGCATCGCTTGACGAGGTACAGGTGCCTCGATTGGTTGATCTGCTTGAGCCGTGCGAAACTTCTGCGGCAAATACCCGTTGGAACCCCGGGCAGCCGTCTGTGCAACCCGGCCCGGCCCCGCCTGGCTGGCAATCCGGCTCGCTTGACGCGGCGCTTGGTAGGCTTCCAGCGTTTGCTGTGGCATTTGCTCATACATTTGCTGCAGCGGTTGCTCAGTCACGCCTGGCTGGGAGCCGCCCGCGGGCATCCCGGCTCCCCGCTGTCGGCCAGCAGTCGGCGGAATCATCCCCAGCCGCTGCTGACGGTCTGCCTTCCACGAATTCTGGCCCGGGGGCATGTTGTACTGGGCGAACGCGGACTGAATTCCGCAACCGGTCACGAACGCGGTGACGAGCAGCACCAAATTGACGAATCGCATCTGAAAATCCTTGTTTGCACCAAGTCCGAATGGCCAATCGGCCTCCCGCAAGGGATTGGGACCTTGTCGGAATAGTCATCGGAATCGGCAAACTGAGTTCTTTCGTCAAAGTTTGAGCGATCGTCAAAGTTCCCGCAGATTGACAGCTAGCAGTTTCGGCTGACAGCGGCCGCGGTGGAAACATGCAGCAAACGCGGCGTGAACTCGGCCGCCAAGAGGGGATAGCCCTCGCCAAGGTGGCCGGGGCGAACGGAACTTACTTATTCGCCGCCGCCGGGGGCAGGCGGTTCCGCTCAAGAAATTGTCCAGCCATCAGGCTGTCCACCGGGGCGAAGTTGTCCGTCAGCACGGGAGAAGAATTGGCACAGCGGTCCAACAGGCGTTGCAAATCCGCGGAAGGAACCTCGAAAGTCGTTGCAGCAAGACTGGTTCGCTCTTCCACTCGAAAGAACGGATTCGCGGAATCCCGGTTATCCTGATTTCGGCTCGCGATCACAAACACATCTCGAGAATTGGGAGCGGGCTTGGCCGACAACAGGACTCGGCTGGGACCGAAGACCTGCTCGCTCGTGCGAATCGCCGAAGCGAGCAGTTTTCCCGAGTCAAAGTTGTCGATCAGGGTCAGCAAATAAAGCCGCTCGGGCCGGAGCAGTCGGCGAATCTGCGTGGAATACTCCGCCGTCATCAAATGGTAGGGCACCGAAAGGTCATTGACTGCATCCTGAATGACTAAGTCATAGCTTCCGGCTTGAGCATTCTTGACGTACTGTCGGCCATCCATGTGAATCGAAACGATTCTGGTCTGCCGGCTCAGCCCGAGTTTGTCGTGCGCGATTTCCGTGACTGCCGGGTCGATTTCGACGACCTCGATGATCACATCCTGCAAATCGGGTTGGGCTTCCACCCACCGCGGAAAGGTGTAGCCCCCTCCACCGATCACGAGAATTCGCGGTTGATGCCCCTCGGCCCGCGCGCGAAGCACAGCTGCTCGCGTCAAGTCAGCCTGAATTTCCTCGTGCTTGTAAAACAGGTAAGTCGGGTCGCTCAGATCGATACAGGAATGCAGCAGGTAATCGAGTTTCAGGCAGCGGACCTTCCGCGAGTCAATTTGAGAGTCGACAACCTTCAGAGCGAAGTACTTGCTTTCGCGATCATAGGGTGAGCGGTAAGTCGCGAACAATCCGCAACTGAGCAAAGTCAGCACGAACACCAATCCGCGTTGGAAAGTGGTCTCGGAACGCGATTGAAGCTGGGTCAGCAACCAGAGTAGCAGGAGCGGCACAGCGCCGCAGACAATGCAGGTGCGAAGCGATCCAAAGCCGTCGATCATCAACCAGGCTGATCCAAGGATCCCGCCAATGCAGCCCAGCGTCGAAAAGCCATACAGTCGGCCGGTAATTTCACCCGTTCGATTAACGTCGCGGACCGAGAGTCCAATCACTTGCGGAGTGATTGTACCAAGGGCCAAGGCAGGCAGGAAAAAGAGGCTGAAAGACCATCCGAGCACCTTGGTGATCATGGGCAGGCTTTGCAGCAGGCCCGAATCCAGCAATAGGCCCCAAAGGACGACCACTGCATTGACGGTCAACCAGCAACCAACCAGCGAGGCTCTCAGGGTTCGGAGCGATCCGCTGCGCTGAGCCAACAGTCCGCCAATCCAGTTTCCGCAAGCCATTCCGGTCAGCACCACTCCGACCACGCCCGCGGTCAGAAACATCGAGACACCTACCAGCGGCGCCAAAATGCGGAAGGCCGCGCCTTCCAGCGCTCCGGAGACGAAACTCGCAGCGGTAACCACGACCACTGCCCGCCAGAACCAGCCAGCATCCTCGACCGCCGTTGCTGAAGGAACCCGAGCCGGGCTTACTGCCGAGGAAGCTTCGGTCCCGGGCAACTCGCGGGCGGTATTTGGCGGTACGGAGGAAGGGAGCGTTTGCCCAATTTCCGACGGAGCCACAAAAAGCCCCGCAGGACGCACAAACAGCAATGTCGGGACGGCCAAGGCGACCAAGGCCAACCAAGTCGCTTGAATGATGCTGTCGATACCAAACAGCGCGAGCAACACAAATCCTGTGAGGTAGTTGCCGATTAGGCTTCCCAGCGTTCCCCAGGCAAAAATCCGCCCCGAGATCGCGCCCGCCTGCTCGGCCGAATTCACCAGACTGCGAATCGACGGGGGGGTGATCAGGCTCAAAGCCACGCCCGGCAGCAGGCAGACAACCAGGGCGGCCATCCCAATTTGCAGCGGAAGGGGAGCTGCCGTGAACAGGCTGGAATTCCCCAGCCCGCTGGTCAGCAACGGCATCAGGTATACCGAGACAGCCCCGAGGATGAGACTGCTGGCGATCAGAAATTTGGGTGAGTAGCGATCAGCCAGGCGACAGGCGATAAAGTTTCCCAGCGCGATTCCGAAAAGAAAGACTCCCAGGATCGCCGACCACGTTTCGATCGATGATCCGATCAGGGGAGCGAGCAGCCGGATGGCCACCTGTTGGCAGACGAGAATCCCCGCGTTGGCAGTAATCGTGATTGCAACGACCAGCAGCGGCCAAACCGACGTCCAAGCCACCTGGGGTCGGCTTGTCGCCCGGGCGATCGGCTGGGTTTGGGCTATTCCAATCGCAGGGATCTGCGAGGGCGAAGCAGCTTGGGACATGGAATACTCGAAGCCAGGATGGGGCAGGGGCCAGAAGCTCTCCGGAGAAAAGCCTCAGTAAAATGCCACCCATCCACAAACTGCCCGGGACATGCCGGCTCAAGAACGGGAAATTCCCTGTTCAGAGGACACGATTAGCCGGTTCGTACTGGTTGCGCCGATTCTCTCCCACGGGGTTGCGGATCTGAAAATCGGGACAGGCCGTCAGTTAGCGCAGGCTCAAGAGCAAGCCGCAACGGCATTCCGGAAAATCGCCAAGCCATCCGGACGTTCATCTCCCCGGAGCCGGGTCCAGCGCGGATGATGAGTTCGGTGGATGTGCCGCTCGGGATGAGGCATCAGCCCAAAAACCCGTCCGGACTCGTCACATAATCCCGCAACGTCGAGCACCGACCCATTCGGATTGTCGGCCCCTGCCGCATCGCCATAACGCAGCGAAAGTTGTCCATCCGCCTGCAACTGGCGAAGTGTCGCCTCGTCTCGGGCGACGAACTTTCCCTCTCCATGGGCGATCGGCAAATACAAAGACTCCACGCCGCGGAGAAACACACAGCGATCCCCCAGCGGGCTGAGCCGCACCCAGCGGTCCGTGTAGCGTCCATTGTCATTCCACGTGAGGGTCACGCGATTCCCCGCCCGATCGGGGGCAACCAGCAGGCCCGACTTGATCAGCGCCTGAAAACCATTGCAGATGCCCAGGATCAGCTTGCCATCGCTGCGAAACCGCTGCAGGTCCTCCAGCAAGTGATGTTTGATTTGCAACGCGAGCACTTGCCCCGCGCCGATGTCGTCTCCATAACTGAAGCCACCGGGAATGCAGAAGATATCATGCTCGTGCAACTGTCGAGGCTCGGCCAGCAGCGCATTGACATGGACCACCCGGGTGGTCGCCCCCGCCAGCTCAAACGCATAAGCGGTCTCGTCGTCACAATTCGTGCCCGGAGCGCGAATCAAAAGTACCTTGGGCATGTTGCTCAACTCCAATCAAGCGGACCTTGCCAAATCCGCTTGAGTTCCTGAATGTTCTCGTCAATAACCGGATGTTGTCCGTTGGTGATCACCAGGCGATCGTGGCTCTCGATAGCCCCAGCCCGGGCGACACTGCCGGCCGGGAATAAAGCTTCAAACGCAGCCGCGTTAGCTGGCGCGACCTCGCAGAGGAAGCGGGAATTGGACTCGGCAAACAATCGCGAAAAATCTCCCGTGGGCGAGGTTTGGCTGTCCAGCGGCAAGGCTTGCAGATCGAATTTCCCGCCCAAACCGCCGGCAAAGGCCATTTCGGCCAAGGCAACTGCCAGCCCGCCTTCGCTCAAGTCGTGACAACTTCGTACGAGTCCGTGCTGGATGGCGGTGTGGACCGCGCGGAACAGCCGCAACGCTTCCTTGGCATCGACCGTGGGTGGCAACCCCCTGCGATGATCGCCGTGGACCAGCAGGGCGTGTGAACCACCCAAGTGTTCTCCCGTTCGCCCGACGATGTAGAGGAAATTCCCCGGTTCCTTCCAATCCATAGTCACGCAGCGATTCGCATCGGGAACAATGGCCATGGCACTAATCAACAGGGTCGACGGAATCGAAATCGTCTGCCGACGTCCGCTGGTATCGGTGTAGCTGAATTCGTTGTTCAGGCTGTCCTTGCCGCTGATGAAAGGTGTACCCCAGGCGAGCGACAAATCGCGACAAGCCAGCGCGGCCCGGACCAGTGAACCGAGCGTTTCCGGACGGTCGGTGTAGCCCCAGCAGAAATTGTCGAGAATTCCCGTGTGGTCGGGATCGCCACCCACAGCCACAACATTCCGCAAGGCTTCGTCAATGGAACTGGCGGCCATGTGGTAAGGGTCGAGGTCGCCGTAAAGCGGGTTCATCCCACAGCCCACCGCGATCGCCCGGTCACTGCGAATCAGGGGGCGAACGACGGCTGCATCGGCCGGTCCATCATTATCGACGCCGACCAGCGGCTTGATCACGCTGCCCGCCTGAACTTCATGGTCATATTGCCGAATGATCCAGTGTTTGCTGGCCACTGAGGGAGCCGCCAGAATCTGCCGCAGAGTCTGCGCCGGATCGAGTCGGGCGAGTTCATTCAAGGCGACGGCTTGGGGCGGGCGGGGCTGGTACTTTGCCTGTCGAACCACCGGCGGCCGCCCATCGTGGAGGAACGACATTTCCAGTTCGCCCACGACTTCCTGCTCAAATTTCAGCGTCAGCTTGCCGGTTGGAGTGAATTTGCCCAGCACGGTGGCTTCCACCGATTCCGCTTCGCACAACTGGCGGAACTCGTCCCACTTCCCGGCCGGAACTGCGAAGACCATCCGCTCCTGGGCTTCTGAAATCCAGACTTCGGTGTAACTGAGTCCGGCGTACTTCAGCGGAGCCTGCTCCAGCCAGACTTCTGCTCCAATCTCCTCGCCCATTTCTCCGACCGCGCTGGAGAAGCCACCCGCACCGCAATCGGTCACGGCGTTGTAGAGTCCGCGGTCGCGGGCCGCAATCAGGACATCGGCGAGCATCTTCTCGGTGATCGCGTTGCCAATTTGGACAGCGCCGGAACTGGTTCGCTCACTGGCATCAGTCAGTTCCGCAGAACTGAAGGTCGCCCCATGGATCCCATCGCGGCCGGTCCGGCCGCCAATCGCCACAATCAGGTCGTTGGGCTGGGTTTGCTTGAAGCTCTGGTCGTGCGGCAGCAGACCGACATTTCCGCAGAACACCATCGGGTTGCCGACATACCGCGGATCAAACCAGACCGCGCCATTGACGGTCGGAATTCCCATCCGGTTTCCATAGTCGCGCACCCCGGAAACAACCCCCTTCAT
>JAJTFE010000086.1 GCA_021298375.1 Blastopirellula sp. | reverse complement strand
CGGCGGGCGAACGTTTCTCCGTATTCCGCGGCGAGTCGATCAGGGCCGGCATTCAAGCCGTGCCGGACATTGTCTCCATCGAGGAGGTAACTCGGAATTCCCCGCTCGGCCAGCAAGGCATCGACCGCATTGGCGATGGTGCTCTTGCCACTGCCGCTGAGTCCCGTAAACCAGACGACGCAACCCCGTTGCCGCTGAACGGAGTGCTCGTGCCAGCGAACCAGGGTTCGATCGGGTGGAGGCGTTCGGTTGGTCACGCAGTTCTTTCCATGAGCAGGCGAGTGAGCGCTCGGGACTAAAGAGTGCCCGAGGGTTTCATTGATCGGATTTGGCAGCCAGCTTCTCGCGAACTCGGGCGACGAGTTCCGGGTGGACTTTCTCGAGCCTGGCCAGGGCTGCCGCCACGGAGTCATTCGTCAGGCCGTTGGCGCCGAGTGCTTCAAGGCAGACTTTTTGAGCATCGAGGTCGGACTTTTTCGGCGACGGGCTTTCGACCAGGGCGAGAATCTCAAGGATGATCTCCAGCGAGCGTTCCGACTTCAGTTCGGCCAACCCGCGGGCTGCTGCGGCGCGATTGCGCGTCAGCGTTTCATCGACGAGATCCGTATTTCGGGGGCTGGGCGGCGGAGTTGCTTCCGGATTCGGTTTGATTTCCCCGGTGTAAGCCACGTTGGTCAGGTAATCCGTTGACCAGTCTCCGAACCGAGCATACGTCTTGAGAAACTCAACCGGGTCGGAGCTGACCAGCGGTGCACAGGTGCTCCACTCCCGCGCGACCACGGCCAGGACCTGCTCCGCATTGAAAGCGTCCAGCGGAGCGGTATCGACATACGTCAGAAGAACTTCCTGGCGGGTTTTGAGGTCGAGGTAGTCCTTTTTCAGGAGTTCCAGCAGAAGTGGTCCGGAAAGTTGGGCGTTGGAGCCGTAAGGCCGCAGCTTGCGGAGCACCTTGTAAACGAGATGGGGCTTGCCGGTGGTGTTGGCTTCCAGCAGCTCAACCCGCACCAGGTCAGCCTCCAGTTCCAGTTTTTTTCGCTTCAGTGATTCGCGAATCCAGGTCTTGTCCTCAGCGCTGAGTTCGCTCAGTCGTAGTTCCGCCGTTCCGTTGAAGGTGGCAATTTTGACTTTGTTGCCTTCGACTTCCAGCAAAGTCCCGGTGGCAATCGCTTTTCCGCTGGCATTGCGGAATTCACGTTGACCTGAATCGGGTTCTCCTTCTTGGCCAAACAAGCCGGAATGGGGGGTGGCTGCGGTTGTCCAAGCGAGCAGGACCAGGGCCAATCCCAAGGCGGTCAGAGCTTGGCGGCTGGGGCGAATCAGCAGGGCGGAGGGCATCGGCTCGAGCTCCAAAAATACGGTTGGCGCCGGAGAAGCGGAGAACGAATTCGCCCCGAACCGGAATCGGGGCAATTTCAGCATCGCTGCTTATTCTACTCCTCCCAAGCGGATTGTGTCGAGATTTTGCCGCCCACCCCGAAGAGGCAAGAGCGCTCCGAATTGCGGTTTCGATTCAGTCGCGCTTCAGCTGCCAAACTTGCGGAGGCTGGTTTTGACCGGACCCTGCTGTTCATCCAGGCTCCGCATGGCGGTAATCTTCCAGGCTCCGTTGACGAGCGAGACCGTAAAGTCGGCATCGTAGATATTGGTTCGCTGGTGCAAATGCCCCCAGTGCTCAACCGAGCCGACGAGGTTCCACTTGCAGCGATACTGGAAACCGGGGCGGTCGCCCGTGCTGATGGCTGCGGAGGGTTGCCCGTTTTCGACATTGACCGCATGCATCAATCCGGGAGACGGCCCCGCCCTGCTGCTGGACTTCGAGACTTTTTCGCAATTGGGTGTAGAGTTCGGCAAGCAGCGGGCCGTCGACACTCCGGGCGAGGGCATCGTAAATTTCCTCTTCCTGGTGGTAGTCAAAGGCCCGGAAGATATTCGCATGCAGCTGGCGGAAAATCTCCCCTGAAGTTTCCGCTGACAGTTCGGGGAGCCGAGCCGCTCGAACGGTGACCGGTACTCGGGCGACATTCCAGCTCAACCCAGCGACCAGCAGCAAGAGCAGAGCCAGGCCGGTAGCTACCTTGTTTCCCAGGAGTTTGCGACCGGCCAAAAGAGCCAGCCCGGCGAGCACTCCCGCAGCAGTTGTTACCAGTGGCCATTGAAGTGTTTGAGCCGGTTCAAATTGCGCGAGCACCTCGCTGATCGCCGGAAGGCTGCGCTGGGTGGGGCTGGACCAGCGATAGGTATTATCCGCGAGGAATACGGAAAACTGAGTCTGTTCGACCTGGTCATAGGGAAACACAATCGCGTCCACGGTCTTGATCGCGTCATTGAACAACCGCCAATTGACCTCCACTCCCGAGGGTGGAGTTTTGGCACTGTAGGCGAGGATGATTCCCACTCGTCCATTGGCCATGCTGATTTTCTTTCGCTCGGCCTGAACCGCGAAATCGCGCAGATCGAGGCCGTAAAAGTCGATCCGATCGATTCGCGGTTGGACTTCGATCCCGTCGATCCGAATCGAGTTTTCCTTCGTGAAAAACCGGCCAATCTCCTCGGCCGCTGCATCCTGCTCCGAAATGTCGAGATAGGAGAGGTCGGCTCGAGGCAGTTGGAGGACCGTTGCCAGACTGGCGATCGGAACCAGGATCTCCTGCCGGACCTCGCGCGGAGTGATGTAGATAAAGTTGTAAACACTGCTGTAACTGGTGATGCCGAGGGTCTTTTCCCGCTGCTCCTCAAACCATTTGCCCCACTCGGCTTCGGAGGCATCGGCAGCGAGCGGCGGTTTTGACCAATCGAAGGAAAAAGTCTCGGGCGCGTCCGGCTTCATCATGTGCAGAAAGGGAGTCTCCGAGCCTTCCTGCTTGAGCAGAACCTTCAGTTCGCTCGGCAGGAGAATTCCCTCGGCCACGATCATCTGCTTGATCGTGATGAATTCGGGAGGCTGTTCATAAGTCGTCTCCAGGTGAAAGCCGAGCGTGTAGTTCATCAACTCGCCGGCCCGAATTCCCTCGGCGGGGATCTCCAGAGGAACGACTTCCGTTACTTTGAGCGGCAACCGGTTTCCGTTTGCGTCGAACAGCTGAATCTTCTCTGCGAGGAAGCGGGCATGATCCTGCTGCGCGGCAAGAAGTTCCTCGCTGTCGTAAGTGCCATTTTCCAGAGGTTCGACACCTTGCAGCAATTCGAGATCGTCGGCGAAGCATTTCAGCCGCAGAGTTGCCTTGAAACGCTGTACGAAGATATCGGCTTCGATTACCGAGACGGGGTGCTTCCGCCCCGGGATTTCGCCAGCACTGGAGGGTGGAGTGCCAAGGAGACCCGCAAACACCAGCACCATCCCGAGACGGGCGGACAAGGCTGCCGCGGCGAACCTCGAAAGAATCGAGTCGAGTTCCCGGCGGAAGGGCTGGAAGGGGCCGTGGCAGGGTCGCCGGCGGCTGACGGGCGGGGCAAGCTTGGAAGAGCGGGACTGCAGCGAGAACGGCATAACGGGGTGGTTCGAAATTCGGGATGGAAGGGTGAACCCGGTCGGCCAACAGAGGCTCCGTTGGAGACGCCGCCACCGGGATCGTTTCAGGACCCCGTCCGAGCCGACCGGTCTGTGCTCCATCCTATCAATTCAGCTCTGGTGCCGGATTGCAAATCGGAGGGGATTGGTAGAAAAAAGGGAACGCTTCGGCCCGGTGAAGCGGGAGCGACAGGATTCGCCCTTGAGCAGCCTTGTTGTTTCCCGGGGCTGTGGCGGGCGCCCGACTTGCCCATTCTTTCATTTCAAATTGGCATGAATCCACTTAAAGAAATCCGCGCTCGATTCGCTCCTTTGCTGGAGCAGTTGCAGGTCAATCCGACTGAATATCTGGGGCAGATTCGCCCCGCTCAAGACGCCAAGTTCGGCGACTATCAGGCCAATTTCTGCATGCCGCTGGCGGGCAAGTTGAAGCGGAACAGTCGGGAACTGGCGGCTGAGTTGACCGGCCAATTGGAATTGGGAGGCCTTTGTGAGCCGGCGGAGATTGCCGGGCCGGGGTTCATCAATCTCCGGCTGGCGGATGACTGGCTCAAGGGACGATTGCAGTCCGCGCTTTCGGACCCGCATTCTACTCTTCTCCGAATGTCGCCAAGCCGATGCACGTCGGCCATATTCGTTCGACGGTCATCGGCGATTCATTGTCCAAGATCATTCGCTTCCTCGGTCATCAAGTGGTTACGGACAACCACCTGGGGGACTGGGGTACCCAATTCGGAATGATCATTTATGGACTGAAGCACTTCAGTGATGAGGCTGAGTACCGGCAGAACCCGATCGGGCACCTTTCAGGCCTGTATCGGTTAGTGCGAAAACTGGTCGACTTCCATGAGGCGGTTGCGGGGCTGCCCCGGCAGGAGCAGCTTTGTACCGAGCAGCAGCGACGGCTGGAGCAGTTGCAGGCTCAGCCGCTTCCCGCCGACAAGCGCGAGGCCAAGGAGCGGACCAAGGAATTGGAGAAGGCTGTCCTGCGACTGGACGAGCTGCGCGAGGAGGTGGCCGGGCTGCAAGCCAAGATTGCAGCCGTCCGGCAGGATGCGCGACTCAATGGCTTGGCTGCGGCTCACTCCCGGATTGATGCGGCAGTGCTGGAAGAGACCGCCAAGTTGCACTCCGGCGATGAAGAGAACCTGCGACTCTGGCGGGAAGTGCTCCCCTATTGCCGCGAAGACATGCAGCGGATTTACTCCCGACTGCAGATTTCCTTTGACCATGAGCTGGGAGAGAGCTTTTACCACGAAATGCTGGGACCGGTGGTGGCCTCGCTGCGCCAGCGGGGGCTCGCCCGCGAGAGCGAAGGCGCCGTGTGCGTTTTTCTCGAGGGCTTTGAGACGCCGATGATCATTCAGAAGCGGGATGGGGCATTCCTCTATTCGACCTCGGACCTGGCGACCATCGAGTATCGGGTCAAAACATGGAACCCCGATGTGATTCTGTACGTGGTCGATCATCGCCAGCACGAGCATTTTGAAAAGCTGTTTGCTGCCGCCCGCCTCTGGGGCTACCGCGATGTGGAACTGGTGCATGTCAGTTTCGGCACCGTGCTCGGCGATGATGGCAAGCCATTTAAGACTCGCGCCGGGGATACCGTCGGTTTGGAATCACTGCTGGATGAAGCCGAAAGCCGGGCCAACCAGGTGCTTGCCGAACTGCACGGCGAGGCAGGTGACCCGTTGCCCGGAGATGCCGGCCGAATTGCTGAAGTGATCGGAATTGGGGCGCTCAAGTACGCGGACCTTTCGCAGAATCGCGCCTCGGACTACAAGTTCAGTTATGACAAGATGCTCGAACTGAAGGGCAACACGGCGACCTACTCCCAGTACTGCTATGCCCGGGTGATGGGTATTTTGCGAAATGCTGAAGCTACTTTGGAATCGCTCGCCGCCAGTCCCGGGCCGCTGGAATTTGCCGAGCCGATTGAGCGGACGCTGGCTCTCGCCCTGGCCCGATTTGGCGAAACGCTGGAAGAAGTCCTCGTCGATTATCGCCCCAATTTGCTGGCGGGCTACCTGTTTGAGCTGACCCAGACTTTTTTCCGGTTTTATGATCAATGCAGTGTGGTGCAGGCCGCAACGGCCGAACTGCGAACCAGCCGGTTGCAGCTTTGTGCCCTGACTGCGTTGACGATCCGGACCGGTTTGGGATTGCTGGGAATCGAAGTGGTCGAGCGAATGTAAGCGCGTGTCAAGGTGGAGCTTTGATGGCTACGGAGTTGGCAAACTGGCTCGATCGCATGCACTGCGGCGATGCAGCGGCACTCGGGGCGAAGCTCCCCTCGGGTTGTCTGGATACGATTATCACCAGTCCGCCTTATTTCCAACAGCGCGATTATGCTGACCCTCGGCAATTGGGTCAGGAGGCCGAACCGGCGGAATATGTCCGCCGCCTCGTCAATGTATTCGCGGCGCTGCAGCCGGCTTTGGGTCCGCGGGGCACGGTTTGGGTCGTCCTCGGCGACAAGTACATCGGGAGTCAACTCCTGGGGATGCCGTGGCGATTCGCCCTGGCGATGCAGGACGCAGGCTGGTTACTGCGGAGTGACGTTATCTGGCACAAGCCCAACGCGATGCCATCCCCGGTCAAGAATCGCCCCACGACCGACCGACGCGGATTCCATCCGCGAACCCCATGTGACGTTCTCCGAACAGTCGCGAATGCGGGGCGGGCGCAACCACTTCGGCAAGCGGGGGGGGACTCCGGAAAAAGGAAAGAACGCCGGCAGCCAGAATCTGCACGATGGACGCTGGGACCAGGCCTTTCATCCGCTCGGCAGAAACAAGCGAACGGTCTGGTCCATTCCCCTCTCAAAGTTTCGCGAAGCCCACTTTGCCGTGTTTCCCGAAAAGCTGGTCGAGACTTGCCTGCAGGCTACCTGTCCAGCGCAGGGAGTCGTGCTCGACCCGTTCAGCGGTGCGGGAACCACTGCTGTCGTCGCCCAGCGGCTGGGGCGGCGCTTCATCGGCTTCGATTGCAATCCTGAGTACTGCCAGATAGCCGAGCAGCGATTGGCGCAGCGATTTCTCGACTTTCCTCAGCCGCCGGCAACGGATGAGTCGGAATGAATGCCAGTGGTGCAGGCAGGGGGCTTAGCGTCCGGGTGCTTCCAGAGGGCGATCGAAAATCGACAGCTCAAACCGCGCGGCGTCTGTGCCTTGCGCGGGGACAATAAACGCAAGCCGCGTCGCGGAGTTAAAGAATTCGGGGAAGACCTCTTCACCCGGAGCCCTGCTGTCGTTTAGAGCTGCGGCGTCTTTCTGCTGCGGCTCGGGAGAATCGTTCGCTGGCAGCCGTTCTCCCCCTTCGCCAGCCGGGGCCTCAAGTTTGCTGAGCAGAACCCAATACGCTCCGGCCGGCGTTCCGGGCTGGCCGGTTGTCCGCAGACTGAAATTGCCCTGCTCATCGGTCAAGGCCGAGGCAACGGGTTGGACCCGGTTCCCGCCGTCGAATAATTGCTGAGGCAGAAAAACGACTTTGGCCCCGCCGACCGGTTCGCCGTCGAGCAGGACTTGTCCGGAGACTGGGACGAGTTTTGGTCGAGCGGGATTTAGCGCTTGCCAGCAGCCCGAGTGCGAACAAAGCAACAGGCCGAGCAACACGAAACAGGCGATGGCGGAGGAGGCTGAGTGGCGGGACATGGGGCTGGGGTGCAAGTCGGACCGTGGACGTGAATGGTGAAATGTCAGGGGGCGAGGCAGTTTGGGCCTCAATTCCCGGCGAGGATCTCGATGGCGTCCTTCCCGAGGTATTCCTCCAGCCGTCGCCGCAGTTCCGGATGGATATCAATTTTTAATTTATGGGTGTCGAGAATCACGGTAGTCCCATCGTCGAGCCGGAGGTCGAATCGAAGTTTGCGACTCCCGGGGTATCCGCGGACAATTTCGTAAATGTCTTTGGCCGCCTGGGGACCATGCTGCTTTTCACTGACTCGCAGGCAGAGTCCGTTGGTCATCGATTGCTCGGCCTGCTCCAGCGGAATCACCTTGTCGACGACGAGATTTGCTTCGTCGCCGCCCCGACGGTCGAGGACCCCCTGAATGATCAGAATCGCCTCGCTTTGAATCAGGTGTCCCTGAGTCGCAAACTCCGAAGGCCATTGAATGCAGCGGATGGAGCCCTCCAAGTCTTCGAGATCGAACATCACATACTTGGTTGGGGCGGTTGGGTCCTTGGCGCGCTTGACGTTGGAGTGCTTGATCGACGAAACCATCCCTCCCAAACTCACCCGGGCCCGATCTTCGAGGTGGCCGAGGCGTTTGCTGGAGTGAGCGCAAAACTTCTTCAATTGGTCGGCGTACTGTTCCAGCGGATGGGCCGAGAGATAAAACCCGAGCACTTCTTTCTCGGCGGCCAAAAGCTCTCGCTGATCCATTTCTGGGATTTCGGGAAGTCCAACCGGGGTGGCGGAGGTGGTCTCCTCCTCTTCCTCCAGATCGCCAAACAGGCTTTTTTGACCGCTCTTGCGGTCGGATTGGGCGGAGACGCCCGATTGCAGAGCCCGGTCGAGAATCGCCTGCAACTGCGAGCGCCGGGCGCCGAAGCAGTCCATTGCTCCCGCTTTGATCAATGATTCGATCGCCGCCCGATTGCAACTTGAGCTTTCGATCCGTTCGCAGAAATCAAACAGGTCGCGAAAGGGGCCCCGGGCCGCCCGCTCGCGCACGATTGCCTCGGCAGCGGACTCGCCACAGCCTTTGATGGCGCAAAGCGCGAAGTGGATCCGCTTCCCGGCGACGGAAAATTTGACAGCCGAGGAGTTGACGCTGGGTGGAACGACCTCGATCCCCATGCGCTGGCAGTCTTCGATGTGTTCAACGAGCGAATCTTTCTGTGAGAAATTCCGTCCCGAGATATCGCCCGTCAGCAAGGCTGCCATGAACTCAGTGGGATAGTGAGCCTTGAGGTAGGCCGTTTGATAGGCGATCAGAGCATAGGCCGTAGAATGGCTTTTGTTGAAGCCGTAACCGGCGAACTTGAGGATCATGTCCCACAGTTCCTGGGCCTGGGACTTTTTCAACCCCTGTTCGGTTGAGCCGGCCACGAACTGTTCATAGTTCTCGGCAATGATTTTTTCTTTCTTTTTGCTGATTGCCTTGATACAGGTGTAGGCAGCAGCAAGCGGAATTTTGCCGAGCCGATTGAGAATCTGCATCACCTGTTCCTGGTAGACCATCACGCCATGAGTCTCTTCCGTGATGTCCTTGAGCACGGGGTGGAGATACTCTGCTTGGCGGCGACCGTTCTTAACTTCGACGTACTGCTGCACGAGCCCGCCTTCGAGCGGACCAGGCCGGTAGAGAGCATTGGTGGCGATGATGTCCCAGAACCGGTCGGGCTTCATTTTCTGCAGCAGGTCGCGAATCCCGCCGCTTTCCAGCTGGAAGACGCCCTTGGTTTCCCCTCGCTGCAACAAGGCGTAGGTCGGCCCATCGTCCAGGGGAAACTTCAGCGGGTCGATGCGGGTCCCGTTGGTTTGCTCGATCAGGTCGACCGCGGCGCTGAGAATGGTCAAGTTCCGCAGCCCGAGCATGGCCATTTTCAGCAAGCCGGCGGCCTCGACATCGCTCATGGACCATTGTGTGATCACATCTTCTTTGCCTGGAACGCTGCCGAGCGGGACATATTCCGTCAGGGGTCGATCACCGATCACGACCGCGGCGGCGTGAGTCCCGATATTGCGGGCCAAGCCCTCCAGTTTGTAGGCATAGTCGATGACCTCGCGGACCTCGGGGTCATTGGCGTACATGGCCCGCAGGTCGGCGACTTCCTCCATCGCCTCTTCCAGAGTGATTCCCGGACGGGCGGGAACCAGTGAGGTGATCTGATTGACCCGACCGAGAGCAACACCCAGCACCCGGCCCACATCCTTGATCGCGGCCCGGGCAGCCATTGTGTTGAACGTTCCAATCTGGGCCACGTTCGGATCGCCATATTTTTCCTTGACGTAGCGAATCACCTCGCCCCGGCGCTCCTGGCAGAAGTCGATATCGATATCAGGGGCTTCGAGCCGGTTCTCATCCAGAAACCGTTCGAACAGCAGGCCGTAGCGAATCGGGCAAACGTGACTGAGGTAGAGGGCAAAGCAAACCAGCGCGCCGACGCCGCTGCCGCGGGCGGTAGCAGGGATCCGCTGACTGCGGGCGTAGTTCACAAAGTCCCAGACGATCAGGAAGTAATTGGAAAAGCCCAGCTTGCGAATCACGCCCAGTTCGCGCTCCAGCCGTTGCATCACCACCGGAGCCAATTCACCCTCCGGACACATCTCGGGATTCCCGCTGTACCGCTCCCGCAACCCGCGCAAACAGACCTCGCGGAGATAATCGTCGGCCGTCAGTTCGCTGGGCAGGTTGTAGATCGGGAAGTGACGTTTCCCCAATTCGAGGTCAATTTGCACGCTGTCCGCAATTTCCTGACTGCGCCGGACGGCGTCCTCAAGTCCGGGGAATTTTTCATACATCTGCTGCGGTGTGCGAAGGAAGTACTGGGTGCCATCCATCTTCATCCGGTTGTTGTCGGTGCGGAACCGACCGGTATTGATGCAGAGCATCACATCCTGCGCGTCCGCATCGTCCGCATCGACGTAATGACAGTCGCTGGTGGCCACCAGAGGCAGGCCCATCTGCCGAGCCAGTTCGACCGAGCCTTCGAGCGCGACCCGCTGGATCTCGACCCCGTTGTTCATGATCTCGATGAAGTAGCGGTCGCCGAAGACCCTGTGGAACCAGCCAGCCACATCCTTTGCCGCCGCCAGATAATCGCCGGCCTGGTCCGAACGGGCCGCGAGGATCTTCTGGTTGAATTCACTGGAGACACAACCACTGAGGCAAATCAACCCTTCGCTGTGCCTCTCCAGCAACTCCTTGTCGATTCGCGGCTTGAAATAAAAGCCTTCCAAGAAGGCCGACGAGGCAAGCTTGATCAAATTGCGGAACCCGGTTCGGTTCTGACAAAGCAAGGTCAAATGGTAACTTTGCTCCTGGCTGTCCATGCTCTTTTTGAAGCGGCTGGTCGAGGCAACATAGGCCTCATAGCCAATAATCGGGTTGATTCCTGCTGCCTTGGCCGATTTGTAAAACTCGATCGCTCCATGCAGGTTGCCATGATCGGTGATCGCCAAGGCATTCATCCCGTACTCCACCGTGCGCTTGATCAGCTTGTCGATCGGACTTGCTCCGTCGAGCAAGCTGTAATGCGTGTGGCAGTGGAGATGGGCAAAGGGAGGGGTCGACATGCTGGCTTCCTGAGCGAATAAACGTGTAGTCGACCAGGCCGCAGCAGCTGCGGGACTGGCCAAACCGTCGGGCTGAGCTGGCTGGCCAGTCATCCCTTTCGGAGGTGATGATCCTGCGGAATGAACTTGTTCCGTGGACTGTACCGATTTTAGGACCGCGCGGGACCGGCTTCTACCTCCACTTGACCGAATGCACCGGGGCTGAGCAGCCACTTTCAGCGAACTTCCCCGACTGCGACGTTTTGCCAAGGGAGTGTTTCTGACCTAGGCTTTCGGAGCGCAGCAACCTACCCCCGGCCGCGACCACTATTTCTTTTTGGCGACCGACGAATGTCCAAATACCCGGTGCCGATTTTCCAACCTACGATTCCGCACGACTGCCAATCCAATCCGGCCTGGCTGGAGCAGATCCATGCCTGGATGAGTTTGCAGATGGAGCGGCACGAGGCGTTTCGGCGGCAATTGGAAACACAAAATCATTTGCTGTTGCAGCTTAACCGCCGCCTGGATCGGGTATTTCTCAAGCTCGCAACGCTCGAACCAGACCCGGCAAGCCAAGCTCCATTGCAGGGACCCGCAACACCCTGCCCTGCGGGGAGTATGGCCTGGGACGAACCGGAGGCAAACCGTCTCCCCAACTGCGCCAAATGCGGAAGAACCGGTCCTTCCGAGGCGTGTGGCTTGAACGATTCACCGCATGAAACGCCAGCCCGATCCGGACTGGGGCCGGAA
Source organism: Blastopirellula sp. (assembly GCA_021298375.1). Taxonomy (GTDB): domain Bacteria; phylum Planctomycetota; class Planctomycetia; order Pirellulales; family Pirellulaceae; genus BJ22. The sequence goes on along the minus strand of JAJTFE010000086.1, from coordinate 4,000 downwards.
AAAAGGCCACATCAAGGGGTTTCCAGCTGGATGCAGCAGCGCGAGGTCATGCTCAAATGCCTCGTGGCACAGCTCGAAATCGAAGACTCGCTCTATCCTGTCGAAATCGACACGGGCGAAGTGCAGGCAGCGGAAGGGATGACCGCTTCCCCGGAAATGACGCCTCCGACCACCCCAAGTGAATCGTCACATGAGGAACTGATTGAGATTGACGGGCTCAAGGAGGAACTTCGGGCCGCCATCCGCGAAATGGAGGTCGAGTGTTCCGTTCAAAGGGCCAAGCTCAGTCACGAACGAGCCCGGCTCGAATCGCGTGAGGCGGAACTCCAGCGTCGGGAAAAGAAACTGGTGCGCGACAGTCGAGAGAAGCTGATTGCCGAGGAGAAGGCCGAGCCGCTCGTCTCGCGAATCAAAGGCCTTTTGAAGAAGTCTTAGCACGCTCGGGGGGGATGCGACTGGTGGCTTGGTGGTAGACGCCATTCGACTGGCCGGTGGTATCAAATCTGCCGGTTAAGCCGGGCTTGAGAAAAATGATCAGCTGGAATTTCGTCACACTGGAGGGCAAGTGGTGGGGTGTCTCGCACGATTACTAGTCGCTCGTCTGCGAGGCTCTCGGCCTCGCTTCCAAGTCCGGAATGCCGAATCCTCCATTCGTGGGGGGGCAAGCCTCATTGCGGCGGACTCGATATGCGTCAAGGAAAGTTCAAAATGAACGTGCTTCACACTGCAGTGCAAACGCAAGGCAGCTGGTATCCCGATCGGGAGATTCAAGCCAAGGTTCGCAGAATTGCCTCGGACTTCCAGGTCCGGAGTGACGCGGCGCTGGAAGCTCTGGAGGTCATTCGCGAACCGGAGTGCTCGATTCGTTCATTGGTTGCGATTGCCCGCCGGGACCCGCGGTTGACCACCGACATTCTCAAGTTTGCCAACAGTGCCCTGTTCGGTTCGCGGGCCCGAATCGCCTCGTTGGACCAGGCAGTCATGCGGCTGGGTTTGACCAGCTGTAAAAACATCATTCTCGCCTGTATCGCAGGCAGCATGCTCAAGCGTCCTTCACAGCCGTATCTCGAGTTTACCAGTGTGCTCTGGTCGCACAGCCTCCTGACCGCGACGACCGCGTCCAACCTGAACCTCGAGCTGTCGATCGGCTTGCAGGGCGAGGAATATGCCGCGGGCTTGATTCACGATGTCGGTCGCCTGTTGCTGCGGCTCGCCGAGCCCGCCAAGGCGGCGCTTGCCGACCCGATGGACTTTCAAGAGTCGATGGATTTGATCGTCCGCGAGAACCAGGAACTGGGGACCAATCACGCCACCTTGGGGGCGTGGTTTACCGACGACATGCGTTTCCCCGCTTCAATTGTGAGCTCGATTCGCTTTCATCATCAGCCGGAAGAGGCCACTGAATCACTTTGCCTCAGTGCCCTGATTGCAGCCGCGGACGAGATTGCAAATCACTACCAGCGCCGCGGCAGCCTGATCGGTTATGACATCGAGCAGAACAAGGGGATTACCTTGCTGGAAGATCACGGCGTTTTCGACGCCCGAGAGAAACTCAAGGTTTCGCTGGGCAAGGTGATGGAGCGGGCCTTCCGCGACGTGGCGGAAAGCAAGTAACCGCCCCCGCAATCGTCTCTCCGGCGCGACTGCAGGCTGCGATCCAAAACCTCAGGGCTCTCCGCGAGCCCCCGTCAAATCCTCGCTTGCGGTTTGCGAGGTCGGGCCGACGGGGTCGCCGAAGCTGTTTTGCTCCGCGGCCCAAGCAGTTGCTCGTCCAGCACCCGGATGATCTGTTGGGCCAGCTTTCGTTTGGTGCCGGACGCAGCCAGCACGACCTCACCCGCCGGGTTGAGAATTTCGATTTCATTGTGGGGCGAGTTGATCGCCCCTACTCCGTTCACCACGACCAGGTCGCAGAGCTTTCGCTGGAGCTTGCCAATCGCCTGGAAGCGGGCATCCTCGCTTTCGAGGGCAAACCCGACCGTCCATTGATTGAGTCGCTTTTTTTTGCCCAGAGTCGCCACGATATCGGGTGTCTCGATCAGTTTCAGCAACAGCGGTTCGCCCGTTTTTTTGAGCTTTTGGGCAGCTACTGCGGCGGGCTGGTAGTCGCAGGGTGCGGCGGCCCCGATCAGTCCATCGCAATTGGGAAACTCGGCCAGACAGGCCTCGAGCATCTCCTGAGTGGTTTCCACCTCGAGAAGTTTCACCCCGGATGGATATCGCACCCGGACCGGACCGCTGACCATAACGACTTGATGCCCAGCTTGCAGGGCGGCTTGAGCCAAAGCCGAACCCATCACGCCGCTGGAGCCGTTGGTCAAATAGCGAACTGGGTCGAGGTACTGTCGAGTCGGACCCGAGGTGATCAAGATTTTGGCCATGGTTTGACCGTCCGCAGAGGAGTTGATGGCAACGGATCCCAAATCGCTGATTACAGTTCCCTGACTTCAATGTGCCCGTCTGGCGAGCGCTGGGGCGAGCGCTCGGGCGACTGCCTCCGCTATCACTGCGGGCTCAGCCATTCTGCCAACTCCGCGCACGCGACAGCTCAACCAACCTTCCTGAGGATCGATCAATTCGACTCCGTCGCTGCGCAGCTGGGTGACATTTCGCTGGACCGCGGGCTTCTGCCACATTTCGCAATTCATCGCCGGAGCCATGAGGACTGGTCCCTCAAAGCAGAGGTAGAGTGTGCTGAGCAAGTCATCCGCCAGACCTTGGGCGGCCTTGGCCAGAAAGTTGGCGGTCGTCGGAGCGATGCAGAGAACATCCGCCCAGCGAGCCAACTCAATATGTGGACCGAGGGGGAAGGACCGATCAAACGAATCGCATACGACAGGCTGTCCGGATAGAGCTGCCAACGTCGCCTCGCCGATAAACTCCTTTGCCGAGGCCGTAGTCACTACGCGAATCTCCGCGCCGGACTGAGCCAGTTGGCTGACCAGCATTGCCGACTTGTAAGCGGCGATCCCGCCACAAATTCCGACCAGTACCCTGCCCTGCCCCATGCGCGTTACCCCGAAATCTCTGACCCTCTAATCCTCGCCTGTATTGTAAGTAAACCGCCCCGCTGAAGTCAGTCAGAAAGCCCTTGCCTGCTCGGGTTTTCCCGCACTTGGCTGCTCCGATTTGGGGCAGATTCCCGCTGCGAAACGGGCGCGAAATCCACTAGACTTGGGTTGTGCAGGGAAAGTCGACCGGCTGGAACTCGTTCCGACGGCCCGGCCCTCTCCGCCGTGGAGTGCGCACGTTGGTCATTGAGATTCGCTTGAGAGGGCAGGGAAATGTCGCTGTGGACGCGAACGTTGATGTGGGCTGTGGCCGGATGGAGTCTCGCAATCTCGGGAGGCCCATTCCCTTCGCTCTCTGCCGCTCAGCTCCCGGAAGCATCGCCAGCGACCGATCCGCTGCGCAACGAAAACCGAATTATTCGGCCAGAGCCCAGTCCGCTCGCCGCCCGGTGCGGTACCGCGGTGGCTTGGGTTGCCGATTGGGACGAGGCCGTCAGGCAATCTCGGGAAACGGGGAAGCCGATTTTCTGGTACGTGCCGACCATTCCCGGAACCTTCATGGACCGGAAGGCAGAGGTTGATCGCTACATGCTGGCGGGACCATTCTCGAATCCTCGAATCATCGAACGCTTGAACCGGGAGTTTATCCCGACGCGCGGTGCTCCCAACCAAAGCCTGGCCAAACAGTTTGACCTGCTTCCCTACAACTTTGTCGAACCCGGATTTCTCGTCATTGATTCGCAGGCCCAGGTCTTGCAGCGCGTCGACCGCTTGACGACGTTGCATGCGGATTGGCTGGCGCGTCTGATGGGTGTTCCCAAAGAGCAGCCGCCAGTTATCCGGGAGCTGGACTCATTATCCTCGGCCTGGGATGCCTTTCGCGATGGAGCCACTCTTGAGCAGTTGCCTGAACCGGAAGAGGGCTCCGATGTTGCTGCCGAGACCTGGTTGCTGAAAGGGATGTTTGCGTTTCGCCGCGGTGATCACGA
>JAJTFE010000085.1 GCA_021298375.1 Blastopirellula sp. | reverse complement strand
CGGTGGTCCGGCTCCCGCTGCGCCAATGGATGCTGCGGATTACGGCCTACGCCGATCGGCTGGAGCGCGATCTCGAAGCGCTGAATTGGCCCGAGGGTATCAAGAAGCTGCAGCGGGACTGGATCGGCAAGAGCAGCGGCGCCGAGGTGGACTTTTACATCGGCCCTCCCGGCGAGGCGCCAGCCTGGGCCGAGGCTCGGCGAAAGTTTGGTTTTCCCCGGACGCCGGCGGACGATGTCCTGCGAATTTACACGACGCGACCCGATACGCTGTTTGGGGCGACTTACATGGTGATCGCGCCCGAGCATCCGGCGGTCGAGCGATTGACTACCGCCGCACAGCGCGCGGCCGTGACGGCTTACTGCGAAGCGGCCGCTTCCAAAAGCGATCGCGAGCGGCAGGAGGCCAAGAAGACCAAGTCGGGCGTATTCACCGGTTCCTGCGCCATCAACCCGGTGAATGGCCAGCCGGTACCTGTTTGGGTCGCCGATTACGTGCTGATCAACTACGGCACCGGCGCGATCATGGCGGTCCCCGGGCACGATGAACGCGACTTCCAGTTCGCGCGGCAATTCGAACTGCCGATCATCGCCGTCGTCGATCCGGGCAACAGCCTCGAGCCGGCCGAGCGGGCGACGGTTCTGGCTGGCGAGGCTTGTTTCGCCGACGAAGGAGTCGCGATCAACTCGGGCAAGTTCAGCGGACTGGGTACCAGCGAAGTCAAAGCCCAAATCACCGCCGAACTGGCAACGGCCGGAGTTGGCCGCACGGCCGTCAACTATAAACTCCGCGACTGGTTGTTCAGCCGTCAGCGGTTTTGGGGTGAACCGTTCCCGATCCTCCATGAACTGGATGAAACCGGTCGGCCCAATGGAATGTTGCGGGCCGTTGAACCGGATACCTTGCCAGTCGACCTGCCGCACCTCGATGACTTCAAGCCACACGGCCGTCCCGAACCGCCGCTGGAAAAGGCACCCGAGAGTTGGCTCTATCCGGTCATCGACGGGCGGAAGTACAAGCGCGAAACCAACACGATGCCCCAGTGGGCCGGATCCTGCTGGTACTTTCTCCGCTTTATCGATCCGCATAACGACCAGCGTCTGGTCGACCCCGAACTGGAACGGAGCTGGATGCCGGTTGACCTTTACATCGGCGGCGCCGAACACGCGGTGCTGCACTTGCTGTACGCCCGTTTCTGGCACAAGGTGCTGCACGATCGCGGCCATGTCAGTCATCCAGAGCCCTTCAATCGACTCGTCAATCAGGGAATGATCCTCGGTGAAATGGAGTTCACCGGCTACCGTGGCTTCGATGAGCAGTGGGTCAGCGCCGAACAGGTCACTGAAGGCGAGAGCCATCCGTTTGTGCTCAAGTCCAACGGCAGTCCGGTCCATCACGTCAAGCTCGATCCGGACCAGGTGGAAAAGCAGGGCGAGCGGTTTGTGCTCAAGAGCGATCCCGGAATTCGCATCGACAGCCGGGCCTACAAGATGTCCAAGGCCCGCGGGAATGTGATCAATCCCGATGCGATTGTGGCTGACTACGGAGCCGATTCACTGCGGCTCTATGAAATGTTCATGGGGCCGCTGGAGGCGAGCAAGCCCTGGAGCATGGCCGGCGTGAACGGCGTGCGAAACTTTCTCGACCGCGTCTGGCGGATGATCGTCGATGAACGCGCCGACAGTTTGACGCTGAACCCCTCCGTCGGTGATTATCCCCCGACCGAAGAGCAGCTGCGCGTGCTCCACAAGACGATTCGGGCTGTCAGCAAGGATTATGAAACGCTCAGCTTCAACACGGCGATCGCCCGCTTGATGGAATTCGTCAATCACTTCACCAAGGACACTCAGCGGCCGCGGCAGCTGATGAGCAGCTTTGTTCTGCTGCTTTCTCCCATGGCGCCGCACATCGCCGAGGAACTGTGGCAGCTGCTCGGCCATGAGCAATCGCTGGCCTATGAATCCTGGCCCGTGCATGATGAGGCGCTCGCGACTGACCAGTCGATTGAAGTGCCGATTCAGATTCAGGGCAAAGTGCGGGCGAAGATCAGTGTTCCGCGGGGGCTGTCCGAGAAGGAACTCGAAGCCGTCGCACTGGCCGACCCGAAAGTCGCCGAGTGGATCGCGGGCAAGACCGTGCGGAAGGTGATCGTCGTGCCGGACCGGTTGGTGAACATCGTCGCCAGCTGATGCGGAATGTGGGATGTGGAAGCTGGTGGCGGGTGAGGTGGACTTGGCTTGGTGACTTTGCGGCGGTTTCGACGGGGCTGCCCCGGGCTGCTGCGCCTGAAGCGCGGGCTGTTAGAATAGGGAAACAAATCGCCGTTGGACGCGCTCCCTGTTTTCCCCTGCCGTCTTTCTACTCCTCACTCCCCTCTGCTTTACTGCCCATGCCCGCTCGGATTGCTTACCTCACTGCCGGTGCCGGCGGCATGTTCTGTGGCAGTTGTCTGCACGACAATGCCCTCGCCAAAGCGCTGGGGCAATTGGGCTGGGACGTTTCGCTCATTCCGCTCTATACGCCGATTCGCACGGATGAGCAGGACCAGAGCGTCGATCAGGTTTTCTTTGGCGGGATCAATGTCTACCTCCAGCAGAAGATTCCGCTGTTCCGGCATCTGCCGCGCTTCCTTGATCGCTTCCTCGACAATCCCCGGCTGATCCGGCGCGTGACCTCCAAAGCGATCGAAGTGGACGCCTCCAAGCTCGGCGACCTGACCCTTTCCGTGTTGCAGGGGAGCGATGGCAATCAGCGGAAGGAAGTCAAACGGCTGATCGAGTGGCTGGGTGATTCGGCTCGACCGAATCTGATCGTGGTCACGAACATGTTGGTCGCGGGGTTTGCCCGGGAGTGGCGACGCACCCACTCAGCCCCTGTGCTGGTAACCTTGCAGGGTGACGACCTGTTTCTCAGTGGTCGGCCGCGCCAGTGGCGCGAGAAGTGTCTGGCCGAAATTCGCCGGATTGACCCGGTTGTCGCCGGATATCTGGTGCACAGCCGCGCGTATGCGGATTTGATGAGCGAGTTCCTTGGCTTGCCCCGCGACAAAATGCAGGTCACACCCCTGGGAATTGATACGGCTGACTTCCAGCACTTGCCGCCGCGGCCGGCGCCGGACGGAGTGTTTCGAGTCGGTTACTTTGCCCGCTTGGCCAAGGAAAAAGGTCTGCACCAGCTCGTCGATGCCTTTCTCGCTTTGCGGCAGCTGCCGGGAACTGATTGCGTGCGGCTCGAGCTGGCGGGTTGGAAAAGTCCGGAAGCGGAGGCCTTTGTCGAGTCCCAGTTTGAGCGACTGCGACAAGCGGGGTTGGGCTCGGCATTCACCTATCACGGCGTGCTCGACCGCCGGGCCAAGCTCGACTTTTTGCAGCGCGTCGATTTGCTCTCGGTGCCGACGGAGCAGGCCGAGCCCAAGGGATTGTTCGTGCTCGAAGCTCTCGCCGCCGGCACTCCGGTGGTCCAGCCGGCAATCGGCGCGTTTCCTGAGATGTTGGAGAGTTCCGGTGGCGGAATCCTCGTTCCACCCGCGAATCCGCAAGCGCTCGCGGCAGCCTGGTGGGAACTGCTGCACGCCCCTGATAAGTTGCGTGAGCTGGGAGCGCGCGGACGCGAGTATGTGCTCACCCAGAGGAGCGGTGCGCAGATGGCGGCCAGCACGGCGGACGTCTTGGAGCGTTTTTTGGGGCAAGGTTAGCGGAGGCCTCTTCGGCAGCCTCAGCTGATGGAGACATTCGCACCGGTCGCCGTGAGGGCCAGCGAGTGAAGCCAATCCTTCAGCAGCGGGCGCTTGCTGCAATGAGTGCGCGGTGAGATTGAGGCAACTGGGAAGAAAGTGGGCAGCAGCGTGAGCCGTCAGGTTGGCCAGAATGCAGGCGCGAACGCGGGAGGAGACTTGTTTCCTCTCGCCTTGTCGAGCATTGAGCGGTTGCATCTGCATGATGACTGGCCAGAGTTTCCCAACCAGATTTTTGCTCGAGTTCGATTTCGCGGGGAACTGCAACCGGAGTTGGCCGCAAAAGCGCTGCGAATCGCGACGAGGCGGCATGTTTGGCATCAGGCCGTGGTGCGCCGCACCCCCACTGGTCGCTGGTTTTGGGAGCAGGACGAATCCGTGAAGCCGCAGTTTGTCTGGTCCGATCACGGGGAGCAGGCGTTTGAGCGAATTGACCTCGCCCGGGGACCAGTCTGTCGTCTCCAGGGGCGGCGCTTGCCAGAGGGAAGCGAATTGACATTCCAAGTGCATCACGCAGTTGCCGATGGGGTGGGTGGAATGCAGTACCTTCGCGACTGGCTGGTGATTTACGACAACTTGGCAGCAGGGAAGAGTCCCGAGCAGGGGCTGGAAGCCTTGGAACCGGCGCTGCTTCGCCAGCGCAATCGGCTGGGAATCCTCAAGCCGAGGTACTTGCTGAACGTCTGGCGGCAGGCGATTGGTCTGTTTGGCGCGAGTAAATTCCTCTTTCGCCGCTTTGCCACCATCGCGGCGACCGCGCCCACGGATTCACGCGGGGAAGGGCCCGCTGACGAGGCTTGGCCCCACTATCGGGCGATCACCTGGACCGCAGAAGAACTCGTCCAACTGCGAAACGCCCTCCGCTCAGCCCAAGTCTCGCTGAACGACTGGCTGTTGGCCGGGGTGTTCCACGGGCTGGACCAGTGGCATCGGCAGCAGTTCGGTCAGGAACTGGCGGGTTGGGTCCGGCTGATCGTCCCGATCAATCTGCGGACGGCTGAAGATCGTCGCTTGCCCGCCGCCAATCGGGCCTCGTTGGTCCAATTGGATCGCCGTCCCGGATGGGAGCCAGACCCCTTGGGACTGGCCCGCGGCATCTCCTATGAGTTGCGACTGATCAGAAACTGGCAGCTGGACCGGATGTTTTTGCTTCTGGTGCGGGGAATGTCGATTTCGGATGCGTGGTTGCGAAGCGCCGTCAGCCGGCGGCGCCCGCGCGCGACCTCGATGTTGACCAATTTGGGCAAACCCCTGCTCCGCTTGGGCTTGCCCACGGAGCGGGGAAAGATTCTGACCGGCGGACTGCGGCTGGAGGAACTGGATGTGGTCGGGCCGATTCGCTTTGGGATGCCGCTCAGCTTTGCGGTTGCCGAGTATGGAGGAGAGCTGCGATTGACTGCCCACTACGACGGCCGGCGGCTGACTGCTGAGCAAGTCGAATGCTTGCTGGGGGAGTTGCGTGAACGGATTCTCCGTTTGCCCGACGACGCGCCCGGCAAAGTTTCGCCAGCTTGACTCTCTCTCCAGAGGGGAGGCAGAGATTCGGCTAATTTCGCCGATTGTTGCCCCCAAAATGGGAATCTGCCATTTGGCTGGAGGGGGAATTTTGGCACAATTTCCAGTGCTGCGCGCCTTTACTAGGCTCAGCCCCCGATCGTCGGGACCGACCCCGGAGAGGCCCGCTTTAGGTTCTCCGGCAAAACGGCGGTGCGTTTACAGAACGGCGGTGCGTTTACTGACCGGCCGAGTATTTACAAAACGGCCGCTGTCGAACCGGGGCGGGCAGCATCGCCGTGCAGGCAAATGACCCAAGGAAGGCTGACTCTTTTGCATTGGCCGCTGATGGTGGCGAAGTCAGTCTGTGACCGAAGAGCAGCGGAAGGTTTCTTCTCATGTCCAGTATCGAATCGATTCTCCAGCGGATGGAAACTTCACAGACCCACACACAGGACCAGCAATCGGTTGAGGACCTGTACGAAAAGTGCCAAGCCTTGGCCAATAATCTCTGGTGGTCCTGGACTCCCGAAGTCGAGCACCTGTTTCGGGACCTCGAGCCCGTCCGCTGGCGGCAACTGGACCACAATCCGGTGGCGTTGCTCAAGGAGTTTACCCCCGAGCGGTTGTTTGAGCGGGCCACGGAGATGGTGCTGTTCAGTCGAATCAATCAGGCTTTCCGCCGCTTGAAGGAATACATGGCGAGCCGGCAAACTTGGGGTGCGACGCACGCCGGGGTGCTGGGCGCGCGACCTGTGGCTTATTTTTCGGCCGAGTTTGGAATCCATGAGTCGCTGCCGATCTACTCCGGCGGTTTGGGTGTCCTCTCGGGGGACCATATCAAGAGCGCCAGCTCGCTCGGGGTCCCCTTGGTTGCGGTCGGCCTGTTCTACGCGCAGGGCTATTTCCGCCAGCAACTCTCCCCTGAGGGTTATCAGGAAGAAAAGTACATCGATACGCTGATCGAAAACCTCCCAGCCCGCCCGGCGCTCGATGCCAACGGCGAGCCCTTGATCATCACGATCGAAACCCGGACCGGGAAGTTGATGGCCAAGGTCTGGAAGATTCAGGTCGGCCGTGTGCCGCTTTACCTGATGGACTCGAATGTCGAGGGAAATCGTCCAGAAGACCGGACTTTGACCAGCCGCCTGTACGGTGGCGATGAGCGCACCCGGATTCGGCAGGAACTTTTGCTCGGGGTCGGTGGTGTGAAGGCCCTTCAGGCGTTGGGAATTAACCCCGGGGTGTTCCACTTGAACGAGGGGCACAGTGCCTTCGGTCCGCTGGAGGTAATCCGCCACCGAATGGAGGAAGATGGCCTGCATTTTGACGATGCCCTGCGGGAAGTGGCCATGCAGAGCGTGTTCACCACGCACACCCCCGTTCCGGCCGGCCACGATCGTTTTTCCCCGGAACTGGTCGAGGAACACCTCGGCCCGCTCCGCGATCAGTTGGGCTTGTCTTACGAGCAATTCATGAGCCTCGGGCGAGTCGACCCGCAGAATCCAACCGAGCCCTTCTGCATGACCGTCATCGGGCTAAAGCTTTCCCGGACCGCGAATTCGGTCAGCCAACTCCACGGGCACGTTTCCCGGAGGATGTGGTCGCATTTGTGGCCGTGGCGGGTCGAGAGCGAGATTCCGATTGGGCACATCACCAACGGGGTGCATTCCTCCAGTTGGTTGGCCGAACAAATGCGGAATTTTTACGATCGTTTGTTCCCCGCCAACTGGATGAGCAGCGTCGGCGAGCCGGAGATTTGGCAGGGAATTCACAAAGCTGACCCGGGCGAACTTTGGGAAATCCACAATACGCTCAAGACGATGCTCCTCTCGTTCATTCGCCGGCGGGTGGTGTCCCAATGCCGTCGCCGGGGGGAAAGCGAAGCGGCCCTGGAAAAGGCCAGAAATGTGCTCGATCCGACCATTCTGACCATCGGCTTTGCCCGGCGGTTTGCCACCTACAAGCGGGCCAACCTCCTGTTCTCTGACCTCGACCGGGTCGCCGCGCTCGTCAACGACCCCTGCCGGCCAGTGCAGATTGTTTTCTCCGGCAAAGCCCACCCCAAGGATGAACCGGGTAAGCAACTGATTCAGCTGATTGCCCAACTTCGGACCGACCCGCGATTCGCCGATCGGGTGCTCTTTATCGAAGACTACGACATCAACGTCTGCCGCCATCTCGTTCAGGGGGTCGATGTGTGGCTGAACAATCCCCGCCGCCCCCTCGAAGCGTTGGGAACAAGCGGCCAGAAGGTGGTTCTCAACGGCGGCTTGAACCTCTCGATTCTCGATGGCTGGTGGGCTGAGGCTTACGACGGGGTCAATGGCTTCGCCATTGGCAAGGGAAGTCACCACCTGAATGACGCGGTGACCGACAAACGCGATGGAGCGGCCCTCTACGAGGTGCTCGAAAACGAAGTTGTGCCGATGTTTTACAAGCGGGATATCGACGGACTGCCCCGAGAGTGGATCAAGCGAATGATCAATTCGATCGCCACACTTGCCTGGCGGTTCAGCAGCGATCGGATGGTGATGGACTACGCCCGGCACGCCTACGTCCCGGCCGCCGGTGGGTTGAGCTGTCAAATGGAAAATTAGTTCAAATAACCGGCCATTCCGGGCCTTCTGCGGGCTTCCCTCAAGTTCTCGCAAGGCCCGGTGCGCGGGCTTTTCCCCGCCCTCGGCCACGCAGACCGGGCGAAGCTCAGCGCTGCAACCGGAGCCCTGAAAATGGACTTCCTGAGTTGCCGACCGCGAGCTCCTTTCCCTCACGGCCGGACCGGACGGCGGGTTTCGAACCGGAACCAGTAACGCAGCGTTCATCAGGCAAGGCGCTGGTTGCTCTCTCACCGGATGCCGAACGAATTTCATGCCGCGCCCAACCTCCGCACCAGCGATGGACGGAGGGCTCGCTAATTCTTTACCGCTGAGTCTTTTAGCGCTGAGTCTTTTAGCGCTGAGTCACCCTGCGCTGAGCCACCTGGCGCGCTCGCCCGATCCATTTTGGAATCGCTCTGAACAAGATCTTGCTTCCGCGGCTGACCACACTGCGCAACAACTGTACAGCGATCGAGCAAAAATTAATGAGAAGGTCGCGCTTGGTCGGCTCATTCAAAAAAAATGCCGCGCTCCTGCGACTCTAGTTTGGCCTCGCGCACCGCTGACGTGAAACGCGCGAGCGACGAAGTGAGCACCGTAGTGAAGTGGCAAATTGCGGGGATTGAGTTGATTCATTTTTGGTTCGATCGTGAAACCAAACCGCGATGCCGCTGCGAGTTGCCGCGATGATGCGCGCTCTCAGAGAAAATCAATCAAAAATTGATCTGCTGAACCGGATTTTTGGCACGTTCATTGCATAAATGGACGATACGTCTACTGCGACAATCAAGGAGGAATGTTCTTCCAGTCGCGGAAAAAAGAAAACAGGAGTTTAGATTCCATGGCAACCAGCAAGAAGACCACCAAGACCGCCTCGAAGCCCACCAAGACCGCTTCGGCTAAGCCTGCTACCAAGTCGGGCAAGAAGTAGTCTGACTACTGAGTCAGACAACAGTCGTCTGGCGACTGGCAGTCTCAGGGAGCGGATGATTCCTGCTCTGGAAACAAGATTGCCCCGGTCGGAGTGAGCCGAACTGGCTTGCTGTGGTCGAAAATACTAGCAACAAAGATGAGCCACCGCTTGCGGTGGCTTTTTTCGTTTAACGGCCCCCCTAATCGCCCCGTTTTTCCCGGGAAACTCCGCTCCGGCCTCGCTTCCGGGCCCGTTCCTCCGCCGGCATCGGAGGCAGGAACCTGGGACATGTCCCGGTTGGCTGGGGGGGAAGGCGAGACTTCTAAAAGCGGGCGGAAGCCGGCAGCTTGCGAGAGCCCTGCCCCCCGGCTCTGGCCGTGAATCCCAAGCGAGGCGGGCCTCTCCCATTGAGGTCCGGCGGGGGCTGGTTGGGAAGTGCGGTTCCTTTGCCAGCCTCGTTCTCCGGGCCGATCGCGACGCTGCGCGGGCCGATCGCGACGCTGCGGCGGTGCCTGTCCCCTTCTGCCCTTTTGCCCGTCCACTTTTGCCCGTCCACTTTTGCCTCGTCCACTTTTGCCTGTCCACTTTCGTTTTTGCCTGTCCACTTTTGCCATTTTTTTTGGCGTGCCGTCGAACGCTC
>JAJTFE010000084.1 GCA_021298375.1 Blastopirellula sp. | reverse complement strand
GCAGGAGCTACACTTCGGCGATTTCCGCCCGACCCCGCCGATCGGCCCGCCGCGTATCCAATCACTCCAGTCTCACTGGCTGAGCGAGTGGACCACGAGCCGTTTTGGGCCAGCGGGTTTGGAATAGCAGCGTTTTCCCTCGTGGCGTGAAAGCGAATTTCATCAATTCCTCACGCGGTTTTTCACAAGCAATCGGCTTTTCCTCTGAATAGAGGGGAAAATCGCCGTTTTCAGGTTTCGCAACCCCCAAAGAAAGGGCTTTCGAAATGTCATTTGGATCAGGACCTGCGCCAGGCAACCGTCGAAGCTATCGCCTGCCGCTGATGCAACTCGGCGCAGCCGGATTGTTTTTGCTGGCGATGCTTTTCGCGATTGGCACCTACGTCGCCTACAGCTTTTTCTGCATCAACGTCCCGGCAAAGCACATCGCCGTGTTGACCAAGAAGACGGGGAAGGACCTGACCAATCAGCAGGAAATCGCCCCGGGCCCGGAGTACAAGGGCATTCAGGCTGAGGTGCTGTCCGAGGGACGCCATTTCCGCAATCCGTTCAACTGGGATTGGGAAATTTATCCGATGGTTGAAATCCCCGAAGGAAAAATGGGCGTTCGCGTCCGGCTCTTCGGTGACGACTTGCCGGAGGGGCACTTCGTCGCCACGCTGGCGACAGAAAAGGGGATCATCCCGCAGGAGCTGACTCCGGGCCGCTACGCCATTAATGCCAAAGTCGTCGACAAGGCGACCGGCCGGGATGCGCTGCCACGCCCCAAGGCTGACTTCGCCGAAATCATCGAGTTGCACGAGCCGGTCACTATCCCGGCCGGTTTCAAAGGCGTCGTCACCAATCTCTCCGGGCCGCTCCCGGACAAGCCGAACCAGTTACTCGTCCCCACCGGTCAACGCGGCGTACAGGAACAGCCGCTGGATGAGGGGACCTACTACATGAACCCCTACATGTACCGGATTGAGCTGGTCGACTGCCGCTCGCAACGATTCAACCTTTCCGAAAATTACGACATGGGCTTTCCCAGCAAGGACGGCTTTTGGGTGTCGCTGGACGGAATCATTGAGTTCCGCGTCAAGCCCGAGATGGCCGCTCGCGTGTACGTGACCTACAACGAACTGGAAAATGATCAGGACCGGATCCACGCTCTGGACCAGGAGCTGATCAAAAAAGTGATTATGCCGAACACGCGTTCCTTCTGCCGCCTGCGTGGCTCGAACGCGTCGGGCCGCGACTTTATCAGCGGTGAGACCCGCTCCGCCTTCCAGGCCGAGTTCCAGGAGGCGATCCGCAAGACTTGCGAAGAGCAGGGGATCGAGATCATTCAGGCCTTGATCACGCGAATCAATCCACCTCAGGCGATTGCCAGCCCGGTTCGAGACCGCGAAGTCGCCAATCAGCAGATGAAACAGTACCAGCAGGAAAAGCTCCAGCAGGAGCAGGAAGCCAAGCTGGCGACTGAAAAGGCCATGGTGGATCAGAAAAAGCGGATGGTCGCTTCGGAACGGGAAGTGATCAAGCTGACGACAGAGGCCAAGCGACGTCAGGAAGTTGCCCTGGCCGAGGCGACGCGCGACAAGGAAGTTGCCGTCGAAGAGTTGGCTGCCGCCAAGGATAAAGCTGCCGCCATTCTCTCGCAGAAAACTGCAGAAGCAGCCAAAGTCCGCTTCGAAAACGAAGCCACTGCCGCGGGTTGGAAACGCTCGGTCGAGGCCTTCAACGGAGATGGAAGTGCCTTTGCCCGCTATGTCCTCTATCAGAAACTCGCTCCCGGATTTCGTTCCATCATGACCAATACGGCGGACTCGCCGCTGATGGACATGTTCCGCGGCTTGCAATCAGGCACGTCGCCGGCAGCACCGGCGAAGCCGTCGACCAGCGACCAATGACCCGGTCGGCGATAGTTCGTCACGCGACTTTATCAATCGAACCAAGCAGAATTCCTCCGGACGGGAGATTTGAACGTGAAAAGAGTTGGAGCCTTAGTTATTCTCGCGCTGCTGGCCCTGTTCGCCTGGCAAGCCTTTGAATGGACCGTCAATCGGGTCTATGTTCCCGAAGGACGCAGCCTGCAACTGCAGTACAAGGGCCCCTTTTTCGGCAGCCTGTTTGGCGAGCCGAAATACGCATCCCCCGGCTTTTGGGCGGAAGAGGGCGAAATCGGAGTCCGCAAGGAGCTGCGCGGACCGGGGCGGCACTTCTACTGCCCCATCTGGTGGAACCGGGTACTCGTCGATGACGTGCTGATCGCTCCGGGCCAAGTCGGCATCGTAACTTGCAAGCTGGGCAAGGATCTCCCCGAGGGCCAGTTCCTTGTCGATGGCGATATCGGCAATACCGAGTTCAAAGGGATTCTCCGCAAAGCATTGACTCCCGGCCGCTATCGCATCAATCCGTATGGCTACGAAATCAAGATCGTCGACACGGTCTCGGAACCATCCGGTGTCCAAGTCAAGCACAGCGGCTGGGTCGACATCCCTGCAGGATTTGTCGGTGTGGTCACCAATCTTGCCGATGACCCGGCGACCGGCGAAAAGCAAGGCGTGCAGTCGACCGTGCTGCAACCCGGCATCTACCCGATTAATGGCCGGGAACAACAAGTCGATATTGTCGGTATCGGTTACTGGGAAACGACACTGGGTGTGGAGAAGAGCCGCAAGAGCGATGGAACCTTGAATCTTGACTCCTCCGGCGAGCCGGTTGTCCAGGACGGTGAAATGGGAATCAACTTCCCCTCCTCCGACGGCTTCAACATTCAAATGGACTTTACCGCTATCTGGGGGCTGACCCCGGAACAGGCTCCTCATGCAGTCTCGGCTTTCGGCAATATCTCCGCAGTCGAGAACAAGGTGATCCTCCCGCAGACCGAATCGATCTGCCGCAACAACGGCTCGCGCTACACGGCGGTGCAACTGCTGGTCGGTGAGGATCGCGAGCGATTCCAGCAGCAAATCGTCCAAGAGTTCCAGAAAGTTCTCGCCGAAAAACAGGTCACCTTGCAATACGGCCTGGTCCGGCACATCTACATTCCCCGCGAAGTTCGCGAGCCCATTCAGATGGCGTTCGTCGCCGATGAACTCAAACTGACTCGCGAACAGGAACAGCTGACCGCCCGGATGGAGGCCTTGCTCCGCGAGGCGGAACAATCCGTTGAACTCGAAAAGGAACGGGTTCAGGTCGATACCGATCGCAAATTCCAGTCCGCGGTTGCCGACGGCGATCGCCAAGCCAAACAGATGGATGCCCAAACGGCTCGCCAGGTAGCGCAAATCGAGCGGCAAACCGCGGAACTCAAGGCTGAGGCGGCGACCGTGCTGGCCGAGGCGACGAGTGAAGGCCAGCAGATGATCGAAGAGGCCAAGGCCGAAAAGTTTGGGCTGGCCGTCAAAGCATTCGGCAATCCGAATGCCTTCAACGACTGGACCTTTGCCACGAACTTGCCTGAGGAGATGGAGTTAAAATTCCTCTACGCCGGGCCCGGTACGCTTTGGACCGACTCCCAAGACCTTGGCCTGAGAGCCATGATTCCGGTCGACCAAAACGCTCCCGCAGCGCCCTTGGGGTCGGACAAGAAGAAGTAACGCGTGGCCGGCCGCCGCCGCTCGGAAAATTCCACACCCAACGGCCATCCGCTCAATCGTCAAGCGCCGACTCGAAGGCCGACCGGTAGTGGACGACTCGCGGCCGTTCTTTGCCGGCCGCGAAGTCGATGGCAATCACGTCAAACCGCACGGCGACCCGCTTGAGTTGGTGTTTGCGAAGATACGCGACGGCGGCTCGCGAGATTCGCAACTGCTTCTCATCGTCGACAGCTTCCTCCGGAGTACCCCGGTCGAGGCCGCTGCGGGTCTTCACTTCGACAAAGACAATCGTCCGGCCGTCCACAGCCACGAGGTCGAGCTCAGAATAGCGCGTCCGGCAGTTCCGCTCCAGAATCAGATAACCGCGACACAGCAGCCAGCGTTCCGCCAGCCGCTCGCCTTGCTTGCCCAGCGGCAATCCGGATTCGCTCCGCGCGGCGATTCGGAGTGGAAAACGAGGGTGGTAGAGCAACGAATACCAGAGCGAGCGGAGCGTTTGTCCGATACTCGACCAGCCCAACCGCATCCCGTTTACTCTCTGCGATTTGCCCCTTGTAATTCAGCACTCGCGATTTAGCACTCGCGATTTAGTGCTCGCGATTTACCCCGCGCGATTTACCCCGCGAGAAAATCACGGCCCGAGTTGAATTCGAATGAACTCTGACTGAGTTCAGGGTCCATGCCGGGGGAGAGCGAGGCGAGCGTCGGTCAGTTCCACCAGCGACCAGCTACTCTCCGCCATCTTTCTTGACGTTTTCCTCAACTGCCGGTGTGCTCGCTTCAGCCGGAGCCGCAGCCGGAGTCACCGCAGCCGGAGCCGCCGCAGCTTCGGCAGCGGGTGCGTTCCCTGTCGCCCCGGTTTCTGCGGGAGGTTCGGGGAACGTAATATCAGGTCGCTTGGGCAATTCACCCATCGGAGCGACCGAGGTCTTTTTGTAGGCGTCGTAGAAGGCAACGATTTCGGGCTGAGCCAAACGGGCCAGGGCCTGCTTGGAGGGTTCACCGTAAACGGTGGTGCCAGCTTCATCGATGATTTTCTGATAGATCTTTTTCGCTTCGTCAAATTCGCCCAGGCTCTCCAGACAGTAGGCCAAGGAATAGGTCGCCCGCTGGGTCAACTCCGGGTTTTTCTTGACGGGCGAATCGAGCAGTTTCTGGTAAGCCTTTTTGGCTTTTTCCATACTTCGGATCGCGGCCGAGGTATCGGAATTGAGCGTGCTCAGCCCGGTCCTCATTTCCACATCGCCGGCCAATTGCAAGGCCCACATGCTTGATTCGGCCTCAGGATACTCTTCGGCGAGGTTCAGCAGATGCGAGGTCTGGCGATCGAGGGAAAAGGTGTTGATCGCTGAACTCAGGTTCTGCCACTGGGTTGCCTGGAGGTCGGCTCGCGACTTGAAAAAGAAGGCGGCTGCGAAGGTCAACGCGATCAAGGCGATGATGCCAAACAGGATTTGGCCGACGTAGGGGCGGAGATGACCGAACTTCTGGTCCAACCATTCAATCAGTTCGTTCTTTTCCAACTGTTCCGTTTGCTTGTTCATGGATTCCGCCAAAGGGACCTGCTGAGAGTGCCAACAATTAAGCCCGTCAGTATAAATTTTCGCGAAACGTGCGGTCAACCCAGAATTGGCTGCGGGAAACCCTGAAGTTCTCCCCTAACCAGTCGGTCAACTCGGAGAGAAGGGGGGTGGGCGACCTGAAATTCATGGCTAGGATTGTGCCGGCTTCGGCAGTGGAACTGCCGCAGCGGATGGCACGGCACGCGCCCCGGTTGGAAAGCTGCCCAAACGCGTGCCGAGCCGACTTCGGCCCTTTTTCCGCCAACTGCCGCCGTTTTTGCTTCGCTTCCTTCGCGCTGACCTGTTCCAGCAGCTTTAGTCCCAGCAGCTTTTGTCCGAGCAGTGTTTCTGTCCCAGCAGTGTTTTTCCCAGCAGTTTTCGATTCATGTCGGGTTTGAATCCTCCCCAACGCGCCGCCGTGAACCACAAGTTCGGCCCGCTGCTTGTTCTGGCGGGAGCCGGAACCGGAAAAACCCGAGTGATCACCTTTCGGATCGCCAAACTGATTGGTGGCGGCTGCCCTCCCGACCGGATCCTCGGAGTCACGTTCACCAACAAGGCCGCGAACGAAATGCAGGAGCGGCTGGGGAAACTGCTCCCCAAGAAGTCCAAGGCCAAGCCGCTCATCACGACCTTTCACTCACTCTGCGTGCGAATTCTGCGGCGGAACATCGAGCTTTTGGGATATCCCCCCAAATTCCAGATTTACTGCGGCGGCGAGCAGGAGAGCCTGGCCCGGAAAGTCTTGCGCGAAATCAATGTCTCGGATGCCGTCCTTGCGCCCAATCAGTTGCTGTTTCAAATCAGCTCCTGGAAATCGCGCCGCATTCATCCCGATGATGCCGAATCGCTGGCCGACGACGACCGCTCGACCGTCGCCGCGATCGGCTACCGCCGGTACCAGCAACAACTCCGCACGCTGGGAGCAGTCGATTTCGACGACCTGTTGCTGTTGACCGAGCGACTGTTTGAACAAGATCGCGACGTGCGCGAGCGCGAGGCGGAGCGATTTGATTTTATTCTGGTCGACGAATACCAGGACACCAATGACAGCCAGTATCGGATTGTCCGGGCCCTCGCCCAAGCGCACCAGAATCTGTGTGTCGTGGGCGATGATGACCAATCGATCTACGGCTGGCGGGGAGCCGAGGTCGCTCACATCCTCGGCTTTAAAAACGACTGGCCCACGGCGACAACCATCTGGCTGGAAGATAACTATCGATCGACCAGCGAAATCCTGACCCTCGCCAATCGCCTGATCAAGTACAACCGCGTCCGGCATGACAAAATCCTCCGCCCGTCCCGCGAGGGGGGCGAGCCTCCGCAAATCCTCCAGTTCCCCGACGAAACGAAAGAGGCCGAGCAAACAGTCGCCTCGATCGTTTCACGCATGGCCAACCACAAGCGCGAGCCGCGCGACTTCGCGATCCTCTTTCGAACCAACGAACAGCCACGGCCTTTTGAAGCCGCTTTGCGGAAAGCCAAAATCCCCTACGTGCTCGTCGGCGGCATGTCGTTTTTCGATCGCAAGGAAGTGCAGGATACGATCGCCTACCTGCGATTGCTGGATGGTGAGCAAGACGACCTGCCCCTGCTGCGAATCATCAATCGTCCGGCCCGGGGCATCGGCAAGTCGGCACTGGAAGCTCTGCAGCAACAGTCGCGGAAATCCAACGTCAGCATCACCCAAATGCTCTTCACCCCGCACGAGCGCCCCAGCGGCCTCCCCAGTGCGGCTCACAAAGGGCTCGACGATCTCGCCGCCGCCCTGCTGAACGCCCGCAGGATTGCCGAGCAATCTCTGGTAGACGCCGTCAACCGCCTGATCGTGGACGTCAACTACGAACAGGAGATCAATCGGCTCTACAGCGAACCGGACGACCGCACCGCCCGCATGAACACCGTCCAGCAGGTCGTCAATTCATTGGGACAATACGTTCAAGAAGCCAAACAACCCAAGCTCGGCGAGTTCCTCGATCAGATGCTGCTGGGCGAGCGCGACGCCAATGACGACAAGGAAAAGCAACTGAATAAAAACGCCGTCGTGCTGATGACGCTGCACAGTGCCAAAGGACTGGAGTTTCCCGAAGTCTACCTGGTCGGCCTCGAAGAAGGAATTCTGCCGCACCACCGCAGTCTGGAGGATGATGAGAAAGGTGTCGACGAAGAGCGACGACTCGCCTATGTCGGCGTCACGCGAGCGGAAGAACGGCTGACGCTCTCACTCAGCCTCTCGCGGATGAAATGGGGTAAACCCCGGCCGACAATTCCCAGTCGTTTTCTTTACGAAATGACCGGCAAGGCCGATCACCCGAATTACCTCAAGACGACCGGGAGGTCCGCAAAAAAAGTCGAGTGAGAACAGGAACGCAGTTGAGCCTGAAACTGGCCGGGAACTGAAGGCAGGAGCCCCGCTCAACTCGCCAAACTTCTCCTCGCCCGCCATACTGCTCCTCGCGGAGAGACGTTGGAGCGCCAAGCAAGTCCGGCCGAGCTTCTCCGTATCCGGCTGCGGACTGTCAGCGGACGGTGCCGAGTGCGCGGGCTGTACAGTGTCGCGTGGAATGGCCAGTGTCGCGTGGGCTACTCCGCGTGCTTGGGCTAACCTGCGTTGTCGGCCTTCGCAACCGTTTTGAAAACAGGCGCCGTGCAGCCCGAAAAGAGAGCCGCAGCAGAACAGCGGCAACCAATAACTACAAAAAAACCCCACCGATTGCTTGCGCAACACGGCGGGGCCGGAACAGAGAAGAGGCCGATTGAGCAGCCTGCGAATCCGCGGCTGCTCGATCAAAATCTTAACAGTCCCGCTTTCGAAGTCTAGAAAATTCGAGAAATTTCCTTCACATTTTTGCCTGTGAGGCAGGGGCTTCACGCGCCTCGACAATCACCAAAAAGGAGCCTGTATTGGGGTCCCAGCCCGACGAATTGCGTGGATTTTTAAGTGCCGCTCACTCCGCAGCCGCTGCCGCTGGCCACCTGTTGATGGAAGCCATGGGACGGGTCGCCGTTCGAGAAAAGTCTCCCGGCGACCTCGTCACCGAGGCTGATCACGCTTCGCAGGCCTTGATTCAGCAGAGTCTGCTCCAGCAGTTTCCAGCCCACCTCTTCTGGGGCGAGGAGTCGGATCGTCCAGCGAACTGGGCCAGCGACTACTGCTGGGTAATCGACCCGCTCGACGGCACCAAGAACTTCGTGCACCAGCTTCCCTCGTTCAGTGTCTCAATTGCCCTCTTGCACCGGGGAGAGCCAGTGGTGGGTGTCGTTCATGATCCCTGGCTCAGGGAGACGTTCACGGCGTTCAAAGGAGGCGGGGCCGAATGGAATGGAAAACCAATTCACCCCAGTCGCTGTCGCAGCCTGCGCCAGTCGCTGCTTGTTTTCAGTTTTCCCTCACAAGTCACAGCCGAGACGGCCGAACTCCGCCGCTTTAATCGAGTGGTCAGACACGCCACGCTCCGGAGACTCGGGTCGGCAGCGTTGAATCTCTGCTATGTCGCCGCGGGCCGCCTCGATGGCTACTGGGGCTCGACGCTCAATCTGTGGGATATCGCCGCAGGCATGTTGATTGCCCAAGAGGCCGGGGCCTTTGCAACGCATCTCGAAGGTGGACCAATCGATTGGGCTGACCCCCGATTTGTTGCCACCGCGACTCGCGAATTGCATGCCGAATTGCAGCCGCTGCTGCAATTGGATTGACTGGCCGAAACATTTTTTCACCTCGGCGCCCAGCTTGTGCAAGGCCGATAAACTTTGCAGCATGGTAATAGGACCCGAGAGAGTTCCAGCAGAAACAGAGTGAACCGGAATGAACCGTCATTGGCGCACAGCGGAAGAACGCTTCGACTTCCAATCGGGAACGTGGACTTGTTCCATTGATCCACGCCATCCTGAACGCGGAGCGGTCGTCGCCCGGAAAACCATTCCCGAAACCGGAAATCCCCAACCCCCGGGCTCCGAACCCTACTCAGCGGCCGAAGCGGAACTCAGAGCGGAAATTTTTGCCTTGCCGACGCTGGCCGCGGGTTCCTATCAAGCGGCGGAGAGCTTCGCGCGGCGGGGCGATCTGCATTTGAATTACGCCGCGACCAAGGAGTTGCCGACCAGCGTTTCGCTCTGCTGGCGACTGCACGAGACCGCGGAATGGCTCCCCAATCTGACAGTGGCGGAGTCGACCGAATGCCTGCTCCTGGAAGTCGTGATTTCTTTTCAAACTGACTTGCTCGATGCGGTCCCCGTCCGCGAGACCCAA
>JAJTFE010000083.1:3929-16298 GCA_021298375.1 Blastopirellula sp. | reverse complement strand
AAGCTGCCCCCGACCCGGATGAAGATGGATTCAATGATTGGGGTGACTGGTTGTTCACCGCAACCGGTGCCCGCTCGAAGGTAATCACCTACAGCTTCATGCAACAACAACCGGGCTACGACATCGATCCAGAGTTCCCGGGCGATAACAACGACGATATTCCGGGGAGCCTCATTTGGGGTGACGGTGGGACATTCAGCCGTTTTACCGCCGACCTGCGAACCGCCACGCGGAACATTTTGAGTGATGTGGGTTCTCGCCTGGATGTGACCTTCCTTGAAGTCCCAGACAGCTCCTTTGGCCCGGACCCCGCAAATTACATTTACGGTGGTCAAGGTGGCGTGTTGCGGTTTGGGCTGTTCCGCGACGAGCCTGTAGAAGGCGAACCTCCCGCAACCCTGATCGCACTCGGGCCTAATGACCCGATCGAAGAGCCCTCAGGCGGCGATATCGTCTTGAACAACTACTGGCTGGATTCCGAATTTCCGAACTGGTTGAACCTCAGTTCCTGGGCCCAGGATACAGAACTCTACGGAATCATGCTGGGTGCAATTGGCACGACACTCGGCTTGGGCAACCCGGACGGCGTTCCCCGTCTGCCGCAAGCAACAAACAATGGCGAAAACACGATCTACGGCCTCCCGGGTGCACGGATTCCGGGCGACTACATGATTTATGACACGTACGCCCTGGAATCACTTTACGGCCCGAACAAGGAAACTCGCCTCGGCGACACACTCTATGATTGGGACTACTTCGGCAACAAGACAGGATTGCTGCGAACACTCTTCGACGCCGGCGGAATTGACACGCTTTCTGCCGCGGGCATGCAAGCTTCTCAGATCGATCTGACCCCTGGTTCGTTCAGCAATCTGGGGGGTACAACGACTGTAACTGCGGAAGTTCGCCTCAGCATTCCGCTGGAAAACACCCTGATTGAGAATGCGATTGGCTCCGCCTTCGCCGACACGTTGACGGGCAATCATTTGCCCAACCAGATTAGCGGCGGGTTGGAACGAGACACGATCACTGGCAAGGGCGGAAACGACCTGCTGATGGGCGGCGCAGGCAACGACCTCTACATCTATCGCCTTGGCGATGGAGACGACACCGTTCGGGAGGACGGACTGGGCGGACGCGATACACTGCGATTCGATTCCTCGGGAACTCTTGATAACTTCTCCCAAGACTTCCGCTTCCGCCGGGAAGGTCGCGACCTGATCATCAGCCTGTCGCTCGACAACTCTGACCTGGTCGATGGCACTGTTCGCATCACCAATCAGCAGTGGGGCGGATGGGGCATTGAGATTCTTCGCTTTGGCCCGCTGGGCGGAACGATTCAAAACATCGACTTGACTGACATCTACGCCCAGTCGACAACAGTGAATCAGCGATTCAAGGTCTTGAGTGACACCTCGAAATTTGGAAACCTGGTCGCGCCGGTTTAACGAACCTGCAAACAGGAAAACGACCACACCAAAAGGGCCCGGCTATCGTAGCCGGGCCCTTTTTTTGTTTCGAGTCGCCCTGGCCTTGATTGGCCTCGGCTCGAACGCGGAAATCCTAAGCGATGCGAAGGGGCACCCAAATCGGGCCCTCACTGCATGCCAACCGCTTATCCGCGTCCGGAGTCACTCAGGAACCCTCCAGAAGCCATTCAAGGGCACGCTCGCCGCAACGCTGAACGGCTCGGACTGATCCGCGTATTCTGAGCCAAATTCCACGGCAGCCGTTCAAGAAACAGCCGCAACGGGGTCCATTTAGCTTACCGGCACCGAACCTCAAGGACGCGGGAAAGCCCTGCGATCTGCTCCCAACTGTTTCCAGAGTCGTGAAGATGTGGGGTGCTCGGCCAGCTGCTCATCGGGAATTCCGGCGGACACTCGCGGGTCTTCAAAGCCCCACTGTAACCGCAAATCAAGCAACTCTCTGTTTTCCTTGGGAGTGAACCAGTGGACCTGTCCCAATTGCCGCGCATTGAGCAAAATCCGGCAATAGGCGTCCAAAATCTCAGTCATCCAAAAGGCGTGCTCCAAGTCGGCCGCGTAACTGACGGTGCCATGGTTACAAAGGATGATCGTATTCGCTTTGTGAACGAACGGAACGATCGTTTCAGCGAACTCCTGCGTCCCGGGCCGCTTGTATGGGGCCAGCGGAACTTCACCCAAAAACACCTCTGGCTCGGGAAGAACCCCCATCGGAATAGGCTCCCGGGCGACTGCAAACGCTGTGGCGTGGGGGGGATGGCAGTGAACAACAGCTCGCACGTCGGGGCGCTGACGGTAGATTTCCAAGTGCAGCAGGATTTCACTTGTCCGCCGGCGGGTCCCCGACAACTGGTTTCCCTGCAGGTCTACGGTGCAGAGATCGTCCGGTTGCAAGAATCCCTTGCAGTGCAGGGAAGGGGTACAGAGCACTTCGTCATCAGAGAGTCGGCAACTCAAGTTCCCTTCGTTGGCCGCACAAAACTGGCGGTCATACATCCGACGGCCAATCTCACACAATTGCTTTCTCAACTCAATACTCACCGTCTCAATACTCACCGTCGGCTATCTCCTCCAAACTCGCCATCGCCAAACTCGGACTTTGGCTGCCAGCTGTCGCTTGCCGACAACCCTGCAACCGGGCCGTTCCACCCGAGCGCCGATTCTAGCATCATTCCAGCCCCAGCGGTTCGACACAGCGCGCTGATTCAATTCCGGCTGGGTCTCGCATTTACTCGGTTCCCGCCAAGCGGTTGATGACCGCGGGATAGAGTTCACACTCGGCGGCGAAGACCCGCGCAGCCAATGTCTCGGGCGTGTCCGAGTCCTGCACGCGAACCGCGGCTTGATCAATGATCGGACCGTGGTCGAATTCGTCGTCGACAAAATGAACCGTGCAGCCAGTTACTTTGCAGCCTTGCCGCAAAACCGCCTCGTGGACCCGGCGACCATAGAATCCCTTGCCCGCAAAGGCGGGTATCAAGCTGGGGTGAATGTTCACTACGCGACGCTCGAAATCCGCCGGAATGCGGAGCTTTCTCAGAAACCCGCCGAGCACCACATAGTCGACCGTCAACTCGCGACAACGCGTGAAAATCTGCCGGCTGAACTCGACCTCATCTCGGACCGTTCGATGATCGACGACAAAACAGGGGATCCCGGCCGCCGCAGCATACTGCAATCCGGCAGCATCCGCTGAACTGGACCCGACCAGAACAATTTGCGCCGCCAATTTGCCTGCCGTTTGCCATTGCAACAAGTTCCGCAGAGTCGTTCCCGAACCGGAAATCAACACCGCCAGGCGCTGTGCGCGACTTCGTTCAGTTGTCATTGCCTGCTCCATCGACTCTCCGTCGAATCCTCGTTGCAACCAGAGCCCCCACGGACGCCAGGTTCCTGCCATCGTCTCAAGCCGACCGCACCACCTCCAAGTCAATCAGCAGTCGATAGTCCCCTATTTCCTGAGTGACCGCCGACGCCGATTCCCGATCCGGCCAGACAACTTCCAAGGCCAACGTCTCCTGGCGAAGATACTCCGCGTAGTGCTCGACCGCAGCCTTCAATTCAGCGGAGTCCGTCCACAGACTCAAGCGGATTCGATCGGAGAACTCCAGCTTGCGTTGCTTGCGCAGATCCTGAACCAATCGCTTGACGTCTTGGGCATATCCTTCAGCAACGAGTTCGTCAGTCAGCTTGGTATCGAGCACCACGACACAAGCGGCTCCCTGAGCTGCCGCCCATCCGCCTTTCGCCTGCATCCGGACCTGAATATCCTCGCTTCCCAGATCTAGTTGCCGTTCGCCCAAGTCGATTCGAACCTTGCCGGTTCGATTGAGGTCAGCCAGCAATTGAGCCCCATTGGCTTGCTGCAGCGTCGCCTTGAGCTTGGGCAGGAGCGGACCAACCAGGGGTCCCAAGCGTTTAAAGTTCGGCTGGATTTGATAAGTCACAAACTCGGCGGCGTCTGCAGTGAACCGGATTTGCTTCACATTCAGTTCGTCGCGGACGATGGAGTCATGGGCTGCGAGCCAAGCTTGCTGAGCCGGATCATTCAAGGCCACAGTCACTTCAGCCAGCGGTTGCCGCACCTTCAATTTTGATTCCATTCGGGCAGCGCGGCCGAGCGAGGCGATTTCCCGCAGCAGGCTCATGCGCACGCGCAGTTCACCATCCGAGCCCTCGGCGGCACTGGGATAATCCGCCAAATGCACGCTTTCCAAAGCCCGCCCGGGAAAGCCCCCGGTCAGATTTCGCCAGATTGCTTCCGCAGTGAACGGCACAAAGGGAGCAATCAGGCGACTCACCACCAGCAGGCATTCGTAGAGTGTCCAGTAAGCATCCAGCTTGTCCCGATCACGCTTGTCGTTACTCCAGAACCGCTCGCGGCTGCGGCGGACATACCAGTTGCTGAGCATGTCGACAAAGCTCGACAAACGACTGCAGGCTCCATAATTGTCATAGGCGTCCATAGCGGTCGTTACGGCAGCGATCGTCGCGTCGAGTTCGGCGAGAACCCAGCGGTCCAATTCCTCGCGCTGCTGGACATCGCGCCACGTTTCAGCTTTCTGCAAGACCGCGCGGTCCAGCTGTCCAGCGTCGCCGGGCAACTCGGCGGCCGGATTGAATTCGTCGAGATTGGCATAGAGCACAAAAAAGCCGTAAACGTTCCAGAGTCGCAGGAGGAATTCAGGAATACTTTCCTTGATCGCCCGCTCGCTGTAGACGATCGAGTTCCAGGGTGGCTGGTTGGCATAAAAATACCACCGCAGCGCGTCGGCCCCGTGCGTGTCAAAAATCTCCTGCGGTTCCCGATAATTCCGCAGGCTTTTGCTCATTTTCTCCGTTCGGCGCTCGAGCTTCCCGCCGCAGCCGGGACATTTGGGAAGCTCTTCCAGATTTCGCTTTCCGCAACTCAGGCAGACATTTGACTCGGCCAGCATCAGCCCGAGCACAATGCAGTTTTGAAACGGATGGGGATAGGCGACCGACGGCACCGCCTCCTGGCGATTGATGATTTGCTTTTCGTCCGGCGAAAACAGCATCGTGCTGATGGAAAGCAGGCTGTAAAACCAGCCCCGCGTTTGATCGAGGGCTTCGCTGATGAAGTCGGCCGGAAATTGCTGTGAAAACAGTTCCTGGTTGCGATGCGGATACCCCCACTGGGCGAAGGGCATGGCGCCGCTGTCGTACCAGCAGTCGATCACTTCGCTCACCCGCCGCATTCGCGAACCACTGGCATAGGGCGAATCATAGGTGATGTGGTCGATGTAAGGCTTGTGGACCTTGAGATCGTCAACCAGCTCCGGATTCGCCGCCTTCGCCTGCAACCAAACGTCCTCCCCCGCAGCGCCTGGTTTGGCGAGCAGTTCGGCGTAGCTGGATACAGCCTCCATCTGGCCCGTCTGCTCGCAAACCCAAATCGGCAGGGGAGTGCCCCAATAACGCTCGCGGGAGAGCGCCCAATCGACATTCGATTGCAGAAAGTTACCGAAGCGGCCATCGCGAATATGCTCTGGCAGCCAATTGATCAGGGCATTGTTGGCGAGCATCCGCTCCTTGAATTTGGTCGTGCGAATGAACCAGCTTTTCCGGGGATACTGAATCAGCGGATCATTTTCAGCCCGCCAGCAGAACGGATACTCGTGAACGTACTGCTCCTGATGAAACAGCTTCCCATTCTCCTTCAATTTGCGGAGGATTGGCTTGTCCGCCTCCTTGACCCAGAGGCCGGCAAACTCGCCGGCTTCGCCGGTCAGCCGACCATTCGCCGCAACCGCACAAATCATCGCCGGTCCTTCACCGTCGACAAAACTCTCCCGTTCAGCTTGCAGCAATTCGAAGTCGACCTCTCCGAAAGCCGGCGCTTCGTGAACCGCCCCGCTACCACTGTCGGTGGTCACAAAGTCGGCCGCGACAATTCTCCAGGCGAGATGTTGCTGCCCACCGGCCTTCAAACGCCCTGTGGCTGCTCCTTGTTCACGGTAATAAAAGTCAAACGGAGGCTCGTATCGCAACCCGATCAGTTCCCGGCCCAGGCAGGTCGACTCGATTACCAGCGGTCGCTTGACCTTCTGGCTGATTGCCTCGACCAGAGCCTCAGCGAGAATCAGGCGCTGCCCAGTTTGCTCGTCCCGCACGGTGGCGTAAACGATTTCCGGATGAACCGCGGCAAACTGGTTACTGGGCAGTGTCCACGGAGTTGTCGTCCAGACGAGCAGACTGGTCCCCGGTCGCTCCAACAAGGGGAAGAGCACGAACACGCTGGGATCGGCAACCGAGCGGTAGCCTTGCCCGACCTCGCCGCTGCTGAGCGCGGTTCCGCCTTGAGCCCACCACCAGACAATCTTGTGTCCCTGGTAGAGCAAACCGCGATCAAACAAGTTCGTAAGCGACCACCAGACCGACTCGACGTAGCTCTGGTGATAGGTAACGTAGGCCCGGTCGAGGTGAATCCAAAAGCCGAGCCGCTCCGTCAACCGCTCCCACTGCTGCATGTACTGCCAGACACTTTTCTGGCACTTTTGTATAAAGGGCTCGACGCCGTAAGCCTCAATTTCCTCCTTCGAATGGATTCCGAGTTCTTTGCAGACCTCGACCTCGACCGGAAGGCCATGCGTGTCCCAGCCCGCTTTCCGCTCGCAACGATAACCGCGCATCGTGCGATACCGGGGAAACAGGTCTTTCATCGCGCGGGTCAGACAATGCCCCGGATGGGGCTTGCCGTTCGCCGTCGGGGGCCCTTCAAAAAAGACAAAGCTCGGAGCGCCTTGACGCTGCTCGAGCGAACGGTCGTAGATTTTTGCCTGCCGCCAAAACTCCAAAACCCGCTCTTCCAGCTGGGGAAAACTCACATTGGTTTCGACAGGTTGGAACATTCCACTCCCCAATTTTTGACAGGCGAAACAGGCCCCGCAGAGCCGGCAAAAACCTCAAAATATCGCCAAACGGCTCAGCCTTGTAAATGGACCGCCAGACCGCTGCCCCGCCGGGAAACAGATTCCCAAGCATTCGCTTCGACCAAAGTCCGAGCGAGCAACTCTCGGACAGGTTCACCAAGCGGGAAAAATCGTCGGAAATGGCACTTAATCGGCCTGACCGTCACGACCCCACTCGAGTCCGCGCTCCGCTCTCGGAAAACGGACGCCACGCGCAGATTTTGGGACCTAGTCGGGAAGGAACCTGAACTATGGTTTCAGTACGGCAGCAGACTTGACTGTCGACTTTCTCACCCCCCGTGCTTGGCAGGTCGTGGCAAGGTGCCGCGGCCTGCCATTTTTCTTTTTCCTGCCGACAGGGGCTCGCATAGCGCCCAAACCGCCGGACACGGGGCCGGAAAACGACTCAGGCATCGCCCCGGCGGCTTTTCCTGTCGCGTAGCGATTATGCCTGACAAATCACGCCAACTCCCGACTTTTGCTACCGGCGCGGGGCCGCGACCTACCCAAATTTTGACCCACGGGCAAT
The DNA here is from genome assembly GCA_021298375.1 of Blastopirellula sp. Taxonomy (GTDB): domain Bacteria; phylum Planctomycetota; class Planctomycetia; order Pirellulales; family Pirellulaceae; genus BJ22. The sequence goes on along the minus strand of JAJTFE010000083.1, from coordinate 8,850 downwards.
AATATTGGCTCGGAGGTGCACATGAGCAACGATTTCGCGTCCGATCCACTGGACGAAGATGATGATTTTGGAGACTTCGGGGACCTCACCCCGAATACCGGAACTCCCGAAGACTTGGCTGACGATGTCTTGGCCGAGTTCGAGGAAGACGATTTCGATGAGGAATTCGACGACGATTTCGAGGAAGAAATTGAAGGCGAATACGCGCTCGAAGACGACAAATACGGCGCTGAATTCCATGAAGAATTCGGGCACCTCGAGGAAGGTTATCGAGACGAATTCAACGAAGGGGAAGACGTCGACTTCGAAGGCGAAGCCTCCTGACCGCTCTCTCCTCTAACCGGCTGATTGCCCCGCAGTCCCAGTCGCCGAATCAAACAGGGCCACGTCGCGCCACGCCGGGCTGAGCGTCAATTTGCCCGAAGGCCTTTCACTCCGCCAAAGTCATGCTCTGGGGTCAATCCCCCGAGATGGAAACACTGAACAGTAACGCTCACTGTAAAACGCGAGGACAGAAAACGCGAGGACAGTCGGGAAATCTCCCGGCTGTTTTTGTTTTCCGGCCCTGCCTTTCAGTTGCCGGCATTCGCCGGGAGCAGCGCCCCTCCCGGGATCTCGCCGCTCAGTGCCGCCGCTCAGTGAGGTGGCGAACCCGACGGGGAACAACCGCCAGCCTGCCTCACTCTCTCCCCGAGCCAACGATCCGCGCCGAACTCAGCAACTTCGCCTGTTCGGCCAGCAGCCTTGCCTTTTGGCCCTGTCACTTCAGACGTTTGTCGTCTGAAGCGTTCTGTGACTTCGTGGTTATGTCGTGTATTCAGCGTTCAGCTTGACGTATTCGACAGTCAAATCGCTGGTCCAGTGTTCTGAACTACCGGGACCTGAGCCAACCGTCAGCAGGATTTCCGTCAGCCGATTCTGTTTAATTGACTGACTGGCTCGCTTGCGGTCGAAGTCCGTCGGTTGCCCCTCGCGGAACACCTCGATTCCATTCAGTTGCAAGGACGTCTCTGACACCGAGAAATTCGCTCCGCAGTATCCAGCCGCGGAAACAATCCGTCCCCAATTGGGATCCCCGCCCGCCACCGCCGTCTTGACCAGGTTGCTCAAGGCAATCGCCCGCGCCATCCGATCGGCACCGGCATCATCCCCAGCCCCTTGCACTTGAATGTGAATCAAGTGCTGGGCACCCTCGCCATCGGTCGGAATCCGCTTTGCCAAATCAATGCAGAGCCGATTCAGTTCTGTTTGAAATACGGCGACCTGGGGAGCAGGCGGTGGACTTTTCGCCAGCGGGGCAAGCAACAGGACAGCATCATTGGTGCTGGTATGCCCCTCGACCGAGATTCGATTGAAGGAGCGATTCACTGCCTGCCGCAAGACGGCGTCGGCCGTTTGTGGGGTCAGGGCAAAATCAGTCGTGATGATTCCGAGCATCGTTGCCATGTTGGGACCAATCATCCCCGCGCCCTTGCACATCGCAGTAATCGCAAACCCGGATTCATGCTCAATCGCGGCCGTCTTGGGGCCGTGGTCGGTCGTCAGGATGGCCTTGGCTGCGGCTGCAAATCCATCGCCAGAAGCCTCCAAATGGCCAAGGCACTGCTCGATTCCCCGCCGCACCCGCTCCATCGGCAGGTGTTGCCCAATCACCCCGGTCGAAAGCACCAACACCTGCTCGCGAGCGACGTTCTGCGTGGAGAGAGCCGAAAGACCGCTGGCCACCTGGCTGGCCATTTCCGCGTTATCCGCTACGCCCCGGGCACCGGTGCAAGCATTCGCATTCCCCGAATTGATCACAATCGCCCGCAGCGTGGCGGTCGGCGTAATCGCCCGGTACCAAATCGAAATCCTCGAGGCACTCTCTTCCGCTCGTCCATCATGGACTCCTCATTACTTGTTTCGACACCGCTTCTCCGCTCCCCTGCGTTTGGGCGGCAACTAGAGTAAGCCCAGCGTTTCGGGATAGCCGCACATTACATTCAGGTTCTGGACTGCCGCTCCCGCAGCACCCTTGATCAGGTTATCAATCACACTGACCACAACCAGACGATTTCCCAATTCACGAACGGTCAAGTCGCAGTAATTCGTTCCCGAGACATCTTTTGTCGCCGGGAGTTCCGACGTGACTCGTACAAACGGCTCCTCGGCATAAGCCTGCCGCAACACTTCCAACGCTCGCTATGCTGTCACGCCAACTGCGGGCCGGACATAAATCGTCGAGAGAATCCCGCGGTCCATCGGAATCAGATGCGGAGTGAACACTGCGGAAATCGGCTTGCCGGTCGCACGGCCCACAATCTGGTTAATCTCCGGCCAGTGCCGATGTGTTCCCACACCGTAGGCTGCCACGGACTCGTTGCACTCGGGAAAATGAAAACTCAGCTTCGGTGTTCGGCCTCCACCCGAGACCCCCGTCTTGGAATCAACCACGATATCCTCTGGGTCGATTAGGTCCGCGGAGACCAGCGGAGCAAGGGCCAAAATCGCCGTCGTTGGAAAACACCCTGGGTTCGCGACCACCTCCGCGGCCCGAATCTCCTTGCGAAACAATTCCGGCAAGCCGTAAGGGACCTTTCCCAATCTCGCCGCATCGGCGTGTTCCGCCTGGTACCACCGCTGAAAAGAAGCGATGTCGTCCAGGCGATAGTCCGCGCTGAAATCGACAACTCGAATCCCCGCATCCGCCAACTCCCGCACGATCGGCGAGGATGCCGCGTGCGGCAGGCAGCAGAATGCAACATCAACTTCACCGCGGAAATCATCCAGTCCATATTCCGTGAACGCAAGCGGAACCCGCCCCCGCAACGCGGGGTGAACCTTCTCGACATCCACTCCAATATCGGTGCGAGAGGTCAGCCTGGAGATTTCAACGTGGGGATGCCGCAGCAACAGCCGCAATGACTCGCTGGCTGTGTATCCCGTTCCCCCGACAATGCCAATTCTCGTTTTCTTCAACTTACTTCATCTCCCCTTTGCTTCGTTTTTCTTTTCCTTCTCCGGCGGCAGTTTGCTCTCTGCCTCGACGGCAGCAGTCGCCTCTCTGGCAGCCGTGGTTTCCGCCAGAACGAGTTCCCGCTCGGCAATTCGATAAATCAACCGGAGTGGAATGCCACTGCTGCGAATCCCAGCGAGCTTTTCCTGATGAACCCCGATTAAATCGTGCCTCGCCTTCAGTTTCAGCATGGTGTTTTTGGCCTCGGTCGCCAGATTTCGCATTTTCGTCTTGCTGCCAAACGGGGCATCCTCGGAGGCCCGGGTCGCAGCGTCTGAAACGCCGACGCTTTGAGTGTATGCCGTCGCGATGTCCTCAACCAGAATCTGGACATCGCTTTGCCGAACTGGGACCCAGCCGCGTTCGAAGTTATCGAATGATTCAGGAACTTGTAACGCCCAAGCCGCATTCAATTCTGCCTTCCCCCGCCAACGCCTCTCTACAGTCAATCCAAAGAGTTGTTCATCGGGTAGCGGACGAAAGACGACGACTGCGGGCTGGCGTCCCTCAAAATTCTCGTTCAACACCAACGCCTCAGCCCAGACTCCCTGTTTGGGGAACGGTCCCACGACCACCGCAATGCTGTCCGGATTGGGTGAGGACGGCAAATCGAACTTCACTTCAGCTTTTAATGTCTTCTCATCCAATTGAAAGCCTTCAATCAAGAGCGGTTCGCGGAGCGCAGTCATCACAGCCGTCCCGTTTAATGGTTCGATCTTGAGCAGGCAATTGCTCAAACTCGTAGCGCTGGACTTGGGGTCCAAGCCTTCCGCCCAGCGAAACTGCAAACTCCCTTCCACCAGCGAAAACTCGCCCACAGGCAGGGCTTCGCTGTCCCCGGCCTTTTTGCGGCTCACCACCAGCCAACTGGCCTTCTCCGGCGCGGGCTGAAGCTCGAACACGATTCGACTCTTGGCAACCGTCTCGGGGTCGTACTGCAACTGCAGGGCAAATTGCCCAGCAGTCAGGTTGGGCAAAGGCCCCAGCGTTCGCGCAGCATCTCCCGGATTGCCCAATCCGACTGCCGGCGGAAATCCACTCAGCACCGCCACCGATGGTTGGCTCATCGGTTGGCCGGCGAGCGGGTTCTCCCCCTGATTCAGATCCCCCGCAGCCGAGGACGGCTCACCAGATGGCTTGAGCCCTTTCTGATTCTCGACCTCACCAGTTGTCCCTCGTCCAGATTTTTTCGCCGGTATCTGAAATGGATCTTTTTCCTGCTTCATCCCCCCAGCAGCCGCTTCGGGCACCACCGCAGGTTTCCCCACACCGCTGTCGAGCGGTTGCCTCGGCTCGCCCCCGGCAATTGGCTGGAGCGATTCCGCCAGCCCGGGCGGAACCAATTCACCCTCGGGAACTGGCTCCGTTTTTTCCGGCAGAAGCGGATTCGATGCCGGGGCCGAACCTAGCCTATCGGGCTGGCTGATCGGCGACCGGACCAATTCCTTGGATTCCACACGCGCGGTGCTCGTCTTGTTGGCTGAGGGCTCGCCGGGCAAAAACCGCCAGAGCACGTAACCGAGCAAGCCAACCGCAGCGAGCACAGCGACAACCAGCGAATAAAGTTGCAGCCAACTCTTTCGACTCCCAGCTTTTTTCCCCAATGCGGAACGCGACTCACGCTGGTCCCGCGATTTGGCGGCGGGAACCGAGCGATTCAGCGATCGCGACTGGTCCGGCCGCGGCTTGGCTGGCTCGGCGACCGCCTCAGGAGCGTTTGTCCCGACAGGGTGCTCAGACTCCAGTCCCAGGTCCGACTCCGCTGCAACGACTCGCAATTCGCGCCGCCACTGTTCGATTCGCTTGGCCAATTCGCCAAGGGCTTGAGGTTCGTCGACCGCAGCATCCAAAAGGCTCCGCCAGGATTCAAATTCGGTCGCGCGAAAGTGGCGAGTTAACAATCGCCCCGCCAACTCCCGCCACTCG
>JAJTFE010000083.1:0-3918 GCA_021298375.1 Blastopirellula sp. | reverse complement strand
CACCGTGCGCCAAGCCGCGTGTCTGCAGCGCCGCCAAGGCATTGGAAATTCCCTGCAGAAGACCTGCCGCTTCCGCTTGAGTCAAGGTTGCCAAACTGCGGGCGTCGAGTTGCCTGCCCAGGGAGTGCTCATAGACGACAAAGAGTCTTCCGCCCTCCTCGCCGAGGTCAAAAACATGCTCCAGCCGGGAATCATCCAGCGCCGTTAACTTGCCGATAAAATTCGTGATTCCATGAAAGCCAGGCGATTGGCGGGTGAGCGTCTCGGGCAAGATCTGCAGCCTGACTTGCCGGTGCAACGGCTCATGCCACGCCAGAAAGCAATCGCCCAAGTCGTCGCGACGCAGGCGTTACTGGAGAAGATAGTTGCCGACCCGCAGGCGGTTGCGGCCGCTGAGTATGAACTTCGCCTGCCAATCGGTGAGTAGACCCGACTGGACCAGCGCCAAGGCCAGGGCCTTTGGTTCGCCCTCCTGAAACCGTTCTGCAAACGGCTGCAAATCGCTCTCGGGAATTACCGCCGCGTCGCGCAGGTCTTTTAGAAATCGGTCCAGTTGCGAGGTACTCATGGGTCCGATTATAGCCGACGATCATGGACTCGTTTTCCAAGGCTCGCATGACTTCGCCGGCCAAACAATCCAATCTCCTACCGTCCAGCCCGGGCAATCCGGGCGAACAAACGTCCCCCTCGGTCGAGGTCTTCCCGGTGGAACGCAGCCAGGTTTTCCCTCAGATTGACCAGCCAGTTTACTCGCTTGGCAAACCAGTCGAATCGCGGCGCGAACTCGGAAAAACCGGACATCTACCGCTGAGCAGCGAGTCCGTTCAGGCCTTCAAGCTGAAGTCAGCTCACCGTCCAGCTATCGCCGCCGGAAAAAAGCTTATTTCAGGCATTCAGGCGGGGTCAATTCACCGTCCAGGTATCGCCGCCGGCAAACAGCTTGTTGAGACTCCCCGGTCCGCGCTCGGCAACCGCCTGCTCAACCTGCTGATTAATCTGCTCATCATAAATCGGCCGTTGAACCGCGCGGAACACTCCAATCGGCTCGGGAAACTGCGGGTAACGCAGCCTGCTGAGGAGATAAGCCAGAGCAGGGCTGTCCGCCGACTCGTCGTGAAACAGCAAATCGTCCGTGGGAACCTGGTCGAGGGAGACGACTTCGGGCTGCAAGCCATTCAGGCGGATACCGCGAGTCCCTTTGGCAAAGGTCAAAGGCTTGCCGTGCTGCAATTCGACCAGATTATCGTCCTTGACGTCTTTCTCCTTGGCGTAATCCCATGCGCCGTCATTGAACACGTTACAGTTCTGATAAACCTCGACAAAAGAAGTCCCGCGATGTTGTGAGGCCCGAGTCAAGGTCTCAGTCAAATGCTGGATGTTGGTGTCGATCGACCTGGCGACGAACGTCGCTTCAGCGGCCAAGGCAACCGAGATCGGATTGAGGGGAAAATCGAGCGAACCGCGGGGGGTACTTTTGGTGACGCTCCCCAGCGGTGAGGTCGGCGAATACTGCCCCTTGGTCAACCCGTAGATGCTGTTGTTGAAGAGCACAATGTTCAGGTTCAGGTTTCGCCGCATCAAGTGCAGAAAGTGATTCCCGCCGATGCTCAGCGCATCTCCGTCACCCGTAATGACCCAGACATCCAAGTCTGGCCGCGAGCATTTCAAGCCAGTCGCAAACGCCGGGGCCCGCCCGTGAATGCTGTGCATGCCGTAGGTGTTCATGTAGTAGGGAAAGCGGCTGCTGCAGCCAATCCCCGAAATGAATACCGTCTTCTCCGGCTGAGCCCCAATTCCGGACAGCACCTTTTTCATCTGTGCCAGAATTGAGTAGTCGCCGCACCCCGGGCACCAGCGAACTTCTTGATCCGAACCGTAATCCGCTGGCTTCAGTACATTCAATTCAGTCGACATGGTCTTTTTCAGTTTAAAAACAGCTGGAAGATGATTGATTCAGCACACATCTGCTCGGCAGGGTCTTCCCCCAGGGCCAGAGCAACTCCCGGCCCGCTTATTCGCCCGCCAAGGCCGCTTCAATCGCAGCCTCCAACTCGCTGACGTTAAACGGCTTGCCTTGAACCTTGTTGTAACCCCTCGCCCCCAAATGAAATTGCGAATTGATCAACATTCGCAGTTGTCCCATGTTCAGTTCGGGAATCAAGATTCTGCCACCAGCAAGTCGCCCTGCTCAGGCCCCTCGACACTCAGCGGAGCGATCACCTCCGCGACGTTTTGGACTTTCTTCGCCCGAGTGTTGACCATGTGCTGATGATTCTTGGGGTCGTAGCTGATGTTGCCCGTACCGTCCTCTTTCTCCAAACCACCGATGCGATGCTCCAATCCTTTGGTTCCCGGCAAGGCCCAGGGCCGAGCCAGCAGCGCGTCGCGCTGGTAGGGGAGAAACGTCTGGCCAGGTTCGGCAGGACCGGGGTGAACAATTTCGATTTTTTCCAAACTCTCGACATTCGGCAGCCTCCAAGGCTCAGCCCCGTTTGCAATGTAGCCGTCGGATAAAAGCATGACGGGCGTCATGAACCGAGTGGCAATTCGCCAGGCTTCAATCGCCACATCAAAGCAGTCGGCCGGACTTCGGGCGGCCAAAACCGGCATCGGGCACTCGCCGTGACGACCGTAGAGGGCCATCAAGAGATCGGCCTGCTCCGTTTTCGTCGGCAAGCCCGTACTCGGGCCGCCGCGTTGGATATTGATCACCAGCAGTGGCAACTCCAACATGACGGCCAAGCCCAGCCCCTCACCCTTGAGCGCAATCCCTGGCCCGCTGCTGGTCGTCACCCCCATTGCACCGCCAAAAGCCGCGCCAATGATCGAACAGATCGCTGCGATTTCATCTTCCGCCTGGAACGTGCGAACCCCGAAGTTCTTGTATTTGCTCAATTCGTGCAGCACATCGCTGGCTGGCGTAATCGGGTAAGACCCAAGGAAGAGCTGTTTGTGGCTCAACTGGGAAGCCGCCATCAGCCCCCAAGCCAAGGCTTGATTGCCCATGACGTTGCGATAGGTCCCCGGCTCCAACCGGGCGGGGGCAACCTGAAATGTGGATGCGAAATGCTCGGTCGTCTCGCCGTAGCTCCAGCCCGCCTGCAGCGCTTTGCGATTCGCTTCAGCCAAATCCTGTTTTCCAGAGAACTTGGCCTCGATAAAACGCAACGTCGGCTTCACATCCCGGCCAAACAGCCAATACACCAGTCCCATCGCAAAAAAGTTCTTGCACTGGTCAGCCTGCTTTACCGACAACCCCGTTCCTTCAACCGCCGTTCGAGTCAAATTGGTCATCGGGACTTCAATCACCCGATAGTCTTTCAGGCTCCCGTCCGTCCGCGGGTCTTGATTGAGCTTGGCGAGTTTCAAGTCCTTGGCTTCGAAGTTGTCCGAGTTGAGGATCAGAATCCCCTGCTTCCGAAGGTCCCCGAGATTGGTCACCAAGGCAGCCGGATTCATCGCCACGAGGGCATCCAGACCGTCCCCTGGTGTGAAGATCTCTTCCGAGGAAAAGTGGACCTGAAAACCACTGACTCCCGCCCGCGTTCCCCGAGGAGCGCGAATTTCCGCCGGAAAGTCGGGAAACGTTGCCACATCGTTCCCAGACAAAGCAGAGGTGTTGGTCAACTGCGTTCCCAGCAACTGCATTCCGTCGCCGGAATCCCCCACCAGCCGCACTGTGATTTCCGAAACCGATTGCACAGGCTTTTGCGAAGACGCCTGAACTTCAAACTGGGTAGACATAAGCGGTTCTATGAATGTCCCCTGAAATGGACGACTACAGGTTTCGAAAAATCCTTCTCCCGCCCCCAAGCTCGCGGGACAGGCCGAGTATCTCTGGTCCTAAGCGTTAGCCAAGAACACACCCCCGGACCAACAAGTCTCACAGTTTCTGACTGTCAGTCCTAAAACTGACCG